>CABUBG010000007.1:0-42249 GCA_902489785.1 uncultured Porphyromonadaceae bacterium
AAACGCATAGGAGCGGCGGCTTCCAGCCGCCGGCACCCCTACCACCTACAAATCAAACACTTACGCTCATTTTGGTGTCTGGAAACCTTCAAATCAATTACTTGCGCCGTTTCCGGCGGCTGGAAGCCGCCGCTCCTAAACCACGCTCTTGGCATCTTAGCAGGAGCGCTTTCTTATTGTTGCTTAGTGGAATTTTGGGACAGGGTTGCTATGAGTTTAGGTTTTGGCGATAATTCGGGTTTGATGATGTGGCGGGGCGTTTTGTGGCGGGGGAGGGTGAAACCTTTTTTGTGGTGAGGTTGTTTATTTGATGAATTATTGTTATCTTTGTGTCGCAATTTAAAAGAAAGGCGTTGGCCTTGCGCCCGTCAGCCGGATGATTGAATCCGCTGGCTGAAAAAGGTAAATTCAATATTCCAATTTTTTTATTCTTACGGCCGGCTTCGGGTTTCGATGCCTGGTAATTTTAGGGGCTGATGCTGTGTGCATAGCTCTTTTGGAATAAGGCGGCCGTCGATTCCTCCGATTCAATCTTTTTTAAATTTTATGTATAATATTTCTGATCTTGGGGCAATGTCCGATGATGAACTGAAGGGCGTTGCCGAATCAATGGGACTGAAGAAAATCAATATTGCCGATCGTGATGATACGATGTATAAGATTCTTGATCAGCAAGCTATAGATATGGCAGCCAATGCCACCGAACGTAAACGCCGTCAGCCTAAAGAGGCTAAGCCCAAACAGGTTAAGGGGCAGGGCAAGAAAGCCAAGGATGCCAATGAAACAATGTCGGCAGCCGATGGCGATAATGCCGTGACCGAAAGCGCCGCCGAAGCACCTGCCAAGGCTGAAGCACCTGCCCGGCAGGCTCAGCCTAAGAAGCGTGGCCGAAAATCGAAGGCCGAGATCGCTGCTGCCAAAACAGAGGCTCAAGCAGAGCCGGCCGCAGAAACACCGGTAGTGGAAACGAAAGTTGCCGAGACTGCGGAAGCACCGGTCAATGAAGCGCCTGCTGCCGGCGAAACCGCTGCCGTTGATAAGCCTGCACGCGGTCGTCGCGGACGTAAGAGTCAGGCGGCAAAACAGGAACAGACGGCAGAACCGGTGTCGGAGGGCGTAGCCGAAACTCAGGCCCCGATACAGCCTGCAGAGAAGCCGGCTGAACAGAATGAGCCTGTGGCGATGCAAGCACCTGCAATGCCCGAGCTGACGGCGCAGGCATCGCCTGACAACCGCAACGAAGGCAATGGTAATAGCAACGGCAATGGCGAACAGGAGCAGCGGCAGCAGCGTCGTGATTTCCGCTCGAAGGACACGTCGCTGACTTCGTTCTTCCCCCGCTCGGAAGGCCGCAAGTTCGTGCCCCGATCGCAGCGTGAGAAGGAGGAAGCCGCCGCAGCCGCCGCAGCAGCTCCCGTAACTCTCAATGAGCCCTGGCAGCAGGAAAAGATCGACAAACAGCAGCAGAAAAACCGCAATAAGAAAAACCGTAACAACAATAACAATAATAATAACAACGGCCAGCAGCGTCAGCCCGAACCGCAGTTTAACTTCGACGGCATTATCGAGGTGAGCGGCGTGCTTGAGGTGATGCCCGAAGGATGCGGCTTCCTACGCTCGAGCGATTACAATTATCTGGCGTCGCCCGACGACGTTTATCTCAGCCAGCAGCAGATCAAGATGAATGGTCTGAAGCCCGGCGACGTTGTGGAAGCTACCATCCGTCCGCCTAAAGAGGGCGAGAAATACTTCCCCATGTGCAAGGTGCTGAGCGTCAACGGCCGCACGCCCGAATTTATCCGCGACCGCGTGCCGTTTGAACACCTTACTCCTCTCTTCCCCGACGAGAAATTCGATCTCACGAGCGGCCGCTCGGCCAACATTTCCACGCGCGTTGTCGACATGTTCTCGCCTATAGGCAAAGGCCAGCGCGGTCTTATCGTGGCACCGCCTAAGACGGGTAAAACCCTTCTTCTCAAGGATATCGCCAACGCTATCGCCGAGAATCACCCCGAAACATATATCATGATCCTCCTGATCGACGAACGTCCGGAAGAGGTGACCGATATGAGCCGCAGCGTAAATGCCGAGGTTATCGCGTCAACATTCGACGAGCCCGCCGAGCGCCATGTGAAAATCGCCGGCATCGTTCTCGAAAAGGCCAAACGCCTCGTGGAATGCGGTCATGATGTGGTGATCCTGCTTGACTCGATAACACGTCTGGCCCGTGCCTACAACACATGCGCTCCCGCCTCGGGCAAGATACTCTCCGGTGGTGTCGACGCCAACGCCCTTCAGAAACCCAAACGATTCTTCGGCGCGGCCCGCAATATTGAAAACGGCGGCTCGCTGACCATCATAGCCACGGCGCTGACAGAGACGAGCTCGAAGATGGACGAAGTGATCTTCGAGGAATTCAAAGGCACCGGCAACATGGAGCTGCAGCTCGACCGCAAGCTGTCGAACAAACGCATATTCCCGGCTGTCGACATCATGGCATCAAGTACCCGTCGCGACGATCTGCTGCTGCGCGACGAAACGCTCAACCGCATGTGGATTCTCCGCCGTTTCCTCTCCGACCGCAACAGTATCGAAGCTATGGAATTCATCAAGGATCGCATGGAGCGCACATCCGACAACGACGAGCTCCTCCGCACCATGGGCGATTAAGCTTTTAAGACTTTGCTCCTTACGAGCGCTGAATTTCAGTGACTGATTAATGCAATGCATACGGCTGATGCCGGTGACCGATTGCAAAAATCAGTCACTGCTCGTTCTCGGAGGTGATGCGCTAATCTACTGCGTGATGGAGATTTGCGTTTATCTGCGGACATCCGCTAATCTTTTTCCGGGCTATTGATGTTATTTTCAATAGGAAACTAAAGATCCCGAAAGATAATGGAAAACAACAGAATTCACCCTACAGATGACGTGCGTGTCGAGTTTTGGTTCGACGGCAAAGAGATTGATACATGGCAAGGCTCAGGCTTTCACACAGTGAGCCAGGCCGTGAACGCAGCCTATGACGGTTCGGAAAGAGCCAACCTCAATATCGAAGACTACGTGTTCACCGTCAAAAACCTTACAACCGGCACCAGTGCGCGTTACCGCGTAAACGCCGGCGACAACCTCCGCATCCTCCCAGAAGAATAAATATACGCAAGGTATAATTGGTTCATATAAGCTCCATTGGCAATATTTAATTTGCCGTTATAAAACTATGCCGCAACACAGTGGTTGCGGCATATGATTGTTCAGGTTGAGAATTGAATTAATGGTTCCATTCGAGTCCCGAAACATCGAATGTGAAGGTGCGGACGCCTTCCGAAAAGAATTCCGCACTTATTTTCATTGTCTTAGCTCCCTTGAGCGCTTTGACAATTTTGTTGTAGCCTCTTAGAAACAATAAGTCCGTACTATTGTCAGACGCCTCATTACAATTGATGGTCTGAGCGGGTTTGTCATCGATTCTCATTTTAATGGTCGTACCATTATATGAGGAATTGAACTGTCCTGTTGATATGCGGATATAAGCATCTTTTCCGTATTGTGGGCTGTCTCTTAGCGTAAAGGTCAGTGTGCTCCCTCCTTGATAAGGAAAGTCGAAGTACACACTGTTTTCAGAAACTACGGAGGCAAGATATGTTGTCTTGTCGGTCATTTCATCAATAGATTCATTATAAGACCAAGCAGATTTTGGCGCTTGTGGCTCAACTTGTCCTTTCATTGAATCGTATGTCGATTCAGAATTGGCGGTGGGTATGGTATCCATGTTTTCCGTGGTTCCCGACGCATTTTCATTCTTGTCAACCACGGCTACGCATGCTCCAATAAACAGGAGTGCACCGGCTGTGATTACTAATCCTTTTTTCATGATGATTATGGCTTGTTAATAAATAAATGGTTGCTAAAAAGTGGAGCCGCAAACTCACTTATTCATTGATGTGGGCCTAGGATTCCCATGAAATACGAATGAGTGAACTACAACTCCACTTTGACCGCATATCATGGTTGTTGATACATCAAGCCAAAGAGAGCGAACAATCACCATCATTCCGTATTTCATTGTTGAAATTTCCTAGGTTTCATCAATCGAACGATGTGAGAACGCTTTCTCAATATGTCTGTGCCCGCTCGGCACGCTTTGCAAATGTACAAAAAAAGAATATGTCGCACAATTTTGTACGGCATATTCGGATTATTTGCAAGAATGTCTTCCGACGTATCTCGGCGTTGTGGAATTTACTCCCACTCGATTGTGGCCGGCGGTTTGGAGGAGATGTCGTAGGTTACGCGGTTGACGCCGCGGACGGTGTTGATGATTTTGTTTGACACGTCGGCGAGGAAATCGTAGGGGAGGTGTGCCCAGTCGGCGGTCATGGCATCGGTGGATGTGACGGCGCGCAGCGCAACGGCGCGTTCGTAGGTGCGCTCATCGCCCATGACGCCAACGCTCTGGACCGGAAGCAGGATCACGCCGGCCTGCCATACCTTATCGTAGAGACCCCAGTCGCGGAGACCCTGAATGAAGATTTGGTCGGCGTTCTGGAGGATAGCCACTTTTTCGGGTGTGATGTCGCCGAGGATGCGCACGGCGAGTCCGGGACCGGGGAAGGGGTGGCGTGTGATAAGGTGTTCAGGCATGCCAAGCTGACGACCCACGGCGCGCACTTCGTCCTTGAAGAGCAGACGCAGCGGCTCGCACAGCTTGAGGTGCATTTTCTCCGGCAGACCGCCCACATTGTGGTGACTTTTGATCGTGGTGCCGGTGATGGAGAGCGATTCGATGCAGTCGGGATAGATGGTGCCCTGACCGAGCCATTTGACGTCGGAAAGCTTCTGAGCCTCCTCGTTGAACACGTCGATGAACCCTTTGCCGATGATTTTGCGTTTTTTCTCAGGTTCGGTGACTCCGGCGAGCTCAGCGAAGAATTTCTTTGAGGCGTCGACGCCTATCACGTTGAGCCCTAGGCCTTCATAGTCGCGCATCACGTCGGCAAACTCGTTTTTGCGGAGCATGCCGTGGTCAACGAATATGCAGGTGAGGTTTTTGCCGATAGCTTTGTTGAGCAGCACGGCGGCAACCGATGAGTCGACACCGCCGCTCAGTCCGAGCACCACTTTGTCGTTGCCGAGCTGTTTCTTCAGGTGGGCGACGGTCGATTCGATGAACGATGCCGCGCTCCAGTCCTGGCGGGAGTGGCAGATGCCGACCACGAAATTGCGGAGCAGCTGCATGCCGCATGTCGAGTGAAACACTTCGGGGTGGAACTGTACGCCCCACACCTCCTCGCCGTCGATGTGATAGGCGGCCACTGGCACTTTGTCGGTCGAGGCTATGATGCTGAAGTTGTCGGGCAGCGCCGTGATGGTGTCACCGTGGCTCATCCACACCTGGCTGCCGGCCTCGATGTCGTGGAGGAGCGGATCGTCGGTGACCGACGAAAGGATGGCGCGGCCGTATTCGCGTGAGTCGGCCGGTTCGACGGTGCCGCCGTTGATGTGAGCCATGAGCTGGGCGCCGTAGCAGATGCCGAGGATGGGATAGCGACCGCGGATGCCGTCGAGCGATATGCGGAAAGCCTTCTCGTCATAGACCGAGAAGGGCGATCCGGAGAGGATGACGCCGATGACCGAGGGGTCGTCGAGCGGCATTTTGTTGTAAGGGATAATTTCGCAATAGCAGTTGAGTTCGCGGACACGACGTCCGATGAGCTGCGTGGTCTGCGATCCGAAGTCAAGGATGATTATTTTCTGTTGCATTAAATGATGTACTGAAAATATGTGGTGTTAAACAAGTTAGCCGGTTTTTGGCGGGATGGCGGAAGGTCAGTCGGTGAATGTGTGAGACAAGCCCGTAACGTTGGAGAGCGGGCGCTGTGCCTCGAAATTCTGCACTTCGATCTTATAGGTGAAAGTCTTGCTGTCGCCAAGCGCTTTGCGGATGGTGTCGTAGGGCACGAAAACACTCCAGTTGTCCCAGTAGAAGTCGTTTGATTCGACGTCGGCCATATCCTGCACTGTGAGGATTCTGTCGCGTTCGTCGCGGAGCGGATTGCCCTCTTCATCCTTGAGGAAGATGCAATAGCAGATCTTGTAGCCCTCGAGGTTCTGGCTGTTGACGCGTGAGTGAACGAGCATGCCGTCCTGGCCTTCGTAGTTGATGTTGTGCTCAACCCAGTAGTCCTCGATGGTGGCACCATAGTCGTCGGGTTTGAGCGACACTTTGAATTCTTTGGATATAGCGAGTTCGTCGTCGACCCAGAGCTGGAAGCTGTAGGTGCCGGGGAAATAATAGGGGACGCCGCGGCGGCGTACGTTGTCGCCCCAGGTGTAGAGGTCGGCAGTCTGGTCTTTGCCCGGCTGAGCTTTGATGACCCACTGATAGGTGAAGTCGTTGGGATCTTCAATGCCGTCGACCGATCCGTCGGGCTTGACGATGCGCACGCCCACAATTTTATCTTCGGCTTCTTCCGGTCCGTTGTAGGTTACGCGGGGGAGCAGGTAGTTGAGATCGTAGGTGTAGAGGGGGGCGCCGAAATCGGAGTAGATTTTGTTGCCACTTTCGTCGGTGTTGGCAAAAGCGATGTCGACGACTTCAAATTTCACGGTGCCAGTCTGTGTGAGCTGGATCACTTCCACTTTGCTTCCGTTGGTGACATACATCCGTGAGAAACGGGGCTGGCTGGAGGGATTCTCGGCATATTCGATATCGATGCCGTCGTTGCCGCTTTTTGTCACGGTGGCCCAGCTGGCGGGATATTGTGAGATTTCCCATGTGGTGTTTCTTGCTTCAACGGGAATATAATCGTGGCCGCCGGCACCGCGTGCGGATGATGTTGTCTTATCGATGGAAAAATACGGCTTGGCGAGTGTTTCCGACTCCTCTCTGGCTTTGCGGCGGCTTTTGCCTTTTTTGGTAGGCACTTTGGGCGCGTCCGGCTGACGGTCGACTGTTTCTTTTTCTTTTCGGTCGATTGTCGGGAGCCCGTTGGGCAGAGCCGCGTCGGCAACGAGGGCTGCGCTCAGCATTACGGCGCCCATGAGGAAAATTCGTTTGCTAAAAAGGTGAATCATTGTAAGGTATAGGTTTTTGCGTGTTTATAATCAGGATTCTTTTCCGTTGACATATTTGTAGAGCGCTTTTCCGGTTTTGTCGAAATAGGTGCCGTTGAAGAACTCATTGTTTTTGAACGTACCTTTGTAGGATTCACCCGAGGAGTAACGTATTTCGCCGTCGAGTATCTCACCGTCGTTGAACGTGCCTTCAAACGTTGTGCCGTCGGCGGCGCGCAGGAATCCGTGGCCTGTAATCTTACCGCCGGCAATGTCGCCCTTGTAGTAATCGTAGGTCTTGTCGTTGAATTTCACATAAGCATCGGTCTTCATGTCGGGAACGGAGTCGGCATTGAGGGTGCCGGTGTATAGGCCGCTGATGCCTGAGATGGTGAAGGGCATGCCGCTGACGGTCACCGGTCCGTTTGTTTCCTCCGTGGCTTTGGTGTTTTCGACGACATCTGTTGTGTCGGCATCGGTTGATGAGCCACCTGAATTTCCCAACGACCAGAAATAATAGGCAGCTGCTCCGGCGGCTATTGCGACGATAAATATGACGATTACCAGCAAAATGCCGCGTTTGCTCTTAGCTTTTGTTTTTTTGCTGTCCGTGGCGCTGACGGGATTTTCCTCAACCGGAGCCTTAGATTCGGATACGTCGCCGGATATTTCGGTATCCGATGACTCGGACGATTCAGATTCGTCGGCCGGTGCTGACGGGGTGTCGGTCACCGTTTCAGGCTCTTCTTCGTAGTCGGTTGTTACGGTCGGTTCTTCAGAATCGGTTTCAGCCGGGGCATCGATGTCGATTTCGTTGCTGTCGGTTTCGGAAGAAACGTTTGTTTCATTTTCCGGTTCATCCGTCTTCGCTTCAGCTTCTGTCTCCGGTTCTGTCTCCGGTTCAGCTTCTTCCTTCATCTCGAACTCCTCTTGCTCCGGAGCCTCGACAACGGCATGTTCTTCTTCAGCAACCGGCTTTTCTTCGACGACGGTATGCTCCTCTTTGGCAACCGGCTCCTCTTCGGTGGCATCGGCGGAATGTGCTATCGGGGTTGGGATGTATACCTCCCGGGCCGGTTCTTCCTCGTTGCGATTTTCGACGATGGCCACTGTCTCGGCCACTTCTTCGGGTTCTGTTTCGGGCTCAACTGCGGGTATGGTCTCGGATTCCGGCTCGGCGGGAGGGCACATCGATTTGTCGAGGTCGGCGATGATCTCTTTTGCGGTGTGATAACGCTGTGCCTTTGAAACCGACATCGCCTTGGTGATGATGTCGCGGATCGCATCGGGCACGAAGTCGGGGAAATCGATATGGCCTACGTTGAGTATCGTCGAAGGCTCCGGCGGATTGATGCCGGTGATGATTTTGTAGAGCGTGGCGCCCAACGAATAGAGGTCGCTTTCGGGCGAGAACGATTCGATAGCACCGGTGTACTGTTCGAGCGGGGCATATCCGCGGCTTACGCCTATCGGTGTGGCGCTCGTCTGGGCGCCCTGACTGTCGAAATTCTTGGCGAGGCCGAAGTCGATGAGTATAGGCTGATTGTCGCTTGCCCTGACAATGATGTTGGCCGGCTTTATGTCGAGATGATTGATTCGCTTTGCATGGATATGATCCAAAGCTTCGGCTATATGGCGGACGTAGTCGATGGCCCGGTCGATGGGCAGAGGCTCGCATTCCACCATATCCTTCAGTGTCATGCCGTCGACGAAATCCATCACGAAATAGGCCGAGCCGTTGTCTTCAAACACGTCGAGAATCCTGACGATGTTGGGGTGGCTGAGTTTTGAAAGTGTGATGGCTTCCTTGATGAATTTGGCACGGAAACGGGCCATCTCTTTTGCCGACGACGTGGATTTGGCAACGATGTTGTTGGAGTGGTCGTCGCGGTCGCAGTATTGTTGCGGAAAGTATTCCTTGATAGCGACTTTGTTGTAGAGAATTGTGTGTTGTCCAAGGTAAGTGATACCGAAACCGCCCTGACCGATGGCAAGGTCGACACGGTATTTCCCGTTGTTGAGGAGTGAACCGGGCTTGATGTTCTGCATGATGCTGAAAACTGAATGATTGGTTTGTGCAAAGTTAACACTAATTAGGGTAGTTTGCAATAATTTGCACACTTTTCAACGAATTAAAAAAAGGTGGCCGATGTTGTGTTCGGACTATGTAATGTGATGACACGCAGTGTATTGTCTAATGTATCTGCGTCATCGCAATCCGGAGAGGAGTTCCGGATTGGCGACAAGCCAGAGAATATCGTTGGCACGGAACGTGGTCGATTTGTCGGGCGTGATATAAACGCCGTCGCGCATGATGCTGACCAACAGCGAACTGTAGCGGGTCGACAGCTCCGACTCCGCTACAGTCTTGTCGATAAGCACCGATTCGTCGGATAGCTGCAGCGACGTGAGTTTCATGTCGGTGGCTTTCACTCCGGAGGCGTTTTCCACGGGTTGTGCTTCGATGGCCGGAAGCAGGCGCTGAATCTCGTCCTCCGTGCCTATGATCGAGAGCGTGTCGCCCGGGAAAAGCCGGATATTCCCCGAGGGGACCGGGATGACGGTGGTGCCGCGCTGAATGGATGCCACGCTGATACCATAGGTGGAGCGGAGCCCCGAGTCGGCAAGCTTCATCCCGACAAACGGGCATGCATAGCCCACGGTGACAAATGCCATGTGGAGATTGCTGATGATGTTGTTGTTGTGACCCGATCGACGCAGCTCGCGTTCGTTGAGGTTGTCGATGAATTTTTTCTCGATGTTGTGCATCTGGCGGCTCACCTGCTTGGATATCACCACGGTTATGAGGAGGAACACGCCGAGACCTGCAAACAGTCCGGTGCGCGGAGTGTAGATTGAAGCGATGGCATAATAGATGAAAGCCAGCGACAAGATCAGGCGGAATATGCGCAGCACGACGAGCGGTACATTGAAGCGGGCGTTGGCACTGAGGAGCGTTTCGCGCTCGTTCTTCTTCGACGACGGATAGGAGAGGGCCAGGAGGAAGGGAGCCATAGCTGCAATGGTGATCAGCGCGCAGATCAGGCGTCCCCATTGCGGCATGATTTCCGTCATCAGCGGAAGCAGCCAATGGCCCGAAATGAGACAGATGGCCGTCAGGACGGTGGCATAGAGGAGTATGCGCCACACATAACGCTTGAGCACCGCCCGCCATATCTTTCCGGTTTCGCTCTCCTCGCCTGCCGTCTTTGAATAGCGGTCGATGAGGAAGTGAAGCCGTTTGGGCAGATGGCGCTCGACATAGCCGTAGACAGGGTCGGCCATGCGTATGAAATAGGGGGTGGTGAATGTGGTGAGCACCGACACCGCCACGACGATTGGGTAGATCGTGGGATCGAGCACGCCGAGCTGCATGCCGAGGGATGCGATGATGAAGGCAAACTCACCGATCTGTGTCAGGGAGAATCCCGATTCGATGGCCACCTTCAGCGTCTGTCCGGAAACGAGCATGCCGAAGGTGCCGAAGGTGATCATCCCGACTATCACCACGCCCGACAGGATGAGTATGGGGCTCGCATATTCGACGATCACGTCGGGGTTTACCATCATGCCCACGGAAATGAAGAACACCGATCCGAAAAGATCTTTCACCGGAAGCGTCACGTGCTCGATGCGTTCGGCAAAGCTTGTGCCTGCGAGTATCGATCCCATCACGAAAGCGCCGAGGGCCAGCGAGAAGCCGCAGTAGACCGAGAATACGGCCATACCGAGACAGAGCCCCATGGAGATGATCAGGAGCGTTTCGCTGTTGAGATAGCGGCGGCAGGCATTGAGGGCCGACGGCAGCACGAACACGCCGACGGCAAACCATGCGATGAGGAAGAACAGAAGCTTGCTGATGCTGAAAAGCATTTCAGAGCCCTGCACGCTGTTGTTGAGGGCGATCGACGACAGGATCACCATCATCAGGACGGCAAAAAGATCCTCGACAATCAGCACGGCAAACACCTGTGATGCAAACTTCTTGTGGCTGATGCCCAGATCGTTGAACGCTTTGATGATGATGGTGGTCGACGACATCGACAGCATGCCTCCGAGAAACAGCGAGTTGATGTCGGAAAAGCCAAGGAGATTGCCTATGCCGAATCCGGCGCACATCATGCCGATGACAATGATGAGCGCCGTGGTGACGGCCGAGCCGCCCGCATTGATGAGCTTTTTGAAGCTGAATTCCAGTCCGAGCGAAAAGAGCAGGATCACAATGCCCAGCTGCGCCCAGAATTCGATGTTGCTCTCAGTGGTGACCGAGGGCAGATATTTGAAATTGGGGCTTGCAAGGAATCCGGCCACTATGTAGCCGAGCACTACGGGCTGTTTTATCCATTTGAAAAACAGGGTGGTGCCGGCACCAAGAATCAGAATAAACGCCAGATCGGTGATCAGGCTCTCGACATTGAGTTCGCCGGCAGCCTGTGCCGCGGAGGGTGCTACTGATAGCAGTATGGTGTCGGGTAGAAACATTTAAACGTCAGGCTGTGACTTGGTTTGCGAGTGATATGGATTCGGTGGGCTTTATATGCCGGAGATCTTCAAACAGCTTGATGAAGTCGACGGTCTCACGGGCAAGGGTGACCAGGTTGAGTCGCGTAAGCGGGGCGGCGTAGTCGTATTCTACATACACATCGATAAGCGTGACGCGATTGTCGGCAAGACACTTGCGGTAGCCCTCGATGTCCACCACTATATCCGAGATCTTAAGCCTGATGATGCGCATCTCGCCGGCAAGGCGCAGGCGGTGTTCGATCTGCTCGAGAATCATCAGGATGAATATGATCAGCGCGGTGGCGACGATCGAAACCGTGTACATGCCCACGCCGACCGCCAGTCCGATAGTGGCCACCATCCATATTCCGGCGGCGGTGGTGAGGCCGCGGACCGATCCTTTGCCCTGAATGATAGCGCCGGCACCGAGGAAACCGATGCCGGTGATCACCTGCGCTGCTATACGCCCGGGGTCGCCGTTCTTCAGACCGAGGTATTCCTGCGGAACGTAGATCGACAGGATCATGGCGAGGGTAGCTCCCATGGAGATGAGCGCAAACGTGCGCAGGCCCGCGGTCTGTCCTTTGCGCTTACGCTCCATCCCGACACAGCAACCTAGCAACAGGCTCAGAAGCAGCTTGTAGACAGACGAAACGGCGGTCACTTCCACCGAGTTGACGGAGTCGTAGATATAGCTGAACAGATCGGTCATTGCGGCCGTATTATTTTTTCAGTGTGAACTTGCGGGATGTGAGGCGGAAATTGTCGGCAAAAAGTTCTACGGTGTATTCGCCGGGATTGAGGGTGGTGTTGACGTCCCAGTAGATGGTGATGCCGGTGATTTCATCGCCTGAATATTCAACATTCTTGCGGGCGGTGAAGGGGAGCTTCTGGCCTTCGAACGAGAATGATCCGGTGTTGCCGAGCAGGCTTCCTTCGGGACCGGTCAGACGCAGGTATATGGTCTTTTCACCGACAGGCGTGGAGTTGTTCTGCGGGATTGTGAAGGTCACCATCAGCTGGCGGGCTTTGGTCACGTTCTTTTCGCGTTTGCCCTTCTTGTTGAGCGGAGTGAGCGTTACGGCTGTCACATTGAGTTTCTCGGCAAGCGTCATGCGCTCGGTGAGATGCTCATTCTGCCGGGTGACTTCACTCACTTGCGAGGTGAGCTGCTGGTTGCGGTCGATCTCCTGTTCGAGATTTTCACGCAGTATGCCGTTTTCCTTTCCGAGCGAGTCGACCATAGCCACGTAATGGCGCAGCAGGCCGCGAAGGCTTTCAATCTCTTTCTGCAGCTTGTCGATTTCGGCTTTGTTGCGCACCTTCTGGTCGTTAAGCTGGCGCAGGAGCTCTTCCACTTTGGCTTTTGAGGAGTTGTATTTCGCCAGGATAGAGTCGTTTTCGAGCTTTATGGCGGCGTTTTCGAGCTGCTGATACTGATTGTCGAGCTGGGTGAGGTCGGCGGCCATGGCCATGTTGGCCGAATCGATTTTCATCTGTTCGAGCTGCGCTTTCGCCTCCGAGAGCTCGATGCTCTGGGAGTTGCTCTTGATGAGTGTGGTGGCAAGCCATACACACAGGCCGATCAGCAGAGCGGCGCCTGCACCTATAATAATATAGTTTTTCTTTTTCATATCTGTGAGAGTGAGTGTTGGAGAGATTTTAAGGGGGCTGTCATGAACTGTCGTGAAGATAGTTCAACCCGACAGCCTCCGTATGTTGCTAATGCCCGTGGAGCGGGAGCATCTTACATGTTGCGTCCGTGGCAGTTTTTGAATTTCTTGCCGCTGCCGCAGGGACAGGGATCGTTGCGGCCCACTTTCGGCGCTGCCTTTATGGGCATCGGGCGCTGCTTCTCGCCTTGCTGAGCCGAAGCGGCGGCGCGGGTAGCATTCTCGCCCGGCATGCTTTCGCGGGAAGTCTGATATTGATTCTTCACGCTTGGCGACTCGGGCATGGCGCGCTGCACTTCGGGCGCGGGACGCTGCGATGCGGCCTCGCCGTTGTCGGCAGGCTGGCGCGACGGCACGTGGATGTGACCGCGGAGGAGCACCGACACAACCTTTGAGTTGAGGTTGTTGAGCATCTGCTCGAAGAGGTGGAACGATTCCACTTTATAGATGACCAGCGGATCTTTCTGTTCGTAGGATGCGTTCTGCACCGACTGGCGCAGCTGGTCGAGCTCGCGGAGATGTTCTTTCCATAGTTCGTCGATGGTCATGAGCAGCACCATCTTCTCCCATTCCTTGACAATCGAGCGGGAGTCGGAGGCATAAGCCTCGGCCAGATCGACGCGCAGGTAGAACACGCGTTTGCCGTCGGTCATCGGCACTACGATGCGGCCGTCGGAGCCGTGTTCGTCAACCCATTTCTTGATTACGGGGTCGGCTATTTCGGTGATTCGGCTGTTGTTGCGGTTGAGCGCTTCCATGGCGGCGGAGTGCAGCGATTCGATAAGCTCTTCCTTGCTGCGGTTGCGGAATTCCTCTTCGGAGAACGGCATCTCGATGGCCAGAAGCTTGAACACATCCATGGCGAGATCTTCGTAGTCGGAAGGCGCGCTGTAGGTGTTGAGGAGGTTTTCGATGACGTCCCAGAACATGTTGTTGATGTCGACGCCGATGCGTTCGCCGAGCAGTGCGTGGTGGCGGCGCGAATAGATGTAGGTGCGCTGCTTGTTCATCACGTCGTCATATTCGAGGAGGCGCTTGCGGATGCCGAAGTTGTTTTCTTCGACGCGTTTCTGGGCGTTCTCGATGGCGTTGTTGATCATTTTCGATTCGATCATCTCGCCCTCTTTGAGGCCGAAGCGGTCGAGCATCCTCATGACACGGTCGGTGACGAACAGACGCATCAGCTGGTCCTCGAACGACACGTAGAATACCGAAGAACCCGGGTCGCCCTGACGGCCGGAACGGCCGCGGAGCTGCCGGTCGACGCGGCGCGATTCGTGGCGCTCGGTGCCTATGATGGCGAGGCCGCCGGCTGCTTTCACTTCATCCGGCAGCTTGATGTCGGTACCGCGGCCGGCCATGTTGGTTGCGATGGTGACGGTGCCCGCTTTACCGGCGAGGGCCACGATCTCGGCCTCTTTCTGGTGCAGCTTGGCGTTGAGCACGTTGTGGGGGATGTTGCGCATCTTGAGCATGCGCGACAGAAGTTCGGAGATCTCTACCGACGTTGTGCCGACGAGCACCGGACGGCCTTGCGAGACGAGGCGCTGGATCTCGTCGATGACAGCGGCATATTTCTCTTTCTTGGTCTTGTAGACGCGGTCCTTGAGGTCGTGACGTGCAACGGGTTTGTTGGTGGGAATGGTGATGACGTCAAGTTTGTAGATGTCCCAGAATTCACCGGCTTCCGTCTCGGCCGTACCGGTCATGCCGGCCAGCTTGTGATACATGCGGAAGTAGTTCTGGAGCGTGATGGTGGCGAATGTCTGCGTGGCGGCTTCCACCTTGACGCCTTCCTTGGCTTCGATGGCCTGATGGAGTCCGTCGGAGTAGCGTCGGCCCTCCATGATACGGCCGGTCTGTTCGTCGACAATCTTGATCTTGTTGTCGTCGATCACATATTCAACATCTTTTTCGAAAAGGGTATAGGCTTTGAGAAGCTGCGTGACGGTGTGGACGCGCTCGGCCTTGACGGCGTAGTTCTGCATGAGCTCGTCTTTTTTCTGACGGCGCTCTGCGGGATCCTGGATCGTTTCGGCTTCGGAAAGCTCCGATGCGATATCGGGGAGGACGAAGAAGTTGGGGTCGGCCGAGTTGCCGGTGAGGGTGTCGATGCCTTTGTCGGTGAGCTCAACGGAGCGGTTTTTCTCGTCGATGACGAAATAGAGCGGCTCGGTGGCCTTGGGCATTTCGCGTGAGTTGTCCTGGAGATAGTAGGCTTCGGTCTGAAGAAGGATGTTTTTCATGCCTTCCTGGCTGAGGAAGCGGATGAGCGCGCTGTTTTTCGGCAGACCTTTGTAGGCGCGGAAGAGCAGCAGGGCGCCCTCTTTGCGCACTTCCTTATCTTCGCTCGCGAGCTTGGCCTTGGCCTCGGAGAGAATCTGGGTGACGAGGCGGCGCTGCGCGTTTACGACGGTTTCCACGTTCGGGCGGAACTGTTCGAACATCTGATCGTCGCCTTTGGGCACGGGGCCGGAGATGATGAGCGGGGTGCGGGCATCGTCAATGAGCACGGAGTCGACCTCATCGACAATGGCGTAGTAGTGCTTGCGCTGCACCATATCGCCGGGCGTCAGCGCCATGTTGTCGCGGAGGTAGTCGAAACCGAATTCGTTGTTGGTGCCGAAGGTGATGTCGCAGTTGTAGGCGGCGCGGCGCTCAGGCGTGTTGGGCTCGTGCTTGTCGATGCAGTCGACGGTCGAGCCGTGGAACATGTAGAGCGGTCCCATCCATTCCGAGTCGCGTTTCGAAAGATAGTCGTTGACGGTCACCACATGAACGCCGCGGCCCGAAAGCGAGCGGAGGAACACCGGGAGCGTTGCGACGAGTGTCTTGCCTTCGCCGGTGGCCATCTCGGCTATTTTGCCCTGATGGAGGACGATGCCGCCGATGAGCTGCACATCGTAGTGGACCATGTCCCAGGTGATCTCGTTGCCGCCGGCCATCCAGTGGTTTTTGTAGATGGCTTTGTCGCCTTCGATGCTGATGAAGTCCTTGCCCTGGGCGGCGAGCTCGCGGTCGAGCGCCGTAGCGGTGACTTCGATGGTGGGGTTGGCGGCGAAACGGGCAGCTGTCTCACGCATTATGGCGAACACTACGGGGAGATGTTCGTTGAGCTTGTCCTCGATGGTGTCGAGGATGTTTTTCTCGCGGCGGTCGAGCTCGTCCCACAGGGGCTGGCGTTTTTCAACGTCGATTGACTCTACTTCACTGCGGATTTCGTCGATGCGGTTGCGGTCGGCTTCGGTGGCCTTGCGGATGTCGTCGCGGATGTCGTCGATCCTCTCGCGGAGCTGATCGTGCGTAAGCTTCTGCATTTCAGGACCGAGAGCCTTGATCTGTTCAACGATCGGGTTTATCTCTTTGAGGTCGCGTTGCGACTTGTTGCCAAATATTTTGCTTAAGAATGAGTTGATTGACATTTATGTTGTTGTGTTTTAATTATTTGCATTTGAGATTCGGCCAATTTTGAAGGTTGATGCCAAAATCAAGTGCAAAGATAGTGAAAATGG
Source organism: uncultured Porphyromonadaceae bacterium (assembly GCA_902489785.1). GTDB lineage: Bacteria > Bacteroidota > Bacteroidia > Bacteroidales > Muribaculaceae > Paramuribaculum. The sequence goes on from CABUBG010000007.1 coordinate 16,745, forward strand.
GCGAGATAAGGGGGTTAAAAGCGCTAAATAATGTGCCGGATTGTGACGTTTTGTCGCAATTCGGCATCGGAGGGCATGATTATTCCTTCTTCGGCATCGTTACGTGGAAGTAGGGATTGGGGGTGTGCTCGCGTTCGATGATATTGATGAGACGATTGACAATGTCGGGATGCCCGGCGGCTATGTCGTTGTCTTCATGGATATCGTCGGCGAGGTTGTAGAGATGCGGCTTCCCGGATTTGACTATGAGTTTCCAGTCGCCTTCCCTTACACCGATCTGATCCGTTTCATCGAATTCCCAGTAAAGGAACGGATGGACGGCCTGTCCGGGCTGATCCATAAGCGTAGGATAGAAGGAGATGCCGTCAAAGCGGTCGTCGGCCACGTCGGGGTTGGCATATCGGCCGGGAAAGTCGGAAACGCCGGTGAGACGTGCCATTGTCGGCATTATGTCGTAGAAAGCGATCTGCAGGTCCGATGTGCGGCCGGGTCGTATTGTGCCGGGCCAGTAGGCAATGAACGGCACGCGTATGCCTCCCTCATGGATCTGGCGTTTGAGTCCGCGCAGCTTGCCGTCGCGACCGAAAAATGTGGGGTCGGCACCGCCTTCTTCATGAGGTCCGTTGTCGCTGGTGAAGATGACGAGGGTGTTGCGGTCGAGTCCTTTTTCGCGAAGCAGGCGCAGGATGTCGCCCACGTAGGTATCGAGGCGCGTGATCATCGCCGCAAACTGGGCGTGGGTGTGTGTGGTGGCGTTGTAACGCGACCCCTCCTGTCCGGGCCAGTCGGAATCTTCGGCAAACCGGGCGCGATAGGATGCGACGATCGAGTCGTCGGGCTGGACGAGCTCGGCGTGGGGCAATGTGTAGGTGAGGAGGCCGAAGAACGGCTTGTCGGCCGACTGGCTCCCGAGCCATTCCATCGCCTTGGAGTGGATGATGTCGGCGGAATATTGCGGACGCTTGTTGTAGTCGGGACCGAACATCGGATACTCGATATTGTCTTCCAGCACCACGCGCACGGTGGCTGTGTCACCGGCCTGGCGGCTGAAGCGGTTCAGGAAGTTGGGGTAATAGAGATGTGCCTGAAATTGACAGATATATCCGAAATATTCGTCGATGCCGCGCTTTTCGGGAACGGAGCGGGAGCCTTCGTAGCCTCCTGCCCATTTGCCGAACATGCCGGTGTTGTAGCCGCGGTCCTTGAATATCTCAGGCAGGACTATATGCGCCGAGTCGTAGGGGTGCTGCCCGACTATGGAAAAGTCGGTGTTCCTGCCATACTTCACGGTCGGCACATCGCGCCAGTATTCTTTGTTGCCTCTTACTTCGCAGTGGCCCGAATGCTGGCCGGTCATGAGCGATGCGCGTGACGGAGCGCTGACCGGGCTTCCGGCGTAGGCTTGCGTGAAGCGCAGACCCTGAGCCGCCATGCTGTCGATGCACGGAGTCGATATGTAGGGCTGGCCGTAGCATCCGAGATCGCCGTATCCCATGTCGTCGCACATGATGATGAGCACGTTGGGTCGGTCGCTCTGCCGCATCCCGGAATCATTTCCGGTTGCGGCAACGGGAAGCGTCAATGCGCCGGCTCCTGCAAGAAGAAGCATTTCTTTTGTTTTCATTGTCTTGTCGCTAACGTGTGAAAGGTTGAGTGAATGTGGATTAGATGGCGATGACACTCCGGTCCGGAAGGATGGTGAGAGGGCGGGAATGTCAACGCAGGCTGACGGGACGTATGGTTGCGGCGTTGGGCGACCGTATGCGGAGCACGCTGGCCACGGTCGGCGCTATGGCGCGGGCGTCGACAGGTGTGTCGATGCGCCGCGGGGCAACGGACGGAGCCAGAATGAATGCCGGAATGCGCGTGGCGTTGGCACGTTCCGACGGACGTGTCTTCTTGGTTTTGGCTTTGACGGTTGTCGACGGCTCGTCGTCGGTGATTACCCAGCCGGGGTTGATCTCGATGATGACGTCGCCGCAGTGCTCAACCGACGTGTTGCGCTTGAGGGCCTGAGGATCGTCGCCGGCACGGGCGGCAAGGATGTCGTCGATGGTGTAGACGTTGCACACGCCGGCCATGCGGGCGAGGAAGTCGGCCACCTCCGTGCGGAATGCCGACAGGCTGAGATCGCGGTCGGCTATGAGTTTGCGGTTGAGGAAAAATTGCTTGTCGTAGTAGCCCGAAATCCAGTCGCCGTTGCCGTGTGTGGCCATGAGATACATGTCGAGCAGCGACATGGCTTTGCGTATGGAGTATTCGCCCGTGGGGACGTTCCATTTGGTGTCGTCCGAAGGAAAACGGTTCTCGGCTGGTATGCCCGAGAGGAATACGGTGATGTTTCCGGTGCCGGCGGCGCGTTCGGCGGCGGCAAAAAGCCGGGCGAGATCGCGGTCGAGCCGGATGTACATGTCCATGGTCTCGGCGCGGTCGGCTTCGGCAGGGCTCACGGTGTAGGTGAGACTGAGCATGTCGGTGGCTGCGTCACGTCCGAGCGAGCCCGACGTGATGAGGTCGATGCCGAGATCCGTCACTTCGGTGTTGGCCATCGGGGTGGATTTGAACGCCTCAAACCGGTCGAACTGCCGCTGCGGATACTGATGGCGGAATGGCTTGGCGCGTTCGGCGCGTGACAGGAACGGATAGGCGTCCATCGGCAGCGCGGGCACCCATTTCATGGTGTCGAGCCGCGAATGGAGCGGGTTGCGGTAGTTGCGGTTGGTGACCGCGCGGGGCATATCTTTGTAGAATGTCGAAGATGCCCAGTTGCCGGTGTGGTCATAGATCCAGCAGGCGCTGTTGGCGGCGTGGCCGGCGGTGATGATGGCTATCTGAGGGTCGGGAGCCAGAGCGTAAACCAGCCCGTCGCCGTCGGAGTCGATGCGCAGCTCGTCGGCGATGGTCGACACTTTAAGCGCTTTTGGCGAAAAAGTCTCGTCGGTGAAGTTGCCCATGCTTTTGGGGTCGGACAGCACCTGAGTGGCGCGGTCGGTAGCCGGCGAATAGATGTAGCGCGCCGGTATGCCGTTGACCATCGGCGATGTGCCGGTGTGGACTATGGCGGCTGCGGCTGTGGCATCGATGCCCGGGCCGAAGTCGACGTCGGAAAGGGTTACGCCCGAGCGCATGAGCCGTTTGAAGCCTCCTTCGGTGAAGCGGGGCTCAAGAGCCGACAGATAGTCGTCGGACAGTCCTTCGACAATGATGCCTATGACAAGCGGCGAACGGTTGACGGCGTTCTGGGCCTGCAGACCGAGCGTGGCCAGCAGGGCAGTCATCACAGGTATCAGCCGTGAGGAGGCGGCGTTATGTCGTTTTTGATTTTTCACGTGGCAGGATGATGAAAAGGCTGCGGATGATGCCGGCAAGCATCATGGGCACGAATGCGGGGTTGAGCGACTGTACTCCGGCGATATAGAGCAAGCCTAATGCCACCGTGGCGATGACGGCGGCTGTGAGATATATCTTAAGTATCCGGCGTGCCGGTGCTGTCCAAATTAAAATGGGCACAAGGAGGCACAGCGGGTTGAGCCATAGGAAGAGCCAGTTGGGCGATGTGGCTTCGTGGACGGAGATGAAGATGAGGAACGCTATGATGCATCCGAGCACTCCGTAGGCGCCGAAGAGGATGGCGTCGAACCATCGCGACTGATGGCGGCCGCGGATGTCGTGGTAGGTGACGGCGCATGTGATGATGAGCAGCGCCAGCATGGCGGCCATGGGCGTGAGAATCCATGGCGTGGGCTGCGACAGGGCGTCGGGCGAGCCTTCAACAAGTGTCTGCGTAGAGGCTACAAGCGGGCGGCCAGGGGCGCCGTGCGATGTCGGGATGACGGCATCGGCCACGAGTTGCTGCAGCACCACGGGGGCGAACATCGTCTCGCGCCGGGTGATGGTGCGGTCAACGCCGCTGCCGAGGCAGAGGTCGATGCCGAACTGATACCACGGGTAGTCGGCATGGAAGTGGCGCATCTCGTTGCGGAATGTCGGATCCGATCCGAGACTGTCGTAGCCTGTGGGCAGTTGCAGGGTGTCGCCGATGGCCCGCTCGATGATGGCGAGCGGACGGGTGGCGCAGTTGTCGAACACGTAGTTGTAGCGGTAGATGCGGTTTTCAGGCTGCAGGTTCTTCTCCACGAGATCGATCACGGCTGCCGCCTGCGACGGTGTGAGGCTAAGCGTCTGCTCGGTGACCCGACGTCCGGTGACGGTGTACTGATAGAGGAACATCGGCGTGGGTGCGACGCCGATGGAATAGTCGGTCTCGCCTTTTACGAAACGGTAGACAAAACCGGGTGTGGCGAAGTCAAAGACGCCCCAGTTGACGGCCACGTCGATGGCTCCTGCCGGATCGGCGCACACATACTTCAGGCGGAGGGCCGAATGGCCTTCGAGCTCGTAGACTTCAGCTCCCGGACTGCATGTGAGCAGGCTGACGGTGATGGCGCTGTCGGCAGGATCCGGCGCGGGCAGAAAGCGCTGCTGCGCCCTGACGGCCGGTGCGGCGGTCAGGACGCAAAGCAGTGTTGTGAGCAGGAGACGGTAGATGGTCATTGCCGGCAGCGTGACGTCTGTTACATGATGCCGCGTTCGCGGAGCTTGCACTGCCATGCCCATGCCGAGCGCATAGTGTCCTCGAGTGTCGAGGTGGCTGTCCAGCCGAGCACGTTGTTGGCATACGACGGATCGGCCCACACTTTCTCGATGTCGCCTTCGCGGCGCCCTACGATTTTGTGTGGCACTTTCACGCCGGTGGCGCTTTCAAAAGTGTTGATGAGTTCAAGCACCGATGTGCCACGGCCTGTGCCGAGGTTGAATATTTCGATCTTCTTGTCGGAGACGTTGTCGAGCATGCGCTCAACGGCGAGCACGTGGGCTTTGGCGAGGTCGACCACGTTGATGTAGTCGCGGATGCAGGAGCCGTCGGGGGTATCGTAGTCGTCGCCGAACACGCTGAGCTCCTTGCGGATGCCCATGGCTGTCTGAGTGAGGTAGGGGATGAGGTTCTGGGGCACGCCGTTGGGAAGTTCGCCGATCTCGGCTGTGGGGTGTGCGCCTACGGGGTTGAAATAGCGGAGAATCACACTCTTGAACGGAGCGCCGGAGTTGATGACGTCGGTGATGATCTCTTCTGATATCTGTTTGGTGTTGCCGTAGGGCGAGGTGGCTTTCTTGATGGGCGACTGCTCGGTGACCGGGTTGTGGTCGGGCTCGCCGTAGACGGTGCACGACGATGAGAACACGATGCCTTTCACTCCGTTGGGACCCATCAGGTCGAGGAGGTTGAGCAGGGTGTTGAGGTTGTTGCGGTAGTAGAGGATAGGCTTCTGCACCGATTCACCCACGGCTTTGCTGGCGGCGAAGTTGATGATGCCGCGGATGTCGGGGTAGTCAGCGAACAGCTTGGTGAGCGAGGCCATGTCGGTGCAGTCGGCCTCGACAAAGTCGGGGCGGATGCCGGTGATGCGTTCGATGCCGTCGAGCACGTCACGGCTGGAGTTGGAAAGATTATCGATGATCACAACCGGGTATCCGGCGTTCTGGAGTTCGACAACGGTGTGTGATCCGATGTAGCCGGTGCCGCCGGTCACAAGAATTCTGTCTGTTTTCATCGTGTTGGTTATTGTTGTGGTTGTTTTTATATTATGGTGCAAAGATAACGAATTAATTCTTATTTATCCGTTATGTTTGTCGAGAATTAAGTGCATGCGGCAGTTGCTGCAGTCGAAATCGAGGCTGAAGCTCATCGGCCCCGACACAAGATGTAGCCCGGAAGGCCATTTGGCGCCGTCGGGAGTGCGCAGACAGCGGCCGAATTCGCGCCGCAGACAGTAGCGGGTGGTCATCACCCGCAGCTGACCGGCGTCGGCGATAGCGCTTTTCGGCGACGTCTCGAGCGCCGGGCTGATGTCGCTGACGCCATGTTCGGTGTAGAATTGCCGGGCAAGAGGATTGGCCACGTTGTCGTGGTAGGAGAGCGTTTTGGCGGGGAAGGGGACACCGGGTTCTTCCTTGCGCCGTAGCGGGCGGATGTGCGACAGTCGTATCTGGCGCGAAAGGGCGTCGGTGGCGCGGCGGCGCAGATCGGCCAGCAGGGAGCGCGGAATAAACGCCGGCCCCGTGAGATCGGTGATGTCGGTGATGCGGAAGTCGGTGCCTCCGGCTTTCGACAGCACCTCACGGCGCGTCGCCGATTGGTCGGTGCGGGCCGGCTGCAGTTCGGCGGCTGTTGCCACTGAGCAGCTGTGCGATGCGCCGTCGCTGATATCGAGGGCGAGCCCCGACGGCGTCAGGCGCAGGGTGAGGCTGACGTCGATGAGGCGCCGCGCAGTGTCGGGCTGCTCCATGCGTGCGTTGAAAAGGCGGTCGGCATTGCGGTAGAGCGTCGCTCCGACGGGAATCTCGGGCGCGGGTTGTGCGGCAAAGAGCGTGTCGCCCTCCACACGGTTCAGGCGGAAACCGTGATATTGGCGCGCGGCATCGAAGAATCCGAGGCCGTCGCCGTTGGCAAGAGGCTGGGTGAGGCGCGCGGTGATGCGGCCGTTGCGGCATGAGACCGCTTTCCCCACGGGCAGTCCCGTCCATTTCGGCGTGTCGGTGGATGCCATGCGGCCTTCGGGACGGTCGCCGGTGGTGAAGTAGGTGGTGAATCCGCGGTTGAAGCTGCGTGAGGGATCGGGCGTGAACGTCAGTTCGGTGTGCCCGAGCGACGAGCGGCAGTAGCGGTCGGGATGTGCGTCGATGATCGTATCGAGGCATTGGCGGTAGTAGGCCACGATGTTTTTCACGTAACCCGCGTCTTTCAGGCGTCCTTCGATTTTGAATGATGTGACGCCGGCTTCGAGCATCGGCTCAAGGAGGACCGACCGGTTGAGGTCGCGCAACGACAGAAGATGCTTGCCTTCAATGATTTTGTTGCCCTGATTGTCGGTGAGATCGAAGCGGTGGCGGCATATCTGCGGACATTCGCCTCGGTTGGCGCTTCGGCCGGTGGTGGCGAAACCGGCCTGACAGTCGCCGGAATAGCTGACGCAGAGTGCGCCGTGGACAAAGGCCTCGAGCGGAACGTCGACGGCGGCTGCTATGGCGGCTGTCTGCTCGAGCGTCAGTTCGCGCGGCAACACGAGCTGTGAGAAGCCGGCGGCTTGCAGAAATGCCGCTTTCTCCGGCGTGCGGATGTCGCACTGCGTGCTGGCATGCAGCTCGATGGGCGGTATGTCCATGCGCAGCAGTGCCATGTCCTGCACGATCAGCGCATCGGCTCCGCGGCGGTAGAGCTCACCGACAAGCCGCTCAACAGATTTTATCTCTTCGGGATATACAAGCGTGTTGACGGTGATATAGACGCGCGCGTCGAAACGGTGTGCGTAGTCGATGGCCCGGCTTATGTCGTCAAGCGAATTAGCCGCGGCCGACCGTGCGCCGTGCGATGGCGCACCGATGTAGACGGCATCGGCGCCGTGGCGTATCGCTTCGATGGCTATGTCGGCGTTGCGCGCCGGAGCTAACAGCTCGACGCGCCTCGGCTTGTTATTCTTGGTCGTTACCATTTAGCGTTCCTTTCAGTTCACAAAGATAATAAGAATTCTCAGAAGGCTAAAGTCTGAAGACATTATCATACCATTGCAAAATGTAAAAAAAACAGGGCGCTGATCCCGATGTCGGGTCGGCGCTTTTTTTGTCGCATGGATTAAAATGTGTACCTTTGCGGAAAACATTTTAATTATGATTCTTGATTCTATAGTGTGGAATGTGGATCCCGATCTGATCAGCAGCCCGGTGACCATCCGCTGGTATGGCCTGATGTTCGCCGTCGGATTCCTTATCGGTTATGAGATCGTGGCACGAATGTTCCGTCACGAAGGAGCCCCCGAGCGCTGGCTCGGCATACTGTTGCTCTGGACTATGGCCGGCACAATCATCGGTGCGCGTCTGGGTCATTGCATCTTCTACGAATGGGACTTCTACAGCACACATCCCGCTGAGATAATAAAGGTGTGGAACGGCGGACTTGCAAGCCACGGCGGCGCTATAGGCGTGATCCTCGGCGTGCTTTGCTTCTCGTTTTTCACCACGCGCCGCAGTCCGCTCTGGACGTTCGACCGTCTGGTGATTCCAATCGCGCTCGTCGGTGCGCTCATCCGTCTGGGCAACCTCTTCAACTCGGAGATCTTCGGCGGCCCGACCGATCTGCCATGGGGCATGATGTTTGTCCGGTCCAACGAATGGCATGCGATGTATGAAGGCGTGGCCTGCCATCCCACGCAGATTTATGAATCGCTATGCTATCTGGCATTGTTCGGCCTGCTGATGTGGATGTACTGGAAGCGCAACGCCGAGAGCCGCCCCGGACTGATATTCGGCGTGTTCCTTATCGGTGTGTTCCTGTCGCGATTCCTGATAGAGTTTATCAAAAACGATCAGGTCGGCTTCGAGCAGGACATGATCCTCAACATGGGGCAGTGCCTCAGCATACCCTTTGTGCTTGCAGGCATCTTCTTCGTGGTGCGTGCGCTGATGCGTCCGGCTAAGCATCTCAGCTTCCCGAACCATTATGCCGATGAAGACAAAAGCAAAAAGAAAAAATGAGTGAAGTAATTTTCATAACCGGAATTGATACGGATGCCGGCAAAAGCTATGCCACGGGCTACATAGCCCGCGAGCTGAGCCGTCAGGGCCACAGAGTGGTGACCCAGAAATTCATTCAGACCGGCTGCACCGACAGCTCGGAAGATATAGAGCTGCACCGCCGCATCACCGGCACAGGCATGTTGCCCGAGGACCTCGACCACACGACGGCTCCGGTGATATTCACCTATCCGGCATCGGCACAGCTGGCAGCCCGCCTCGACGGCCGCGAGATCGACCTCAGCGTCATCGACCGCGCCACACAGGAGCTTGCCCGCCGCTACGACACCGTGCTGATCGAGGGCGCCGGCGGACTGATGGTGCCTATTACCGACGATTTCATGGCCATCGATTATGCCGTCACAAGAAAGTTGCCGGTGATGCTCGTTACCAATAGCCGCCTCGGATCAATCAACCACACCATCCTTTCGCTTGAAGCCATAAAGGCACGCGGCCTGAAACTCTACAGCTTGCTTTACAACACATATTTCGATAAGACGGATGCGACAATAGCCGCCGATACACGCGCGTTTATCGAACGCTACGTCAGGCGTAATTTCCCCTATGCCCGCATCATAGATATCCCCGTCATTGAACTTTGACAGATCCATGCAACAGACTTTCCTCCCTACCATATCGATCAATAAAGAAATCATAGCTGATATGCCGATTGCCGAATACCGCGGCGATATCCATGTGGTGGATACGGCCTCCGATGTGCGTTCGGCAGTGCGCTATCTATCGCGTCAGCCCATTGTGGGTTTCGACACGGAGACGCGTCCGTCGTTTCGGAAAGGACGCATGCACAATGTGGCTCTCGTACAGCTTTCCACCGACGACTGCTGCTTTCTGATAAGGCTGTGCAAGACCGGTTTCGCCGCTCCGTTGCGGGAGTTTTTCGAAAACGGAGCAGTAGCTAAAATCGGTCTGTCGGTAAAAGATGATTTTCACGGACTGCAACGCTTCGGCGAGTTTACTCCTGCCGGATTTATCGAATTGCAGGATTATGTGCGTCAGTTCGGGATCGTTGACGCAAGCCTTCAGAAAATCTACGCCATCCTTTTCGGCCGCCGTATCTCGAAAGGACAGCGGCTCACCAACTGGGAGGCCGAAGAGCTGACCGAAGCTCAGCAGCATTATGCCGCGCTCGACGCCCTCGCATGCCTCGACATCTATCATTATCTCGAAGCAGGCCGCTTCCAACCGACGCAATCGCCCTATATCGTGCATCCCGATTCGGAGGCTGCCGTGTGAATGTGTGTGCGTCTGAAATCTGTAAGCCATGTTTAAACGATCAACCGTCATTCCGCTTGTGCTGCTCGCTTATCTTGCCGTGATGAGCTACATAGGCCGCGGCGAGTTCTACGCCGGCCATTACGCATATTATTTCGGCATCATCGGCCTTACGCTCATCATTATCGTGGCGCTCCACTTCTTCCTTAAGAAACGCGAGCGCCTCCGCCGTGAGCGAGAAGAGGATCTTCGCCGACAGGAAAAGGGGGAATAATCACGCTATCAGCATGCCTGCTGCGTTTCGGCTGCGGGCACAGGATGATGGATGCGCCATCCGGTGCATGCCATGAGCATTGTCATCACTGGGCTCAGGATGTTGAAGATGCAAAACGGCATATAGGTGAGCGTGGCCACGCCCAGCACCGTCGACTGAGTGACGCCGCACGAGTTCCAGGGGATGAGCACCGATGTCACTGAAATCGAGTCTTCGAGCGTGCGGCTGAGCGACTGCGGCTTCATGCCGCGGCGGCGAAAAGTGTTTTTGAAGATGTTTCCACCGATGATTATCGAGAGATACTGATCGCCCGTAGTGGCGTTAAGAAAGAGGCCGGTGCCAACCGTGGCTCCGATCACCGAATGCGTGCGGCGCAGGCGCGAGGTGATGGTGCGGGTGATGCGCCCGAGCATCCCGGTGCCTATCATCGCTCCGCCGAATATCATGGCCGAGAGCACGAGCCACACCGTCGGGAGCATGCCTTCGATGCCGCCGGTGGCAACAAGCGGGTCGAGCAGTGCGTTGCCTGTCGACAGGGATGTCGACGACGCCATCACGGACCACGAAGTGACGATAGCCTCCCATAAACCGGCGCCCGCCGACAGCTGCGCGGCTATCTCGGGCTGAAAAATCCAGATGCCGGCCAATCCGGCCAGAGAGCCTACGGCCAGCGTGATTGTGGTGCCGAGACGCAGCGCGATCATCACGAGCGTGATGGCCGGAATGATGAGCACGGCCGGTGTGATGTTGAACGTTTGCCTGATGGCGCGCGCCATCTCGTCGGCATGGGCCACAGATGTCAGCTCGGTAGTGTAGCCCACTACGAGATAAACGATCAGGGCTATTGTCAGCGCCGGTATTGATGTGAGCATCAGAAACCGTATGTGCTTGAAAAGCGGTACGCCGCAGGTCGATGCCGCCAGCACGGTGGTGTCGCTGAGCGGCGAAACTTTGTCGCCGAAATAGGCTCCCGAGATGATGGCGCCGGCCACCCATCCCGGATGATAGCCCATTACCGAGCCGACACCCATCAGTGCCACGCCGATAGTGGCGATGGTGGTCCAGGAGCTGCCTGTCACCACCGAGATCACGGAGCATATCAGACAGGCCACAAACAGAAACGAGTGTGTGTCGAGCATGGTCAGACCATAGTCGATCAGTGCCGGCACAACGCCGCTGAGCATCCAGGTGGCCGACAGCGTGCCGATGAAAATCAGTATGGGCACAGCCGGCAGAATCTGGCGGGCACTTTTCATCATGCCGGGAATGATGCATTTTCGGCGTCGGGTGAATGCGAGTCCGAGGATGAGGCACACGGCGGCTGCGGCCGACAATATATAGTAGCTGTATTGCTGCACCGCATCGGCGCCTTTGATGGCTATTATGGCTATAAGAGTGACCAGCAATGTCGCTAACGGTATGACCGATAGCGATAAAGATGGTTCTGCAGTGCGTCTGTCTGTGTGTTTGGTCAGTGAGGTCAATGTCTGTGGATAAACAGTGAATAAAAATCGAAATGCAAAATTAATAAATAATTATCCACTGTGCAAAGATGCTAACCATTTTTAATATGCTGTAAGACAATGCAACTATTTTGCAACAGATTCATCGGCCGCTTAGAGCCGGTTCGTAATGCAAAGCGCCCCGATCCTGTCATAAACTATAGCAAAGGGGCGTCGGCAGATATTTGTCGACGCTCCCTTAAAACTTTATAAGTGAGGTGAACCCTCAGAAAAGATTGCCCGTGCTCTGGGCTTTGATTATCGAGTAGATCCGGGCGGTGCGTTTCTGAAGATCGGGCTGGAGGATAGCGGCTTCGGCCGGGTCGATCATACGGAGATCGGCATAGCGGTCTTCGCCGTTGATGAACTGTATGAGCGAGCCGTCGGGCGCTGCGGCGTCGACGCTCAGCGGCGTGTCCAGTGAGGGATTGAAACGATACAGCGGCCAGTAGCCCGACTGAACGGCCAGACGTTGCTCGACAATGCTGTGGCTCATGCCCGAACGGATGCCGTGGTTGATGCACGGACAGTAGGCGATCACGATCGACGGTCCGGGATAGGCTTCAGCCTCGGCAAGAGCCTTGATGGTCTGCTCATAGTTGGCTCCGAGCGCCACTGATGCCACGTAGATGTTGCCGTAGGTCATCATCATGCGGCCCAGATCTTTTTTGGGCGTGCGCTTGCCGTCGGCGGCATATTTCATCACGGCGCCGAGAGGCGTGGCCTTGGAGGTCTGGCCGCCCGTGTTGGAATAGCATTCGGTGTCCATGACAAGCACATTGATGTCGGTCTTCTGTGCCAGCACATGGTCGAGACCGCCGAAGCCGATGTCGTAGGCCCAGCCGTCGCCGCCGATGGCCCACACCGATTTGCGCCCGAGCATGTCGGCGCGGTCGATGATATCGGTATAGAGCGGGTTGGCAGGCTGCGACTTGAGCGCTTCGACCAGCGAGCGGCCGGCAGAGGCCGAACCGTCGAAGGAGTCAAAAGCGTCAAGCCATGCCTGAGCGGCCGTTTTGACGGCGGCAGGCGTCGTGGCGTCGGCTGCGATCTCTTTTGCCACATCGGCCAGACGGTTGCGCCGTGAAGTCATGGCGCATGCCATACCGTAGCCATATTCGGCGTTATCCTCAAACAGCGAGTTGCCCCAGGCCGGCCCGTGGCCGTTGCTGTCAGTGCAATAGGCGTTGCTCGGATAGTTGGCGCCCCATATCGAGGAGCAGCCGGTGGCGTTGGCTAAGAGCAGACGCTCACCCATCAGTTGTGTGAGAAGCTTCACATAGGGCGTTTCGCCGCAGCCTGCGCAGGCGCCCGAGAACTGAAGCAGCGGGCGGTGCATCTGCGAGCCTTTGACGGTGTCGCGCGCAATGGGCGTGGTCTTTTCGGTCACCTTCGTCTGCAGATAGGCGAGTGATTCCTTTTCCTGATCCATCACCTGACGGATCGGCGTCATCGTGAGCGCCTTGCCCGGACAGATAGTGGCGCAGGAGCCGCAACCTGTGCAGTCGGCGGGGTAGACCTGAATGCGGTAGCGCAGCGAGGTCATCGGGGCCGGACCGTGGGCAGCGGCAGTGGTGAGCTGCTGAGGCGCTGAAGCCGCTTCGTCGGCGGTGAGGAGGAAGGGGCGTATGGAGGCGTGCGGACAAACGAGCGAACAGAGCGTGCACTGCACACACTTTTCGGCTGTCCACACAGGGATGTTGTCGGCAATACACCGCTTCTCATAGGCCGTGGTGCCCATCGGGAGTGTGCCGTCGGGAGAGAGTGCCGAAACAGGCAATTCATTACCCAACAATTTCAGACATGGACGGGCCACATCTTTTATAAAAGCCGGAATTTCGGCATCCGAAACGGCATTGGCCTCCGGATTGGCAGTGGCCACGGCCCATGAGGCGGGATATTGTATTTCGTTGATATATGACGGAGCCTGGTCGATAGCGTCGAGATTGCGCTTAACGACGTCGGCGCCTTCGTGGAGATAGATGGTGCTGATGGCTTTCTTGAGAGCGTCCACCGTGGTGGCGAAGGGCATCGCCGGCGTGTCGGTGAGATGCAGGTAGACGGTGGCCATGATGGTGTTGATGCGCACGCCTAAGCCGGTCTTGGCGGCAAGCGAGCGGGCGTCGACGTTGTAAAAACGCAGACCCTTTTGCGCTATCTGCCGGCGCAAAGAGGCGGGCAGCCGCGAGTTCATCTCATCGGCCGTCCACGACGAGTTGAGCACGAACGTGCCACCCTGACGGATGTCGGCGAGCAGCTCGTAGCGGTCGGTATAGATGTCTTTGTTGCACCCCACATAGTCGGCTTCGTGGATGGAGTATTCGGCACGGATGGGATGCGGCGCATAGCGCAGCTGCGATATGGTGTAGCCGCCCGATTTCTTGGCCGAATAGTTGAAGAAGGCCTGCGCATAGAGCCCGGCCGTGTCGCTGGCAATAGAGGCTATCTGGCGGGTGGCTCCGACGGTGCCGTCGCTGCCCATGCCATAGAAGATGGCCTGATGAACATCGCTTTCGGGGTTGAGGAAGTGTCCCGTCGGGACGGTGAGCGACAGATGGGTTACATCGTCGTTGATGCCGACAGTGAACTGGCGGCGCGGCGCATCGGAAGCCAGCTCGTCGAACACGGCGCGCACCATCACCGGATTGAACTCCTTGCTCGACAGACCGTAGCGTCCGCCGATCACCATGATGTCGCGGCCCGACTGCTGGATGGCTGCGGCCACATCCTTATACAGAGGCTCGCCGTCGGCGCCCGGCTCCTTGGTGCGGTCGAGCACGGCTATGCGGCGCACCGTAGCCGGAAACGAAGCGAGAAACTGCTCCGTAGGGAACGGACGGTAGAGGCTTATCTTGACGGCTCCGGCGTGATAGCCCTTGCCGTTGAGCCATGCAACGGTATCCTTTATCACCTCGCACGACGAACCGATGCTCACAACCACATCGGTGGCATCTTCCGCGCCGGTATATTCTACGAGATGATATTGTCGGCCGGTGATACGGGCCACACGGTCCATGGCATTCTGCACGATTGCCGGGAATGCATCATAGAAACGGTTGGCGGCCTCACGGTTCTGGAAATAGACATCGGGATTCTGGGCAGAGCCGCGCAGATCGGGATGATCGGGATTCATGGCGCGGTCGCGGAAGCTCTTCACTTTCGCGAAATCGACCACGGATGCAATGTCGGAATAGGGTATCACATCTATCGTGGCCATCTCGTTTGACGTGCGCCAGCCGTCGAAGAAATGGAGCACCGGCAGGGAGCCGTCGATGGCTGCCAGATGAGCCACCAGTGCCAGATCCATCGTTTCCTGGACCGACGCCGAGGCCAGCATGGTGAAGCCGGTGGCGCGGCATGCCATCACGTCCTGATGGTCGCCGAAAATGCTGAGCGCGTGAGTGGCGAGCGATCGTGTGCCCACATGAAACACCACAGGCAGCAGTTCGCCGGATATCTTATACATGTTCGGTATCATCAGCATGAGTCCCTGCGACGCGGTGAATGTGGTGGCGAGAGCGCCCGCCGCTGCCGCTCCGTGGGTGGCGCCGGCGGCGCCGAGCTCACTTTCCATCTCCTTGACGGAGAGCTGTGAGCCAAAAACGTTTTTGCGGCCTTGCATGACCCATTTGTCGGCCGTTTCACCCATTGAGGCGATCGGTGTGATGGGATAGATCGTCGCCACTTCGCTCAGAGCGTAGGCCACGTGAGCTGCGGCTGTGCATCCGTCCATAATCTGTCTGTCCATAGTGTCGGTTTTGTGATGAAGAAGGCGCGGAGATGAGGAGCCTTCCGCGATCTCCGCGCCTTCAGTGTTGAGGTTATGACTTAGATTTTATCAGCTGCTGAACAAGCGTCAGATGGTTACGCCCGGGCACGGTCCTGCCAAAAGCTGCGTGATATACAGCCATATAGGACATGCGACTATAAACAGGATTACTGAAAGCGTCAGCGATGAAGTGCCGGTTGCAACGTAGACGTCGTATTCGTCGGCGATGATGATGCCGGAGAATGCTGGCGGAAGAGCGCAGGCAACGACGAGCATATAGAGGTTTTGAATGTCCATGTGGACGAGCATGCCGACGAAGAGTGCCAGAGCCGGCATCATGATAAGCTTGAGTATTGAGCCGAGCACTGCCTGCCAGTTGAGGGTGACCTTGATTGACGAAAGTGTGATACCGGCGGAGAATACGGCCATCGAAGCATTGGCTTTGGCCATAAGGTCAAATGACGGGCTGATTTCCTTCGGCCATGGAATTCCGACGAGCACCCACACAACGGCAAGGATAGGAGCCCATGCCACCGGTTGCTTGAGCGCGTTGATCACCGGTTTCCAGGCGCTTTCTTTTTTGCCTGTGCCAAGCTTGTTCTGTTTGTCGAGTGAGGCATTCATCAGCGACAGCCCGACAGGGATGCCTATGGCGTTGACCACGATGCCTACGATAGCTACCACGAGGGCTACTGAGGGATTGGTGCCGAAGATAGGTTCGAGCACGGCGAATCCGAGGAACCCGATTGTGGGCGAGCCGTTGATAAGGGCCGCCACGGCGCCGTCCGCACCGGTGTTGCCTTTAAAACATTTGGCGAAGATGAAGTAAACGATCATGAAACAGCCCATGATTACGGCTGTCGAAACGAGCGTGAGCTTCAGGTCGGCTGCGAGCATCTCGCGGCTCGACTGGACGATTGAAACAAAAAGCGCGGCCGGTAAAGCGTAGTCAAGCACCACCTTGTTGAATTTCTTTGAATCGTCGCCGTTGAACACGCCTTTCTTGCCGGAGATGAAACCGACGAGCATGATCACCACAATAGGGACAATTGCGTATAAAATTATATGTTCCATAACAATTTTTTGAAGAAAGAATAAGAGAAACGGGTATTAAGAGTGCTGTATGAATAAAGAGCGCCGGCCGAGTTCGGTTCGGCATTGGTGCCGGCGCTCTTTATTCGTTGATAGCTGTTTGTCAGACGGTGAACGGGATTAACGTTGCGGGGTTCAAATAGCCTATATGGCCGCTTTCTTTGCCGGAGTCGGCAGCCAGCTGTACGTCGATCAGACAAGGTTTCTTCGAGGCGATGGCCTCGGTAAGTGCTGTGAGGAGTTCAGCCGGTGTGGTCACATAGTAGGTCTGGGCGCCGAAAGCATCTCCGAGTTTGTCGTAGCGAGCCTTCACGTCGAGTGTGGTCGGGGCGGGATCGCCGTTCTTCATCGGGTTGACGCCTATACCGTTGTAGATGCCGCCGTTGTTGAAAATCACCACGGTGACCGGGAGATTGAAGCGGCAGATGGTGCTGAAGTCCATGCCCGAGAAGCCGAATGCGCTGTCGCCTTCTACGGCCACTACGCTCTTGCCTGTGCTGACAGCGGCTCCGATGGCTGAACCCATGCCCATGCCCATGATGGCCCATGTGGCGCAGTCGATGCGGTGACGCGGCAGGAACATGTCGACGGAGTCACGTGTGTCGTCGAGCGTGTTGGCGCCTTCGTTCACCAGGATCACATCGGGATTGGCTTCAAGCACTTTCTTCACGGAGCCAAGTGCGCTCCAGTGTGTCATAGGCACCGTCTGAGGCTCCAGACGCTGGAGGAATTTGGCGTTTTTTACCTTTGATTCTTCCTGAATGCCGGTTACCCATGCGGGATCCATGGCGAGCTTGACGCCCTTGAGCTGTGCTGTGATGGCATCGACGGAGCTTTCGAGGTCGCCAACTACGGGTGCGGCGATCGGACGGTTGCAGTCGATTTCGGTAGGCTCGATGTCGAGCTGGATGAATTTGCCCTCGGGATTCCATTTGCCGTGGCCGCGCGAGAGAAGCCAGTTGAGGCGGGCGCCTACGAGCATCACCACGTCGGCCTGTTCCATGATCGTCGAGCGGGCCGAGATGGCGCTCAGCGGATGGTTGTCGGGCATAAGGCCTTTGGCCATCGACATGGGATAGAACGGAATGCCTGTTGATTCGATGAGGTTTTTGATCTTGTCGTCGATCTGGGCGTAGGCGGCGCCTTTGCCCAGAAGGATGGCCGGACGTTTGGCCGAAGCGAGAAGCTTCACGGCGCGGTCTACTGATTCGGCGGAAGGAATCATGGCCGGACACGGATCGACAGGCTCGAAGAAGAGCTTGTCGGCGTCGGCTTTGTCCATGATGGCGCCGAGGCACGGAGTGGTGACGTCGAGATATACGCCGCCGGGACGGCCGGAGATGGCTGCGCGGTAGGCGCGGGCAACAGCGGTGGGGATATCCTTGGGATCATTGACGCGGTAAGCGGCTTTGACAAGCCCTTTGGCCACGTTGAGCTGGTCTAGACCCTCATATGTGCCCTGATCGAGATCGATGGGCTCGCGGACGCTGGACCCCGAAATCTGTATCATAGGATAGCAGTTGACCGTGGCATTGACGGTGGATGTGAGGCCGTTCATGAAGCCGAGCGACGACACTGTCAGGAGTACACCGGGCTTTTGGGTAAGGTAGCCGTGAGTGGCGGCGGCCATGCCTGCCTGCTGTTCGTGGCGGAACCCTACGAAGCGTATCCCTTCCATCTGGCAAAGATAGGCGAATTCGGTGATCGGTATTCCGACCAGACCATACATCGTGTCGATGCCTATGTTCTTGAGCGCACGAGCCAGAATATACATTCCGGTCACTTGGTTGGGATAGGACGGTTGCTGTGCCGGCGCCTGTGCGGGTGTGGAAGTTGTTGACATGGTTTTGTTTCTTTAGAGTAGTGATTGAATGTTATTTCGCAGGCTTTGCGAGAGGAGCGGTCGTGCCGTTCTGGGCAAACGAAGCAATCTGATCGGGGGTGTAGCCGATGGAAGCGAGCACTTCTTCGGTGTTTCCGCCGAGTGTGGGGCACGGGCCGTAGGTGGGCTGATAGTTGGAGAGTGTGAAGGGGCAGCCCACGGTTACGAATTCGCCGATCTTGCCTCCCTGGTTGATCTTAACGAGTGTGTTGCCGTCATAAAGGCTCTCATCGTTGAGGAGCTCTTTGGTAGAGATGACGGGACCGACAGGAACACCGGCAGCCGAAAGCAGCTTGGTGACTTCATATTTGTCCTTAGTGATGGTCCAGGCACCGATGCGTTCGTAAATCTCTTGTTTGTGGCGATCGCGTGCGTCGGCGGTATTGAAATCGGGATTGGTGAGCCAGTCCTCGAATCCGAGAGCCTTGCATGCTTTGGTGAAACTCTTTGCATCGCGCTGCAGAATCACATATACATAGTCATTGGGGTCGGTAGCCCAGTTCTTGCATTTGTAGGTCCATCCGAGCACGCCCGAACCTTCCTGGTTGCCTGAACGCGGAACGAAATCACCGAATTTTTCATTAGGATACTGCGGGAATTGTGTCAGATAGCCGAGGCGGTCAAGCGTAAGCTGGTCGCGGGTCTTGATACGGCAGAGGTTCAGACATGCATTGTGCATTGACTGATAAACGTAGGAGCCTTCGCCGGTCTTTTCGCGCTGCAGAAGGGCTGCCAGCAAACCGATGAGCAGGTGCATGCCCGAGTTGGAGTCGCCGAGGGCGGCACCGCTCTGTGTCGGAACATTGTCGGGACCTTCCCACCAGCCGGTGGTCGATGCGGCGCCGGCTGTTACCTGTGCCACGGGTTCGTAGGCCTTCAGGTCCTTGAACTGCGACGAGAGAGGGAAACCTTTGATTGTGCCGTAGATACATCTCGGATTGAGCTGATGAACCACTTCCCAGCTGAAGCCGAGTTTGTCCATTGCACCCGGATGAAGGTTTTCAACAAAGATATCGGCCTCTTTGATGAGCTTGGTGAGGATCTCTTTGCCGTCGGGTGTGGCAGCGTCGAGTGTCAGTGATTTCTTGTCGGAGTTGAGCTGCAGGAAATAGTAGCTGGGCTCGTCGGGGAGGAACTGGAGCTCCTTACGTGTGGCGTCGCCTGAACCCGGGCGTTCGATTTTGATTACTTCGGCGCCGAGCCATGCGAGCATCTGTGTACATGAAGGGCCTGACTGCACTGCCGTGAAGTCGACCACTTTGATTCCTTGAAGAGGGGCTGTGTTCATAATTGAAAGAGTTTTTATATTTATATTTGAATATGTTGGTATTTTTTCAAATGTTACAATACTACAACAACGCATCCCCCGAAAAGGTTGTCGGGGGATGCGCATCTCAAATGATTATTAGAGCTTGTTTAATAATAAATGTTGACGGCAGGGCTGTCAGTCGTCGAGTATATTTGTGTCTGTGATGAGGGAGTTATGGGGTTCCATAACGACCGAAGAACAGACGCAAAGATGCCGGCGACTGACAGGTCTGATGTAACTTTCTTTATAATAGATAACATAATGTTAAATTATAATACAATTGTTGTTGAATTCCATGAGCTGTGTTGTAATTAATGTCACTTAAGCTATGCGACCTTGCCGTCAACATTTATTATTAAACAAGCTCTTAAGAGCCGGTTCGACAATATATGTTAACGGCAGGGCGGTCAATCGCGGTGCTCGCCGTGGAGCACCCACAGGCAGACGGCGCCTATGGCTGCCAGCGGCGCTCCGATAAGTGCGGGCGAGGCGAGGCCGAGTCCGGCGCTGATGGCTATGCCGCCCAGCGTTGCCGACATGGCATTCGACACATTGAATGCTATCTGAATGCCCGCGCCGCCCAGCATCTCGCCGCCGCGGCTGTAACGCACTATCAGATATTGCAGCGGGCCTCCGATGCCGAAGAGTCCGGCCGTGGCGATGAATGCCAGGATCAGCGACGGCACCTGCATCGTGGAGCAAAGCCATACGAGAGGCATCACCACTACCATCATCGATGCGAGGACGGCAGTTGTGGCTGATGCCGAATAGCGGTCGGCCAATCGACCGGATATGTAATTGCCCGCAACCATTCCGGCACCGGCAAGCATCATTATCCATGTCATGTCGGCCGTGGAGAATCCCGTGACACGGGTCATGATAGGCTCGATATAGCTAAGCCAGCAGTAGACGCTTGCCTGCCCGAAAAATACACCGCCATAGATGAGCCACGGCTCCCGCTTGCGCAGAAAGCGGAACTGGCCGCGGATGCCGGTGTCGGGGAGCGGTGCGAGCCACGGAAGCCACAGACGCATAAGCAGCCACGCCAGAAATCCGGCCAAAGCGACCACGGCAAAGCATATCCTCCAGTTGAAGAGATTGGTGAGCATCGTGGCCACCGGCACGCCGATTACGTTGGCTACGGTCATTCCGCCAACCATTATCGCCACAGCCTGTGCGCCATGGCCTTTGTCGGCAAGGCGCGAGCACACAATGGCGCCGGCCCCGAAGAATGCCCCGTGAGGCAGCCCGGAAACAAAACGCGCACACAGCAGCGTGATGAAATTCGGCGACAACGCTGCCGCCATGTTGCCTGCAAAGATGGTGGCGGCAAGAAGCAGTATGAGGTGCTTGAGCGGCATGCGGCGCAGCACGATAAGAAGCGGCGCGCCCACCGCCACTCCTGCCGAATAGGCCGAGATAAGATGTCCGGCCGTAGCGATGCCTACATACATGTCGCGCGCCACATCGCCCAAAATGCCCATCATGCCGAATTCGGCAATGCCCAGCGCAAATGTACCGAGCGCCATCGAGCCCAACGAACGTTTCATATATTATTATATGTGTGTGATTGAAAACTCGCCGCAAAGTTAGCGATAATTTCCCGTTCGGCGCGCAGGCACGAAACACCTTACTGCCAATAATTGTCAAATGCCGGACCCTCAGACACCTTACGGAGTGAATATCGTTAGGTTATGAATTCCAAACGTTTGATTCATTTTTAGCCGCAAATTGTATTGGAAATTGGGATAAAAAAGTTAATTTTGCAGTCGATATGCTCACGATGCCCCACAGGCGTCGGAGCTGCTTGTCTGATAATTTATTGCTAACCAATGATAAAGATAACATTTCCCGATAATTCGGTAAAGGAATTTGAAAGTGGCGTTACGCCGCTTCAGGTGGCTGAGAGCATCAGCCCCCGTCTGGCACAGGATGTGCTTGCCGCATCGGTCAATGAGCAGGAATGGGATCTCACCCGTCCTATCACCGAGGATGCCGCCATCAAGCTTTTCAAATGGGATGATCCAGAAGGCAAGCATGCCTTCTGGCACAGCTCGGCACACCTTCTTGCCGAGGCTCTTCAGGAGCTTTATCCCGGCGTGAAATTCGGCATCGGCCCCGCCATCGAAAACGGTTTCTATTACGATATCGACCCGGGACAGCATGATATCACGGCTGCTGATTTCCCCAAGATCGAAAAGAAAATGCTCGAGCTCGCACGTCAGAAACAGCCCATCGTACGCAAGGATGTTTCAAAAGCCGATGCCCTCAAGATGTTCGGCGACCGCAACGAAGAATATAAATGTGAGCTGATCAGCGAACTTGAGGACGGCCACATCACCACCTACACGCAGGGCTCTTTCACCGACCTTTGCCGCGGTCCGCACATCCCAACCACGGCTCCGATCAAGGCCGTCAAGATCACATCGCTCGCCGGCGCCTACTGGCGCGGTGATGAGAAACGCAACCAGCTCGTGCGCGTTTACGGCATCACATTCCCCAAGCAGAAAATGCTCGACGAATATCTGCAGCTGCTCGAAGAAGCCAAGAAACGCGACCACCGCAAGCTGGGCAAGGAAATGGAGCTCTTCGCATTCTCCCAGAATGTCGGCGCCGGCCTTCCCCTCTGGCTCCCCAAAGGCGCCGCCCTCCGCGACCGTCTCGAGCAGTTCCTCCGCAAAATCCAGAAACAATACGGCTATCTGCAGGTGATCACCCCGCATATCGGCAATAAGAACCTCTATGTGACCTCAGGCCACTATGCAAAATACGGCAAGGACTCATTCCAGCCCATCCACACCCCTGAAGAAGGTGAGGAATATCTGCTGAAACCGATGAACTGCCCCCATCACTGCGAGATATTCAAAGCCTATCCCCGCAGCTACCGCGATCTGCCCATGCGCCTTGCCGAGTTCGGCACCGTATATCGCTACGAGCAGTCGGGTGAGCTCCACGGACTGACACGAGTGCGCGGATTTACGCAGGACGATGCCCACATTTTCTGCGCCCCCGATCAGATCAAAGACGAGTTCCTGAAAGTGATGGACATCATTTTCTACATCTTCAAAGCTCTCAAATTTGACAATTTCGAAGCCCAGATCTCGCTCCGCGATCCGGCTCACAAAGAAAAATACATCGGCTCCGACGAAAACTGGCATCTCGCTGAGACAGCCATCATCGAAGCCTGCGAAGAAAAAGGACTCAAAGCCCGCAAAGAGCTTGGCGAAGCCGCCTTCTACGGCCCGAAGCTCGACTTCATGGTCAAAGACGCCATCGGCCGCCGCTGGCAGCTCGGCACCATCCAGGTGGACTACAACCTGCCCGAACGATTCCAGCTCGAATACACCGGCGCCGACAATCAGAAACACCGTCCCGTGATGATCCACCGCGCACCCTTCGGCTCGATGGAACGCTTCGTGGCTGTGCTTCTCGAACACACCGCCGGCCGTTTCCCGCTCTGGCTCGCTCCCGACCAGGCCGTCGTGCTTCCTATCAGTGAGAAATTCAACGATTATGCCTTTCAGGTGGCAAAAGAACTCAACGCCGCCGACGTACGTGCCATCGTCGATGACCGCAACGAGAAAATAGGCAAGAAAATCCGCGACAACGAGCTGCGCCGCATACCCTATCTGCTTATCGTAGGCGAAAAAGAAGCCGAAAATGGCGAAATTTCTGTAAGAAAACAGGGCGAAGGTGATAAAGGTACGATGAAAATTGCTAACTTTGCAGCGAATTTGGCTAAAGAAGTCGAAGAAATGATTAATCAATAACCCCACTGAATGGAGAAAAAACCTTTTACACCCGGATCCCGTCCGCGTCCAGCCAACGGCCCCCAGCGCCGGAGTCCGCAGTCACCTAAAGATCAGTATGCGATCAACGAACGTATCCGCGCCCGTGAAGTGCGTCTGGTCGGCGACAATGTCGAAACTGGCATCTACACCATTCAGGAGGCTATGCACATAGCCGACGAGCTGGGTCTCGACCTCATCGAGATCTCCCCGAATGCCGCTCCCCCCGTGTGCAAGATCCTTGATTATCAGAAATTCCTCTATCAGCAGAAAAAGCATCAGAAAGAGCAGAAAGCCAAAGCGACCAAAGTCGTGGTCAAGGAGATCCGTTTCGGACCGCAGACCGACGACCATGACTACAACTTCAAGCTCAAACATGCCATCGGCTTCCTTCAGGAAGGCGCAAAAGTGAAAGCCTATGTGTTTTTCCGCGGACGTTCGATACTGTTTAAAGAGCAAGGCGAAGTGCTTCTGCTGCGGTTTGCCAACGACCTTGAGGACTATGGTAAAGTAGAGCAGATGCCGGTGCTTGAAGGAAAGCGCATGATCATCATGCTCTCACCGAAAAAGAAATAAGAAATCAAAAAACGACGGCCGCGACGACGAGTTCGCGCAGCCTGTTAAATAACTCGAATTAATTTTTTTAAAATCAACTCAAATGCCCAAGATTAAAACTAACTCCGGTGCCAAAAAGAGGTTCGCCCTTACCGGATCAGGAAAGATCAAGAGAAAACACGCTTTCAAAAGCCACATCCTCACAAAGAAAACTAAAAAACAGAAACGCAATCTCACCCACAGCGGCCTGATTGCAAAGGTGGACGCAAAAGGCGTAAAAGCCCTCCTCGGCATGAAATAAGCCCGGCTTGAAGCTTTCTCTCACAATTTAATTCGTGATTTTATTTACACATTTTTATTAACCGAACGTTTAGCACTAAAAGAGCATTTGCCGCTAACTTTCAAAATCATTTACAGAAATGCCAAGATCAGTAAATCATGTAGCTTCAAGAGCTAAAAGAAAGAAAATCTTAAAACTTACCCGTGGTTACTTCGGTTGCCGCCGCAATGTCTGGACCGTTGCCAAAAACACTTGGGAAAAAGGTCTGACATACGCTTACCGCGACCGTAAAGATAAGAAAAACAATTTCCGTGCTCTGTGGATTCAGCGCATCAACGCTGCCGCACGCATGGAAGACCTCTCTTACTCCAAGCTGATGGGTCTCATCCACAAGTCGGGCATCGAAATCAACCGCAAGGTGCTTGCCGACCTCGCCCTCAACAATCCGGCTGCTTTCAAAGCCATTGTAGCCAAGGTTAAAGGCGCCTGATTTCACGCCAGCCGCTCTCAGCGCGGCGGCCCGGTTATTGAACTCGAAGCAGTTTCAAAAACCACAATATGAAAAAGCGATGTTGCCGTTGTCCGGCGCATCGCTTTTTTCGCATACTCTGCCGAACGTGATTGCGGGTTTTTCGGATGGATACGGTTTTGTCACTCGGCGCTATCTCGATATAATATTCTGTCAATGATGCCCGGCTTCCTCTGCCGGATATGGATGTAAGTCCTGGAGTCGTGTTTGTTCAGGAATATTATTGAGGAGTGGAGCACGATAGCAATCTTGTGCTCAAATTCCACGATGGCATGGATATGGTTGAGGGAGATCCGGTGGAATGGTGAATCGGTGGGGAATGAATTGATTATAAGGTGAGCTTCGTCGTCGATCGAAAAGTCGTGATTATCGATGAGGTGTTCGAAGAGCAGTCCGATGTCAAGCTCGTCGGCGCTGGCTGGACGTTTCTTATATGTTTTGTAGAGGTCTTTTATTACCTTTTCTGTTATCATTATGGTAGTGATGTGTGGGTTCGTTTTATGTTGATTCAGCGTTATAACGCGTGTTACCTGACATTGGTTTCTCAGATCGGGTTACAATCCTATCACAAAAATAAGACGTTTCAACACTTCAAAAGATTGTGTGCGGGTAACTATTCAGCCAAAGAACCGATATGCCGGAATGGCTCGCCTTTATCAGACGA
>CABUBG010000008.1:0-41507 GCA_902489785.1 uncultured Porphyromonadaceae bacterium
TCGTCTGATAAAGGCGAGCCATTCCGGCATATCGGTTCTTTGGCTGAATAGTTACCCGCTATGCTCGGGCGGCCGTTACTGCCTTACGGAAAGAATATACCCCTTCTTCTTTAATGAGGAAATGATGATCGACGGGTCATCCAGCAGACGCCTGATGTAGCTTATCTGTACATTCAGGGCCAGCGAGTTGGAGTAGTTGGCATCGCCCCAAATATTTTCAAGAATCACCTCACGATCGACAGGACTGCCCTGGTGTTCAGCAAGCATCTGCAATATCTCAGACTGGCGCACCGACAGTGTGTGGGTTTCGCCCTTGTAGGTGAGCGACAGCAGGTTAGGTCGAAATGCCGTGTCGCCCAGCTGAAACACTACATCCTGCGTGAGTGTCATGCTTTCAAAGCGTTCGTTAATTCGGGCCAGCAATTCTTCGGGATAGAACGGCTTGGGGATATAGTCGTTGCCCTTGATGGAAAAGCCGTGCAACCGGTCGACCTTATCGGTGCGGTCGGTCAAAAAGAAGATGATGACCTTTTTGTCGACCGACCGGATGGCCTCGGCCACTTCGAAACCGTCGAGCTCAGGCATGTTTATATCCAAAAGTATAAGGTCGGGGTGCTCCCAGCGGTACAGTTCAAGGCCTGCCCTGCCATTGCCGGCATACAGCACGTCGTAGCCTTCGGCCTCGATGAAGCGTTTGAGCAACATCGAGTTTTTATGGTCGTCGTCGACAAGGAGTATTTTTATTTTTTTCGTCATTGCGGAAGCCTGATTATGAAACACGAACCTTTGCCCTGAGCACTCTCAACCGCGATCTCACCGCCATGAGCCTCGACAAGCAGCTTCACGTAGGCCAGTCCCAGCCCCATGCCGGGCATATCGCCCTCGGATGCACGGCCGCGGTAGAACCGCTTGAAAATATGGCGCAGATCGCCTGACGATATGCCATTGCCGTTGTCGGAGATGCGGATAATCACGCTGTCGGCAGATTTCTCCGTCTTGGCCGTTATCGTGACTGACGGTCCTGAATATTTTATAGCATTTTCGACCAGATTGATGTGCATGTTGTAGAGGTGCGACTTATCGGCAGAGAGTTCAATGGCGGCATTCACCTGATTGTCGAACATCACCGTTTTTCCGGAAGGGACAGGTGCGGCAGCGGTCACACTATCAAACAGATCCCTCAGGCTGACGGCCTGAATGTTAAGCGGAATCTGCCCGACATCGTTGAACGTAATGTCTCTGAGCTTTGAAAAATAGGCCGACAGATTGTCGAGTGCCGTACGCGTCTCCGACAGAAGCTCCGAGCGCGTAGCCTCATCAGTCACCATCTTGCTGTTTCCGAGCCCCGACACGCACATCATGAGCGTGGAAATCGGCCGCTTCAGCTCATGAATCATCGTAGTGACAAAACTGTTGCGCATATTGTTGAGGCGAGAAAGCTTCAGCACCGTCGAAAACTGCAATATCAGCCACACGATAAGCAACACTGATATCGCCAACGACACCAATAAAATATGCCACATTCCGGGCAACACATCGAGCGGATTGATATCACAGACAATGCTGACGGTTTTTCCCTCCAATTGTGAATAAGGTATAATCAGAGCAACATCCGGCTTGAAAACAGACACATTATAACTTACGCTTGGCTTCCAGACCATACTGTCGGCTACGATCAGATCCACATTCGCCCGAATTCCCTCGCGGGTCATTATCGAATCAAGCCCTTCGACACGGAAGGGCGTTTTTCTTTCGGTCAGAACATTTCTCGTGGCAATCCAGGCCTCATTCTCATCCTTAGCACCCGAGGCATCGAAAATGACAGAATCGGCCGGCGCATCCATATTATTTTTCGCCATCTCTATTGCTTTCTCCCGCTGTTCATTGCTGACCTTTTCGCCCGGCTTCAGCCCGAGCAGCTTGTTCATGGAGAAATTATAGGTCACGATGGTGGCAGTACGAGTAGTCCGGACAGTATCGCCATATTGCTGCGAGAGCCGAAATACGGGTATCGAAATCGGCTCCTCCCTGCAACTCCCCGCAGAATCTGTCGTGTCGGCACTTTCGATATATGATGCGCGGATACCATTGTAGATGTTGACACATTGCATGACACGATCTCCGAGAATCCGTTCGTAGTCCTTGAGTGCTGACTCATAGCGGACATACAGCCAGTATGACTGCATCCCGAGAAACGCGAGTATCGCGATGATTGTGATAATATAAAGAGTCTTGATCCTTCGTTCCATACGGCAAAATTAGCAAAAACCGCCATTCAATTGAGGCGAATCTGTAGGCTTTTTCGGAGCAGTAATAATTTAGTAATAATTTCCCAATCATTCAGTAATGATTATTTTCTGCCTTACGGTCGAACGCTCCGTAATTTTGCCGCAACATTCAAGATTACGATAACCTATAAAAACAAATGGACATGAGGAAAATAATCATTACCGCCATAACTTTCTTGCTATGCGCATCACACATCTCAGGCAAAGTGGTAAACCGCAAGCTGTGCATTTTAGCAACATCCGTACCCGAAACAGAGACATTGTGCAATGAGACGATGGAGTTTGTCTACGACTACCGCTATAGCATAGACACGCTGGGGCGGATGGACGACAATATGTCGGGCGACAATATGCTACTCCAGATAGGTCCGAGCGGCTTGTCGAAATTTTCGAGCTATAAGAACCTCTCTGTTGATTCGCTACTGATGAACTCCACGAGCGAACAGATTGCGGCCGCTGCCTACGAAGGGAAACTCAGCACGGGAGAGTTCATGACCATTTATAAAAACTATCCCGAGGGGAAACTGACTCACACGGAGAAAATCTGTATGGACTGGTTCAGATATGACGAGGATATGCCGGCGATCGACTGGGAGCTAACGGACAGTACGTGCACTGTGCTGGGCTATGAGTGCAGTGGCGCCAGATGCACGTCAGGAGGACGGGAGTGGACGGTGTTCTACACCGAGGAGATACCTGTTGCCGAGGGACCGTGGAAACTGCACGGGCTCCCCGGGCTGATAATGAAAGCATCCGACAAGAATGAGCAATACACATTCGAGTGCATAGGCATCAAATCGAAAGCCGAACGCCCGATCACAATCTATAAAGTGCCATTCAACAACGTGAGCCGTCACGACTTTTACAACATAAAACACCGCTATGAGATCAATCCGTATGCCTATTTTGAAACCTCGACCGGCGGCCACGTCACAGTGACTGACCAAGCCGGCAATCCAATGCTTGACGCATACGACCCGATTGAACTCCCCTACGATTTTATTGAAAAGGACTGGAGATAATGATCCGGACAGCTATATTGGTAACACTCTGCACATTGTGCGGTCAGCTTCCGGCCAGAGGGACGACTCTGGGCAAGCTGCGCGGAACTGTGAGAGATGCAAATGACGGCGAACCGATCATCGGAGCAATTGTGAAAAGCGGCGGCGCTTTTACCGCGACCGACAGCGAAGGATGCTTCACGCTGGCACCGAAAGCGGGTGCCGATTCGATATCGTTCCGCAGCATGGGATATGAATCGCGGACACTTCCGGTTGACGCCGACCTATCGGATGTCAGGCTCAAGCCGAAAACCACGCAGCTGAGAGACGTCATAGTGGAAGCCCCTGACATTTACGCCAGAGGCGACACGCTGGTGTTTAATGTCGAGCGGTATGCCAACGCCAAAGACAATGCCATCATCGATGTGATCAAACGGCTGCCCGGAATAAAAGTGGAAGAAGACGGCACCATCAAATATCAGGGCAAAGCGATAAACAAGTTTTATCTTGACGGCAACGATTTTGTCGGAGGGCAGTATGGTCTTGCCCTGAACAACATCTCGCACACCGACGTCAAATCGGTCGAAGTAATGGAAAATCATCAGCCTGTGAAGGCACTCGAAGGTATTGAGTTTCCTGAAGAGGCAGGCATCAATCTGAAGCTTAAGGACGATGCCCGCAGCCGATGGGTGGGCGTAGCTCAGGCGGCCGCCGGTGTGCAGCCATTTCTTTACGACGGATCGTTTTTCACCATGCGCATAGCCTCGAAGATACAGAATATGTTCACCATCAAAGCCGACAACACCGGGTGGAATCCGGCAAATGAGATCAATGAGCATGATTTCGACGACATGTTTTCGGCTGATTATGTAGCATCGCTGTGGCCCGAATATATCTCGGCGGATATTATAAACGCGCCGCTCTCCGAGAAACGCACGCGCGACAACCTGTCGTGGCTGGCCAATGCGATCACGGCATGGAAGACCGGCGACACATCGATGCGACTGAAACTCAACTATATGGGCGACCGGCTCGACTATAAATCAAGGCAGAACACCGATTATTTCGACCCTCAGATACCGGATCTCGTCCAGAACAATGTACAACGAACGCAAAGCCACGACCTTTCGGCCCAGCTTTACAGCGAAACGAATAAGCGCGGCTATTACCTTAAGGACAAACTCACGGTAGCCGGCCGGTGGGGCAGTTCCGACGCTGCCATAACGGGGTCGTACGACCTCGGACAAAGCGTGGACCGCAAGCTATTTTCGGCTATCAACGAACTTAAGCTGGTGAAACGCAACGACAAAAGGCTTTTGACCCTCATATCAAGGCTCGCCTTCAATCATAGCCCAGACCGACTGATAGTGTCGGGCCGGGAGGATGCCTTGCAGAGAGTAGGCACGACCGATTTCAGAAGCACTACCGAAACGAAGATTGGCAAGCTCACGCGATTTCTGAAATACTATCTGACAGCCGGAGCCGACCTGAATTACCACCGCATGAACAGCACACTCGCGGGGCTCGGCAGCTTCGACAACAGCGGCATCCATGAGTCATTCCTGGCGGGCCTGTATGCCAGACCGCAGATCGATTACGACCGGAGCGACTGGAAGATGACGCTACGCGTGCCGTTGAAATGGCAGCATTATTCAATTGACGGCAATTACGACTATGTCGAAGTGTCGCCACAAGTAAGCGTGCGCAGACAATTAACCTCCAAATCAGAGCTGTCGGCCGCGACATCATGGCACCTCACCGCTCCCCGGCCCTATATGTTTATCAATGTGCCGGTAATGGCCGACTATCATAACATTTTTGCCGCCGCCAATGCCGGCAGTTACAGCCGTCACCTTGCATCATCGGTGACCTACCGCTACCGCAATCCGCTTAAGTCGTTCTTTGCTACGCTTTCGGCAAGCTACAGTCAAAGCCGTAACTCTATGATGAGCCATCAACTGTTTATCGGCGACTACATAATATCGACCTATGACGACCGATTTTCCATCAGCGACACATGGTCGGTAAGCGGGTCGGTAAGCAAAGGGCTCGGTCACAGCCGAATGGTTGTGGGCGTTGAAAGTAATGCTTTAATATCGTCGGCATCGTCGATGCGTGATAATTCGGTGATCCCCTACCGGCAGACGACCATCGCGGTAAAGCCCTATTTCAAGGGGAGCATAGTGAAATGGATGTCGTTGAACTATGAGGCCGACTACCGGTTCACACGGCTTCACAAAGGAGATGTGGGGAACACAAGTCACTCCCTGCATCAAAACCTGTTTGTCACGTTTCTGCCCGACGACAGGCTTCAGTTCACCGCCGGCGCGGAACATTTTCTGACACGATTTCCCGAAGGGAATACCACGAATCTCGTGCTTCTCGACGCATCTGTAGTCTGGCGGATAAACGATAAGACAAGGCTGTCGCTGACCGGCAACAACCTGCTTGACAAGCGGCGATATGAATATGTGACCTTCGGCACTCTTTCGCGGTCGGAGCACTTATTCGGTATCAGACAGCGCATGATTCTCGCATCGGTGCAGTACCGGTTCTGAGAGGCGACCGGCAAAAAATATCGGCGCGTGATTCCGATGAGGTGGATCACGCGCCGATTATAGCGTCAGGGGAGTTTAGTTTTTGCCGCGGACTATCTGCGGGGGCATTGCCGGCGTTTTGGGACGTTCGATGCCGTCGCGGCGAAGGAGTGCGTCGATGGACGGTTCCTGACCGCGGAAGCGGCGGTAGATTTCGGCAGGATGCTCGGTGCCGCCTTTCATCAGGATATTTGTGCGGAACTCCTCGGCGCTTTTCTGATCGAAAATGCCATTTTCCTCAAACTTGGCAAAGGCATCGGCATCAAGCACTTCGGCCCATTTGTAGCTGTAGTAACCGGCTGCATAACCGCCGCCGAAGATATGGCCGAACTGAGGCGATGTCATCGAGCCTTCAATCGGGGCAAACATCTCGACCGATTTTCCGGCTTCGGCTTCGAATGCAGCGGGATCTGTGACGGGAGCCGTGATGGTGTGCCAAGCCATGTCGATGAGTCCGAAATTAAGCTGACGCAGGCAGGAGTAGGCGGCTCCAAACTGCGATGAGGCCACGATCTTGTCAACATAGGCTTGCGGGATAGGTTCGCCGGTCTGATAGTGACGGGCAAAACCGTCGAGAAACTCTTTCTGTGTGAGATAGTTTTCGTTGAACTGCGAGGGAAGCTCGACAAAATCGCGATAAACGCTGGTGCCCGAAAGCGAGGCATAATGCGTGTTGGCAAGCAGCCCATGGAGAGCGTGACCGAATTCATGAAGGAACGTTTCCACCTCATAGGGAGTCAGCAATGACGGCTTGCTTTCCGTAGGCTTGGTGAAGTTCATGACAATCGAAACGTGCGGTCGGGAGTTGTTGCCATCGGCATCGATCCACTGTGGTTTGAATTCTGTCATCCAAGCGCCCGGGCTCTTGCTTTCGCGCGGGAAAAAGTCGGTGTAAATCACGCCGAGATACGAACCGTCGCGATCCTTGACCTCAAAAGCCTTAACGTCGGGATGATACGTCGGGATCTGTTTGTTCTCCACGAAAGTCAGGCCGTAAAGCTTTGTGGCAAGGCCAAATACGCCTTCAATCACGTTGTTCAGCTCAAAGTAGGGGCGAAGGGCTTCCTCATCGTAATCATATTTGGATTGCTTGAGCTTGTTGGCATAATAGCTGTAGTCCCACGGCTGGATCTCGAAATCGGAGCCTTGCAGCTTCGAGGCGAAGGCGTTGATCTCGTCAAACTCTTTCTGCTGGGCGGGACGGTAAGCGTCACGCAATTCATTGAGCAGTTTATAGACATTGGCCGGATTTTCAGCCATCGTGTTGACCAGCGAATAATCGGCATAGGTGTCATAGCCGAGAAGGTTGGCCAACTGGCGGCGTTTGTCAGTAATCTGGCAGATGATGTCGAGGTTGTTGAATTCGCCTTTCTGATTGCGACCCGTGTAGAGGCGATACATCTTTTCGCGCAGGTCACGACGGTCGGAATATTTCATGAACGCCATGTAGGTGGGCTGGGCGAGAGTGAAGAGATACTCCCCTGCCCGGCCTTTTTCTTTTGCGGCAAGAGCGGCGGCTTCAACGACGCCTTCGGGAAGACCGGCGAGATCGTCGGCCGTCAGCCATATCTCGTAGGTGTTCAGTTCCTTAAGCACGTTCTGGCTGAACTTGGTGGTAAGCTCGCTAAGCTCAGCGCTCAGGCGGCGGTAAGTCTCGCGGTCGTCGCCTTCAAGAAGAGCGCCGTTGCGGGCGAAGCTATCGTAGGTGGTTTTGAGAAGCATCTGATCCTCAGGCGTAAGCTGATACTGATCGCGGTGATCCCACACATATTTGATCTTCTCCCAGAGGCGGGTGTTGAGCGAGATGGCTGTTGAATAATCGGAAAGAAGCGGGGTGATCGTCATGGATATCTCCATCATCCGGTCGTCGGTCATAGCCGATGAAAGCGGGAAGAAGATGTTGAGGACACGATCGAGTTCTTTGCCGGAATTTTCAAGCGCGACGATTGTGTTTTCAAAATCGGGGGTTGCGCGATTGTTGCAAATGGCTTCAACCTGCTGAAGACCGAGGCGGATGCCTTCACGCACCGCCGGTTCGTAGTCATCGACCGAAATTAAGTCGAACGGCACAGTGCCGTGAGGCGTGTTGAATTCGCCAAGCAAAGGATTGGATGTTGTTGACTGAGCTTGTGTCATAACTGCAATTAATGATAGTGCTACAGCACTTAAAAATTTTCTCATATATAATAAAAGGTTATTCGGTGATTGAATCGCATACGATGTCGATGATATCGGGGCTTACGCCTGCTTTTTCAAGCTGAGGGCGATCGTTCTGAATGCGTTTGAGCAGGGCATCGACGGATTCGCCGGCGATGTCGCGCGACGTGTTATAGAAATTTATGGCCTCGCGATAATGCTTAAGAGCCATCTGCAAGTGCGCCATATTGAGATAGTCCGACGACGTCGGGTCGAGCGCGAGCAGGCGGTTGTAATATTCCTCGCTGCGCTTGAAATCGCCGGTGAGGAACAGGCACCATGCGATCGGACGGAGCGCCCGATGAGAGTCGGCCGAGAGATATTCAACCTTGAAGTATTGCTTCAAAGCTTCGCTGTAGTCGCCCATTGCCAGGAGGCAATGGCCTACACTCAGCGTGGCCGAAAGGTCGTCGGGCTTAAGCTCTATGACCCGTTTGTAATATTGCAGAGCCATGGCCGTGTCGCCGGTCATCTTGTAGCACTGCGCTATGCGGCGGAGGGTCCAGACGCTGTCGGGGCGAAGCAGCTCGCTGCGCAGATACAGTTCGAGCGCTTTTTCAATCTGCCCGGTCTGCTGTAGGGAATAGCCGCATTTCTGCATGAGCTGAGCCGACGCTTCGGGGCGGGACAGCAGCAGCTCGAACACGTTGAGCGCCTCGCGGTGATATCCGCGTTTGAAATAAAATTCGGCAATGACGGTGAGCGTGTCGTTATCGTCAAAAAAGCGGGAGAGCATCCCGACGGAAGCAAGATTGACCGGCGTGGCAAAGGGATTGTAGAAATCGGATTTGCGACGGTAGAGATTGAAGAAACGATACAGATCCTGAATGTATTTATTGCAAATGTTGCGGCGTGCGTCGGCTTCGGGATTCAACTTGGAACTGTTTAGCTCAGCGAAGTTTATGTCCTGAAGTTTGAACTGATCGAGCATCATGCGGCGATTGGCCGAGGGGATGCGCTCGAGCGAAAGGATAATGGAATATTTGTCACTGTCGCACATCATGGGCGAAGCTGAAATCAGCTCAATCAGTTCCGCTCCGGTCGAACCGACGATATCGGTGATAGCCGTGTGTTCGGGATAGAACGGGAGAAACCATTCGGCCGCATTATGGAAGAACGGGAATGACTTCATGTGGGCGAAAGTGCTCATCATCACATCGCCGCCGTCAGACTGCAGCTCGCTGAGTTCCTTGAGTTTATCCGAAAGCCCGGATTTTTCAAACATATCGGCCCATTCGGGATTCTCGTCGATCGACAGAAGTTCATCGGGCGACTCGCCTGACTTCTTGATCTTATCCATAATGTCGGGACGGAGCTTCATCATCGTCGGGAGCACCTCTTCGTTGAGGGTACGGGATATCCGTTCGGTGTCGCGCGTGCGCACCAGCTCCATGTAGGCCATCTTCAGGTCGGCAGGCCATTGCGGCTGTTCGGCCACAGTGTCCATGATATTACGGAATCGGTGGCCTGTCAGGGAGCTGCGATGGCGCCACATGTTGATGAGGAGACCGCATAATGCCCTGATAGAGATGCGTGCTGATCCGTCGAGATAAAGCTGCGCAAGGAGAACCATGCGCTGTTCGTCGTAATATTCCAAAGCGCCGAGCGTCATAGCCGACACCAGAAGCTCTTTGAAATAGTCAGGCAACGCCTCATCGGAAAAAGCTTCCGAAAGCCGCACGCAATGGGCTGCCGTGAGCGGGGAAGTGACCCAGACGAGGTTGAACAACCGCGAGGCGAGCCTTTCAAGTTCACGCTGCTGATTGGCGGCCGCGGCTGCGTCGGCATTTTTGCCGGTAAGGGCATTGCGGGAAAAGGCGGCATAGTCGGCCTTATACTTGTCGATCAGATCGTAGAGCGATGAATCGGACTGTAACGCCTCATAACGGATAACGCTGAAATATTGCCGGGGAGAAGCGGCGATCTCCGACTGGCGCATGACGGCAGAAGCCATCCTGCGGATATCGCCGGATATCTCCGCCAGAAGTTCGCCCCGCGAAGGATCGTCGACGCCGTCAAGCGCGTAGCGGCACAGATAGCCGTAGCTTTCGGCTATAGTGTCGATGTCGCTGGTCACGCTCCAGGGGGCGCCGGAAGCGGCGGCCATGGCTCTGAGCTGCTCGATGGCTTTGGCAATCCGGTGCTCGGCAAGAAAGCGCTGGATGAGATTATATGTTGACTGGAGACTGTTCATAAGCATATATATGTTACAAAGATACATAATTTTCACCTACAAAATTCATGCCAAATTATTAATTCAGTAATTTTGCAAATAATTATGATAAGCCCGATTATGACGATTGATAAGGACACATGGCAATGGATAGCCGAAAACAAAACTGCCGATGCCGACAAGCTACGTCTGTCGTTCTACGGAGATGCCGATAAACAGTTTGCTATCACACAGATCGACTGCCGGAACCGCACGCGCCGCAAGCTTGTCGAAACGCTTTCGCTTGCTCCGGAATTCATATTCCCTTCAACGCTTGCCGCACAGCAATCGACATCCGACGCCCTTGCTTCGTTCCACGCAACCCTGATCGGGGCGGGCGACCGCGTGATTGACATGACGGGCGGACTCGGTATCGACGCCGCACACGTTGCGCGTAAGGCTGCGCATGTCGACTACTACGAGATGAATCTGCTTACGGCGGAATGTGCCGCACACAATTTTCAGCTTCTCGGCGCCGATAATATCACCGTGCATTGCGCTGACAGCGTGGAGGCTCTGCATCAGATGACGAAAGACTCAGCCGACGTGATCTTTATCGACCCTGCACGACGGGGCACTGACGGCCGACGCCTGTTCGCGCTGCGCGACTGTGTGCCGGATGTCACCGAGATGCTCGATCTGATGCTCGACAGAGGCGCACGAGTGATCATAAAAGCGTCGCCGATGCTCGATGTCAGCGCAGTGCTCTGCGAGCTACATTCCGTCAGCAGGATAATGGCACTCGGCACGACCGGCGAATGCAAGGAGCTGCTGATCGTATGCGAGCGTGGCTCTGAAGGCGAACCGCTGCACGAATGCCACACGCTTGATGCGGATACCGGCGATGAAATTTCGGGGTTTGATTACTGCAAAAGCGACGAGGACAGCAAAGAGCCGACATACGCCACCCCGCATACCGGGGATATCATATACGAGCCATACCCTGCCACATCCAAGATCGGCGTTAGGAACTTGCTCTGCCAAATCCCCGGCGTCAGCCGATTGGCCACAAACACGGATTTCTACTGCAGCGCAACGATGGCGGATTCTTTCCCCGGCGCGGCATACGAAATAGTCGATGACTGCATTCTGAGCAAGAAAGCCTTAAAGGAGTTGGCGGCCAAATATCCCGCCATAGATGTCACGGTGAAGAATTTTCCGATGACGGCCGCCGAGCTTGCAAAAAGGATGCGCTGCCGCCCGAGCGGACAGCTGCGGCTGATTGCCTGCACCGACAGCGAAGGCAAGAAACAATTGTTCGTGTGCCGCCCGGTGCGGTATGACTTAAAGCCGGTTCGACAATAACTGTTAACGGCAGGGTCGCATAGTGCGGAGTGATCTAATTTCGGCACGGCAGAATTTCGCCCTCTGTCAGTCCGTCGGGTGGTGGAACGCACAAACCCGTGGATCGAAAACTATCGGCGATTGTGCCGTAACCATGAGCGCTGTCTGTCCCCGGCACGGGCAATGACTTATCTTGCCGCGATACTTTTCATGCTCCGATACTTCTGACCCTCACCAACATTATGCCATAGAAGATTTATTTGGCGGGACAAAAGCTACATTCGCCTCGGCCGTTAACACTTATTGCCGAACCGGCTCTTAACATGTCATTTTTCAAACATACGGGCTATTGAGCGCTTATCCTCACGCTCTTTGATGGCCTGGCGCTTATCATATTCCTTTTTACCGCGACCGATGCCGATAACCATTTTTGCCAAGCCTCGGTCGTTGATAAACACACGCAGAGGCACGATGGTCATACCGGTTTCTTTGCCGCATTTAGCCAGTCGCGCTATCTCTTTCTTGTTCAGAAGAAGCTTGCGGTCGCGGCGCTCGGCATGGTTATTGTATGTACCGTAGAAATATTCGGCAATGTACATGTTTTTTATCCACACACCGCCATTGGCAACATAGCAGAATGTGTCGACGAGGCTCCCTTTGCCCTGCCTTAACGATTTGATTTCGGTACCTGTAAGCACTATGCCGGCCGTGAAAGTTTCGGTTATGGCATAATCAAATGTCGCACGCCGGTTTTTTATATTGACTTCGGATTGTTTCATATTACAACGGACTGACTGATAACAGTCATGAAGGAAGAATGAGGTTGAAAAAATACTGTATGACATATGGTGGCACTACCACAGCAAACAGAGTGATCAACATGAATGTTCCAATGCCATTAAAACTTATATTAAGATATCGCAACCCGCGCCACAGGATATAAAAGACATATATCGGCAGAACCAGGACAAGAGCCATATCAACCGGCATCAGGTTCTGTATGAATCCGCAAAGTGCGAGCAGGCCGGTGCCGTAGATTATAAATGTATGGCATTTGGTCATGCTCAGCTCGCCATCGGTCACTCCGGGCAAGTAAAGGGTGAAGGCAAAAGTGGCGATAAAATATGTTACGAAATACTTTATGAAACTTATGACTACCTGCTGAATAAGCACGATGACCGAAATGTCGGGGTTGTAAATCAGGCGCACGAAGACCGACAGCGAGACGATGGCGACGAACGGGATGAGCCCCTTGACAAGGAGCTGACGCGCATCGAGGCCGTCAGCCGATATGTCCTCCCAGCCTTTTACGGGCGCGAGGACAAGCTGAATCATATCGCGAAGATAATATAAGAGTAACATATCGAGTGTCGCTGTGTGTAAACCGGATGCAAATATAGCTCATTTTTTCGATGCTTGCATCGTCGGAATCAATCTTTTTGATATTGCGTCAGAATGTGAAATGAAGAGCGATGCGAACGCCCCCTTTGGCTGATGACGCACGGCCTTCGCGATAAGTGAGGCGCCACACGTAGTCGACACGCAAAATCTTAAAGATATTGTCAATGCCGACCGATGCTTCGACATAAGGTTTAGCCGTCATCAACTCGGCGCGGGCACCGTCGGGGAAACGGAATTGCTCCGGATTGAGCTCGGGACGGTTCTTACGGCTGAGATGACCCCACAGCCCACGCACGGCGAAAACTTCACGGAGCTTGAGCTTACGCAAAAGCGGTATGTAATTGAAAATGGCACCGTTGGCCCAGTAAGTCAGGTCGAAATGGGCGTAGGAATCGTTGATAAATTCCATTGGATCCATCAGTGCGAAGCTCTCAGGCTGAATGGTATATGACAGGTTGGCGTTGGGGATCAGAAGGTTGGGATATGGGCTCTGTGTCCAGAGATGACCGCCTTTAACCATTGCGTCGAGATAGCCGAACGCTGAGAACCAGAAGCGCTGCGACAGGCTTAGCTCTGTGACACTTACGGCAAAACGGTTGCCGGCGAATCCTTTTGGAGCATATTTATGACTGAGCATGACCACCGGCTTTTCGGGCGCGATAGGGATACGGGCAGTTTTAGTCTGATAGAACTTTTCACCGGGAGCATAGCGTAAAGAGACCGACATCGACGTTATGTCGTAGTGACC
Organism: uncultured Porphyromonadaceae bacterium; assembly: GCA_902489785.1. Classification (GTDB taxonomy): domain Bacteria; phylum Bacteroidota; class Bacteroidia; order Bacteroidales; family Muribaculaceae; genus Paramuribaculum. The sequence goes on from CABUBG010000008.1 coordinate 13,728, forward strand.
GAATCGCTGACCGTTGCCGTCGATGAAGGGAGTGCAGGCCGAAGGCTCTTGCCGACAGTGTTCGATATCGGCATTCAGCGAAAAGTTGTTTTCCAGTTCAAGGATATATTCAAGTTTCTCAATCCGGCGATATGTCATCAGTCGGTCTTCGTGGCGCTTAAACGAAAGGAACATATTGTCAGGATTCGTAAAAGCGTAGTGCTGACCGAGCTGATCCATGTCGTAGGATGCCGTCAGGCGCAGGGCATGGATGGGGAATTCGCGCGGATGGTAACGCTTGTCGTGGAATGAATATTCGAGTTCGGCACCATATTTCCACCGGTGGTCGCGGAGGCCATAGGCCCCGTAGCCACGGGCGAAAAGACGCGGACTCAGATTGGCGGTGGTCATGCCGCCCAAACGGAAGCGGTAACCCTCAACGGAATTGTGGCTGACAGTGGTGTTGACAGGCCCGATGTCGAATTTGCTTTTTGACCCCGGGGCAGTATTGATGTAGCCGGTGGCGAAAAGTTTGACTACTTTTTCGGTCCAGTAATAGAACGGCACTTTGCGGATCTGTGCCGACATTGGACCGATCGCAGCTTCACCCCGGCGCAGCGGGATGTAGCGTCGTGAATCCCAGTAGATCGAATCGCGGTCGATGGCACCGGTATTTTTCATCGATTTGCCGGGAATTTCATAGACATACCACTCTTTATTCGGATCAAACGAATGATTGGAGTAGGCCGTGTTTCGTCGGAAATAGAGCCCTTGCGTGCCCGGCATAACCTGAACTTCAGCAATGAGGTCGTCGCGCATAAGCAACCGCGATCCGTCCGGCGCACGCTGAAATTCCTGATTTATGTAAATGTTTTTGATGAAATTGAGATTGATGTCGCGAGGCACATTCATCACCACCTTGCGGATGAACATGGTTGAATCGCCTTGCGGCACATAGATCTTGCCGGTGAAGCCGAATGACTGCGCGTTGTGGGGAACAAACGACAGCTCGATGCACTGTTCGCCGCCGACATCAACGGTGTCGGTGAGGTAAAACTTATAGAAATCGGGGGCCAGCCGGCCCAACGGGCTCACGAATTTATTGTGCAACAGATAAATATCGTTCTGGTAAAGATCTATATCATTGAAGAAATCCTCATAAAGGATGCGCATGTTTTCTTCGTCGAGGAAGTCGTCAAGTCCGCGCTGACTCACACCGTCGATAAACTCCTTCTCTGATTTAGGCTCCTTGCGGTAATAATTGGTGGAGAATTTCTCGCGCATGCTGATGTTGATGATCGGCGAGCCTGACACTTCCGACGTGTCGATGTATTCTTTCAGCAGTCCGAACTTCTTCAGAATGATGTTTTTATCGTTATCCGGGCTGATATCGTTGAGCGCAATGGTAATGCGCTCATATTTATCGAAGCTGTAGAAATCGTTGCGCCGCGGATCGTTCATGCCGCTGCGGTTGCGGATGCTGTTCACAAAATCGACAGCCGGATTGTTTTTCTTGCTGTATTTTTCCTTGCGCGGTCTGACTATCACCTCTTTAAGCTGCAATCCGTCGGGGGCTATGGGTATGATGAGCCGATTGCCTGAGCTTGCAGCAATTTTAGCAGTGGAATAGCCCATAGCCGTGACGATCAGCGAGTCACCGGGCTGCACGGACTTAATGGTGAACCGGCCTTTTTTGTCAGAAACCTTTCCCCTGCCCGATTTCATGAGCTTTACGGAAGCAAACGGCACCGGATCATTGGACGCGGAATCGACAACGACCCCGGACACGTCAAACCCGTTGGCGCCCTTAGCGAGCACTGACGACACAGCAATAGCTGCAACTATAAATACGGCTTTCAACAAATTACGGATCATGACTGGCGATTATCGTCGGCATCCGTCGGCTGACAGTTTTCGGAGCTGTCGGAATTTGCGGGAACAGCTTCGTCGTACTTCTCATACGCCTCCACTATTCGCTGGACAAGAGCGTGACGCACGATGTCTTTTTTGCAGAATTCCACCATCCCTATTCCATCGACGCCTTTCAGAACGCGAAGTGCATGCAGAAGGCCCGAGGTGGTGGAACGCGGTAGGTCGATCTGTGTGGCATCGCCCGTTACAATCATTTTGGCATTCATGCCAAGACGCGTGAGAAACATCTTAATCTGATGAGTAGTAGTATTCTGGGCTTCGTCGAGGACAATGATGGCATCGTTGAGGGTGCGTCCGCGCATGAATGCGAGCGGGGCTATCTGTATCACCTTCGCGTCCATATATTCCTTAAGTTTTGCCGCAGGAATCATATCTTCGAGAGCATCGTAAAGGGGCTGAAGATAAGGATCGATTTTATCTTTCATGTCGCCCGGCAGAAAGCCGAGTTTCTCTCCGGCTTCGACAGCCGGACGTGACAGAATGATTTTTCGGGCTTCCTTGTTTTTAAGAGCTCTGACTGCCAGTGCGATAGCAATGTAGGTTTTGCCCGTGCCGGCCGGTCCGAGGGCAAATGTAAGATCGTTTTTTGAAAAAGCGTCGACGAGTTTCTGCTGATTGGGCGTGCGTGCCGAAATCGGTTTGCCATTGATTCCGAAGATGATCACGCCATCGTTTGCGCGGTCACGCGGTTCATGCCCGCGCACCACATCGAGGATCACATCCTCAGTCAGGGTGTTGTATTTTACACAATATTTTTCGAGCTCGTGAATTTTCTTTTCAAAATCTTCTGTTTCAGCATCATCGCCGATCACCTTTATGACCGAGCCGCGCGCTGCAATGCGTAGCTTGGGATAAAGGTTGCGGATCAATGCGATATTGTTGTTATTAACGCCGTAAAACGACGCCGGATCTGCATTTTCTATAATTATAATACGTTCGATCATTGTAATGAATTTGCGATAAGCGCCGGAACCCAAAGCCGGCTTTCACATATATATAATGGTGCAAAGGTAATTGTTGTTGCCCTATTTTTCAATTTTTTTTCAAAATAGAGTAATATAGCCGCCATCTTGACTAATTTTGCAAGAAATATTTGATGAAACGATGGCAAAGGAGATCGAACGTAAATTTTTAGTTACCGACCGCGGCGCCCTGCCCTTGAACATGCCTCACAAGGATATCAGGCAGGCCTATCTTAACGACAGCCCCGATGCTACCGTGCGTCTGCGTGTGGCCGGAAACCGGGCATTTATCACGGTGAAAAACCGTAACAAAGGCGCCGAGCGTGACGAATGGGAATATGAGATTCCGAAATCCGATGCCGCCGATATAATGGATCGCTGTGAATGCACGGGCGAGATCGCGAAGACACGCTATGTCGACGGCCGTTGGGAAATCGACGTGTTTCACGGAAGGCATGAGGGCCTTATAATGGCTGAGATAGAGATGACGAATCCCGATGAGCCGGTGACGCTGCCGCCTTACATCGGGCGCGAGGTGACCGACGATCCCCGCTATTATAATTCAAGCCTTGCCACTGCCGAGGATCTTCCTCCGTTTGAATAACTCGGCTATTTTTAGCGTACTCAGTATGGTTATTTGTCGCGGAGCGTCAGCTTCACCACGTTTTCAACATGTTGCGTGTGAGGGAACATGTCGACCGGCTGTACGGCATCGACGCGATAACGCGCATCGAGCAAAGCCAGATCGCGAGCCTGAGTGGCCGGATTGCAGCTTACATACACAATGCGGCGGGGCGATGCGTTGAGAATGACATTCACCACATCGGCATGCATACCGGCGCGCGGCGGATCGACAATCATAACGTCGGGGCGGCCATGGCTTTCGATAAAACCGTCGGTGAGCACATCTTTCATATCGCCGGCGAAGAAGAGCGTGTTGTCTATTCCGTTGGCTTCGGAATTGACTCGGGCATCGGCAATTGCATCCTCTACATATTCAATGCCTATCACCTTACGGGCCTGACGAGCAACGAAATTAGCTATTGTGCCGGTGCCGGTATACAGGTCATACACCAGTTCGTCGCCGGTGAGCTCGGCAAATTCGCGGGCCACCTTGTAGAGTTCATAGGCTTGCCGCGAGTTGGTCTGATAAAATGACTTTGCCCCTACCCTGAAACGCAGGCCCTCCATCTCTTCAATAATATAGCTCCGTCCGGCAAACACTTTCACTTCCTGATCGGCTATCGTGTCATTAACTTTCTGATTGACAACATACAGAAGCGATGTGATTTCGGGAAACCGCTCTTTGACGGCGGTGAGCAGTTCATTAATTTTCACGGCGTCATCCTCGCCGAACACCATCACCACCATCACCTCTCCGGTTGAAGCGATGCGTATCATGAGCGTGCGCAGGAAGCCGTTCTGATTGCGGAGATCGTAGAATGAATAGCCATGCTCTTTGCCGAACTGCTTTATAAACAGGCGTATGCGGTTGCCGAGATCATCCTGAAGATGGCATTTGCTGATGTCGAGCACCTTGTCGAACGCACCGGGGATGTGGAAACCGGCGGCATCCCTGTCGGGAAATTCCTCACCCGACCGCAACTGGTCGAATGTCAGCCACTTTTTGTTTGAGAAAGTGTATTCCATCTTGTTGCGGTATTCCCAGATATTCGCCGAGCCTTTTATGGGGGATATCTCCGGAAGCTCGACCTTGGCGATACGCTGCAGCGCATCCGTCACCTGCTTCTGCTTGCATTTGAGCTGAAAATCGTAAGGCAGGTGTTGCCAGCGGCAGCCGCCGCACACGGTGAAATGCTCGCAGCGCGGTTGGCAGCGCAGATCCGACGGACGGGTGATGGCTTCGATGTGTCCTTCGGCATAATTGCGTTTCTTGCGGTCGATCTTCACATCGGCTATGTCGCCGGGAGCGCCAAACGGGATAAACACCACCATTTCATTGACTCTCGCCAGACTCTGCCCTTCGGCAGCCACATCTGTTATCTCAACATCCTTCAGAAGAGGAAGCTCTTTTCTTTTCCTTGCCACGGCAAATCAGTTATATTGTTATTTTCGGCTGCAAAGCTACTGAATTAACTCTAAACATCGAAGCCTTTCCCTCAATTTTTCCACCGCCCGACCTCCTTAATGAGATAAGGTGACGCATTAATTAATACGGGTGGCTCTGACTTAGCTCAGGCGAAGAGGAGGCGGAAGGCTTCCTCAACTTTTGAGACTTCGTTGATTTTGATGGTGCGGCCGGAGGTGTCGATGCCTTTCAGATTGTTGGCAGGGATGATGATCGATGTCATGCCGAGCTTTTCAGCCTCCGAGATCCGCGGCTCGATGCGTGTCACCTGACGTATCTCGCCCGAGAGCCCGACTTCGCCGCACATGCATGTGCCGGCCGGGATGGCCATGTCGACGTTTGATGAGAGGATCGCGCAGATTACAGGCAGATCGAGGGCTGTGTCGTTGACTTTCAGGCCGCCGGCGATGTTGAGGAACACATCTTTCTGTGCGAGCTTGAAGCCAACACGTTTCTCAAGTACAGCCAGCAGCATGTTCATGCGTTTCGAATCGAAACCGGTGACGGTGCGTTGCGGCGTCCCGTAGGCGGCTGTGCTGACAAGAGCCTGTGCTTCTATCAGGAATGGTCTGACGCCTTCAAGGGTGATGCCGATGGCACGGCCCGAGAGCTCCTCTTCGGCATTGTGGGTCAGCAGCATTTCCGAGGGATTAGTCACCTCGCGCAACCCTTTCTGCCCCATTTCATATATACCGAGCTCGTTTGTGCTTCCAAAGCGGTTTTTTATGGAACGCAGAATGCGGTACATATAGTGACGGTCGCCCTCAAACTGCAGAACGGCATCGACAATATGTTCGAGCACTTTCGGGCCGGCGATGCTGCCTTCCTTGTTGATGTGACCGATAAGGATCACGGGCACGCCCGTTTCTTTGGCATATTTGAGCAGACGTGCCGAACATTCGCGCACCTGGCTGACGCTGCCGGCCGACGACTCGATATCATCGGAAGCAATGGTCTGGATGGAATCGACAACCACCAGTTCGGGAGCCGTCTCCTCGATGCAGCTTATGATATTTTCGAGAGATGTCTCACAGGCAATAAGCACGTTGTCGCAGACGCGGCCGATGCGGTCGGCACGCATTTTCAGCTGAGTGGCACTCTCCTCGCCGGATATGTAGAGGATCTTGCGGGAGCGGATGGACAGGATGTTCTGCAATACGAGCGTCGACTTGCCGATGCCGGGCTCGCCGCCGATAAGCACGAGTGATCCGGCCACCAAGCCGCCGCCAAGCACTCGGTTGAGCTCCTTGCTCGGCATCTTGATGCGGGGCTCGTCGGCAACTTCTATCTCGGAGATTTTCTGCGGGCGGGTGCGGATTTTTGCCGAGAGCGTTACGCTTTTCGACGATTTGGCGCTTATCTTTTCTTCAACCATGGTGTTCCATGCGCCACATGCCGGGCAACGGCCCTGCCATTTAGGCGAGTCGGCGCCGCATTGTGTGCAAAACCACATTGATTTAACTTTTGTCATATTAGGGGGGATGGTTAAAGGATTTGGTTACGGCGGAATTCTGAAAGCGTTATAGCTGTTGCTATTGCAACGTTGAGCGATTCTGACGTGGGCTGACCTGAAGGATAGGATGGTATAAGGAGCCGATCGTCAATCAGTCCGGCCACTTCGGGGGATATCCCTTTGCCTTCATTGCCCATCACGATAATGCCGTTGGCGGGCAGCTGGGTGTGATAGATATTGTCGCCTCCGAGAAATGTGCCGAAAAGCCGTACATTGCTGTCGGTCTTGAACAGTGACAGGGTCTCGGCAAGGTCGCAATAGTGAAGGGCGACACGCGATATGGCGCCCATGGTAGCCTGCACAACTTTAGGATTGTAGACATCGGCCGTCGTATGGCTGCAGATGATGTTGCGCACGCCGAACCAATCGGCCGTGCGTATGATGGTGCCTAGGTTGCCGGGATCCTGAATGCAGTCGAGAGCCAGACAGAGCTGCGATGCAAAAGCGCCGAAATCAGGAGTGTGCACCGGTATCTCATAGACGGCGATAACATCAGGGGCCGTGGAGAGCGACGACATCCGCTCCATGTCACGTGCCGTAGCTTTAACGACGGATTCCGCCGTGACAGCGGAGCCATGCAGCGCAAGCCACTTGTCGGTGGCGATAAGATAGCGGCACCGGAAATGGCTGATTGTATCAAGAACACATTTTGTGCCCTCGGCTTTGAAAAGGCCTGATGCTTTCCGGTGCTTTGCTTCGCCGAGAGAAGCCGTGAGTTTTCGCAGATTGTTCGTCAGCTCAATGATCATGTCTTAATAGTTGGATCTGTTTCTTTACAAAGATAGTGAAAAATAATCGCCTTTTTAAAAATTTCCGGATGAATAACCGTTGCAACCTACAAACTGACAAAAAGCTCCGGCATCGAGGGGGGGGATGCCGGAGCTTAGAGGTTATGCTGCTGTCAGGGGATATCAGATCCAGCGCACGTAGGCGAAGTCCTGACGGTGAGGCAGATTGGGATTTACCGGATAGAGGCGGAATCCATAACGGAACACACCGGCATCAGAAATCTTGTAGTCGAGCTTATATGTCAGGACACCGTTGTCGTCAGCTACAACCTTGAAGGGTTTCACCTCAAAGAGATGTTCTACGCCGTTTTCAACGCGGTATGACACATATTCAAGACCGACGCTGCGGCCGAGGCCGTTGGTGTCGACCTTAGCTTCAACCGTAAATGTGTTGCCGGTTGTCGAACTCTTCGGGCCTTCTGTCTTGAAATCAAGCACTTTCACGCCGTCCCATGCATCGACGAATTTGTATTTCCAGTCAACGATCTCTTTAGCGAGAGCATAATTGTTGGCTTCGAGAGCGTGGAAGCGTTTCGATTCGGGATCGTAGAAGCGGTTGATATAGTCGTCGATCATGCGCTTCATTGTGAAATGAGGAGCGATATGTCCGATCGAGCCCTTGATATACTGGATCCATTCGGGCGAGTAACCTTTGGAATTCTTGGCGAAGTAGAGCGGAATGATCTCGGTTTCGAGCATCGAGTAGATCGTAGCGGCGTCGAGGCGATCCTGCTGAGCCTGATCGGTGTAGGTGCGTTTGTCGGTGAGAGCCCAGCCGGCTTTTTCGTCAAAACGATAGCCTTCGTACCACCAGCCGTCGAGCACGGAGAAGTTGAGCACGCCGTTCATTTCGGCCTTTTCGCCCGATGTTCCGGAAGCCTCGAGCGGACGGGTGGGAGTGTTAAGCCAGATGTCGACGCCGGTAACGAGGCGTTTGGCAACCACCATGTTGTAGTCCTCAAGGAAGATGATCTTGCCGAGGAATTGCGGCATGCGGGAGATCTCCATGATGCGCTTGATCAGACCCTGTCCGGCTCCGTCGGCGGGGTGTGCCTTGCCGGAGAACACGAACTGAACGGGGAACTGCTCGTTGTTGACGATACGGGCCAGACGGTCGAGATCGGTAAAGAGCAGATGTGCGCGTTTATATGTTGCGAATCGGCGGGCGAAGCCGATGATCAGAGCGTTGGGGCTCATCTTCTCGATGATTTTCATCACGGCTGAGGGATCGCCCTGATTTGCAAGCCATTTTTCTTTAAAGTCGCGTTTGATGAAGTTGATGAATTTGTTTTTCATCTTCAAACGCATGTTCCAGATAGATTCGTCGTCGACATTGAAGATGTTTGCCCAATAGGCAGGATCGCTCTGGTGATCAAACATTTCAGCGCCAAGATTCTTGGCATAGAATTCTTTCCATTCCGAGGCGGCCCATGTGGGCATGTGCACACCGTTGGTCACGTAGCCTACGTGGCTTTCTTCCCATGAATAGCCTTTCCAGATGCCGGCGAACATTTTTTTTGAAACTTCGCCGTGAAGCCAGCTGACGCCGTTGGCTTCCTGACAGGTGTTGAGAGCGAAAACACTCATGGAGAAGCGTTCGTTCGTGTCGGGATTCTCGCGGCCCATGTTCATAAGGTCGGCCCAGCTGATGCCCAGTTTTTCAGGGAATTCATACATATATTTCCCGAAGAGATCTTCGTCGAAATAGTCATGGCCGGCAGGAACAGGAGTGTGTACGGTGTAAAGTGAGGAAGCGCGAACCAGCTCAAGAGCCTGCTGGAAGTCGAGGCCTTTGCCCTGAACATAATCGACAAGACGCTGCAGATTGAGAAGGGCGGCATGGCCTTCGTTGCAGTGATAGAGCGTGGAGTTAACGCCAAGTTTCTTAAGCATGAGCACGCCGCCGATGCCAAGAAGGTATTCCTGTTTCAGGCGGTTTTCCCAGTCGCCGCCATAGAGTTTGTGAGTAATCTGACGGTCAAACTCGCTGTTCATGTCGAAATCGGTGTCGAGCAGATAGAGTTTGATACGGCCTACATTCACGCGCCATACGTGTGAATAGATGATGCGTCCGGGATAAGGCACTTCAAGAATAATCGGGTTGCCTTCCGAGTCGTTGACCTGCTCGATGGGGAGCTGGTTGAAGTTCTGGGGCTCGTAATTGGCCACCTGCTGACCGTCGACGGAGAGCGACTGTGTGAAGTAGCCATAGCGATAAAGGAAGCCGACGGCGGTCATATCCACGCAGCTGTCGGAAGCCTCTTTGATATAGTCGCCGGCAAGCACGCCAAGGCCGCCCGAATAGATCTTCAGGCAGTTGCAGAGACCATATTCCATAGAGAAATACGATACTGAAGGAACATCCTTGCGCATCGGCTTGCTCATATATTCTTTAAAGGATGCATACACCTTGTCGATGCGTCCCATCATCTCATCGTCGTTCATGATCTCGGCAAGACGCTCGGAGCTTATGCGCTGGAGCACCATGACGGGGTTTTCACCGGTTGAACGCCAAAGGTCAGGATTGATGTCGCGGAAAAGGGCTTTAGCCTCACTGTTCCACACCCACCAGAGGTTGTGAGAAATCACATCAAGTGGTTTCAAGCGTAAGGGAAGCTCGGCAATCACGGTAGTGTCGTGAAAGATAGGAGCATTCGTCTGACTAACTTTAATTTTCATATCTTCTTTATTATTGGATTATCTGATCAATATATATATAATTGTTAATTGTTGGCAATGCGTTTCTGTTCGTTGGCTAAAGCGATCGAGTAGGCTTTAAGGTAATGGCTGATAAACAGGCTCCAGTTGGCTTTGGAGGCAGTGGCCATTGCTTTTGCGCTGATTTCCTTAGCGGTGAGTTCGTCGCAGCATGTGAGGAATTTAAGCGAGCGGGCAATGCTGTCGACAACGGCCGGATAGTTGCCGTCGTTGCGCTCGGCTACTGAAACGCCCGAATCGCTGAAGCTGTCCTCGAAATGCTGAAGTATCCACTGTCCGAATCCGCTGAGCGATGTGGTAAGCGTCGGGACGCCGAATGCTATACTTTCAAGCGGTGTATAGCCCCAGGGCTCGTAGTACGACGGGAATACGGTAGCATCCATGCCGATAAGCAACTGATAGTAGGAGAGATTAAATATGCCGTCGTCGCCGTTGAGGTAGCATGGCACATATATTACAGTGGCGCTGCCTTCATCATCATTTCTGAATCCGATGGAGTGTATGCGGTTGATTATCGGATCGGTGTCGGGATTGTGGAGAGAGTGGGTTATGACGGGATTGTCGAGGCGCTCAACGCGATGCGAGGCCAATGCATTCTTAAGGTCGTCGCGAGCATCGCCGCTCCATGCGGGCACCATGACAAAAGCGAGCACTTTCCGGCAGGGGTTAAAGCTGTCGATCTGACGTACAGCATCGAGGAAAAGATCGATGCCCTTGTTGCGGTATTCACACCGGCCTGAAGTGCATACTATAAATGTATCGTCGTTGAAGTGAATGCCGGTGAGTGAGGAAGCTACGTCGAGAAGCGTGAGACGCGCGGCATGCCGGCAGGCTTTGAATTTTGTTTTTGCCGGCACGAAATTGGGCTCAAAACCGTTGGGGGTCACCACATCGGGAGTGCGTCCGAGCAGCTGCGTGCACTCTCTTGCAGTGATGTCGCTGACCGTGGTGAAGCAATCGGCCTGTAGCGCTGCCGTCTTTTCAAGAGAATGTTTTGACTGCATGTTGAGCTCCTGCGCCATCTGATCGCCGTTATATCCTGGGAGATAGTCATAGAGCGGTTTGCCGTTGCCGCAGATGCTTCGGCCTATCGATGTGGCATGAGTGGTGAACACGGTAGCCACTTCGGGGAGCTTCCATTTGGTGTAGAGAAGTCCCATGCCTGTTGTCCATTCATCAAAATGGGCTATGACATGCTTTCCTTCGAGGCCGAGGAAGCGGTAAAGACTCTCGATCACCAGTCCGGAGGCATGTGAGAATGCGCATGCTTCGTCGTAGTCGCCATAGGCGTGAAGCGAATCCACACCATAGAGATCCCACATGCAGCCGTAGAATTCATTCTTTGAAGCATACATCCCGTCAAATTTCACCAGAATGGCAATAGGTTTGCCCGGAACATTCCAGCGGCCTGTGCGAACTGAAACACCCTCGGGAAACTTCACACTCGCTTTCCATGACTTGAGCACTGAGGCTGTCTCGAGGAAGAATGGCGACGGATTTTCGGCTGACCAAACGTCGGGACCTATGAAAATGACCTTATCCTTGTATAACTTTTGCAGACTTTTTGCTTTGGTAGACAGCACTGTATAGATGCCGCCAACTTTGTTGCACACCTCCCACGAGGTTTCGATGAGTAAATCTACATCGGCATTGGTTTCATTCATAAATTGCTGCTATATAAAATTCCGCGCAAAGGTAGTCATTTTTCATTAAATTAGCAATAGCCGTGATGCGCGCCGGTCCAACAATATTTGTTAAATCGTCTGTTCGGCACATGTGCGGCCGCCGTCCGTCGATAGTTTTGAATAACAATCATTTAGAATTTTATATCATTGTTTTTATTATTATCGTTCCTGCAAAAGACATGAATCTCATTTTTTATCGTTAATTTTGCATCGATTTTGAAACCGTCAACAACATGAACATTTTAGTAACCGGAGCAAACGGTCAATTAGGCAAAGAAATGCATCGTGTGCTGGAGCAGCATTGTCCCGGCGTGACCGTTTACACTGATGTCGATAACCTCGACATCACCGACGCAAAAGCGGTCAGCGATTTTTTTGATAAGAATGAATTCACCCACGTGATCAACTGTGCGGCCTACACCGCTGTCGATAAAGCGGAAAGCGACCAGACGCTATGCTACCGCATCAATGCCGATGCCGTGCAGAATATCGCCGCAGCCGCTTCACGCCACGACGTGAAAGTGATTCATATCTCAACCGACTATGTGTTCGACGGCAAATCCTACCGCCCTTACATCGAATCCGATAAGCCGAACCCCATGTCGGCCTACGGCACATCGAAACGCAAAGGCGAAATGGCGCTGCTTTCGCTCTGCCCTGACGCAGTCATCATCCGCACGGCATGGCTTTACTCCATTCACGGCCATAATTTCGTGAAAACGATGCTCAAGCTCGGCCGTAAAAAGAGCAATCTGAGAGTGGTGTTCGATCAGGTAGGCACCCCCACCTATGCAGGCGATCTCGCAGATGCCATCTACAGCGTGCTGACAGCCCGTCAGTGGGTGCCCGGCATATTCCACTTCGCTAATGAAGGCGTCATTTCGTGGTATGATTTTGCCAAAGCCATCCACCGCATCGCCGGCATCGACACATGCTGCGTCACACCTGTCACTTCCGACGACTACCCCACTGCCGCAACGCGTCCTTACTATAGCGTTCTTGACAAATCAAAAATCAAAACCATCTACGGCATCACCATCCCCTATTGGGAAACGAGCCTTGAATATTGCATTGCCAAACTGGCCGAAACCGAAGAATAATCACCTGCCCCAACAATGTCACAGATCACTGACGAAATAACCAAACGACGCACCTTTGCCATCATCTCACACCCCGACGCCGGCAAAACGACGCTTACGGAGAAGCTGCTTCTTTTCGGCGGCGCCATTCACATAGCCGGAGCTGTAAAATCCAATAAGATAAAAAAGACAGCTACGAGCGACTGGATGGAAATAGAAAAGCAGAGGGGCATCTCGGTGGCTACATCAGTGATGGGATTCAATTACGGAGACTATAAAATCAACATCCTCGACACGCCCGGCCATCAGGACTTTGCTGAAGACACCTACCGCACGCTGACGGCTGTCGACAGCGTGATCATCGTTGTCGACGTTGCAAAAGGCGTTGAACAGCAGACACGTAAGCTCATGGAGGTGTGCCGAATGCGCAACACCCCCGTGATCATATTCGTCAATAAGCTCGACCGTGAGGGACGCGATCCGTTTGATATCCTCGACGAACTTGAATCCGAACTTAAAATCAGTGTCCGCCCCCTCTCCTGGCCTATAAATATAGGAGCGAAATTCAAAGGCGTGTACAATATCTATGAAAATACGCTCGACCTCTTCACGCCCAACAAGCAGCGCGTGTCGGAACGTGTGGAGATCACCGATATCAACGATCCGCAAATCGACGCTTCCGTCGGCGATGCCGATGCAAAAAAGCTCCGCGACGATATAGAGCTGATTGAAGGTGTCTATCCCGAATTTGATGTCAATGAATATCTTGAAGGCAAGCTGGCTCCTGTGTTTTTCGGGTCGGCGCTCAACACATTTGGCGTCAAAGAGCTTCTCGACTGTTTCGTGAAGATAGCCCCCTCCCCTCGCCCCGTGGCAACGGAAGAGCGTATCGTAAAGCCCGACGAAGAAGCATTTTCAGGATTCGTGTTCAAGATTCATGCCAATATGGATCCCAACCACAGGTCGTGCATTGCATTCGTCAAAATCTGTTCCGGGAAATTTGAGCGCAATGCGCCCTACAAGCATATCCGCTCGGGCAAAGTGCTGAAATTTTCCGCGCCTACGGCATTCATGGCTCAAAAAAAGAACATCGTCGACGAAGCATTCCCCGGAGACATCGTGGGCATCCCCGACACCGGAAATTTCAAAATCGGCGACACCATCACCTCGGGCGAAACCCTTCATTTCAAGGGATTGCCAAGCTTCTCTCCCGAGATGTTCAAATACATCGAAAACACCGATCCCATGAAGTCGAAGCAACTCGACAAAGGCATCCAGCAACTTATGGACGAAGGTGTGGCTCAGCTGTTTACCAACCAGTTCAACGGCCGTAAAATTATCGGCACCGTAGGTCAGCTTCAGTTTGAGGTTATCCAGTATCGACTGCTCCATGAATATGGCGCACAGTGCCGTTGGGAACCGCTGTCGATGTATAAAGCCTGCTGGATTGAAAGCGACGACGATGAAGCCCTCGCCGCATTCAAGAAACGAAAACATCAGTTTATGGCCACCGACCGCGAAGGCCGCGACGTGTTCTTAGCCGACTCCAACTATGTGCTCCAGATGGCACAGAACGACTTCCCCAAGATCAAATTTCATTTTACGAGCGAATTTTAGGCCAAAACACGTAATATACAAAACTGGGGTCAAAGAACATCATGACATACTGACATTTAGGAGATGTGCCATAAAGCAGATTATCGATATGCTTTCTATAGAGTGCCAGAATGGATAGTTGCAAGGCGCTGAAAATGTGGCTTCAGCCTTTTACTCAAGCAAATAACCGAAGTCGGATTACGAAATCAACGCCGCGCATTTCCATTATGACGCACCATATTTGGTGTAATGTAGCAAACAGCGGATGAAGGCCGGCGATTTGCTGTCAGTCGGCTGCACGGTAGGTGGGAGCGTTTTTCGGGGCGCGTCCTTTTATCACTTTGTGATAGTAAGCGTAGGTCATCGGAGTGCCGGTGCCGGGTACGGTGTCGATAAGGCGAGCGATGATCAGCATGTGAGTGCCGCAGTCCACTTCCTTCTGCATTTCAAGGATAAGACGTCCGGAGAACGAACCGTTGACACAAGGTGTGAACCCGACAACATGATAGCCGAACTGCTCGTATTTGTCAGTGTCGCGGCTGGAAAAGAATCCGAATCGTCCGATAATCATCGGATCGGTATCCTCGGCCACTATCGACAGCGAGAACAAACGGTTCTCACGAAGAGCTTCGAGCGTGAAATTGTTTTTGTTCAGCGATATAGCCACTGTGGGATTCTCGCTTGTCACCTGAAAGCAGGTGTTGATTACGCAGCCAACGGGACGGCCGTCCTTAAATGCGCCGACCACATACAGGCCATAGGTCAGATTATATAAAACGCTCAGATCCATGTATTTATATTATTGTTGTCTTATCAGATTGTTGTCATAAAAACTTTAAACACCCCTGCCCGTTTCGCAGTTCAGTCCTGCGTTCAGCAACATGGCGAAATCATTATAGCATCGCCAGGTGCCGGAAAGCAATGAAGGAAAGTAGCAACACCTCGGGCGCATCAGAGAGCGTAAGATCGGCGCCAAATTTTGAAAAGGGCTTTGGAGAAAAAGAGCAAACGGCGCGCTTCGCTTAAAAAGCCGAAGTACACCGTTTGCAAAAATTTAATCAAATGTCGGTGCTGTTAATGCCCGGACGGACGACGGATGAAACCGCCTCATCCAAAGCAATTATTCGCCGGGGATGATAGCTTCGCTGGGGCAAACTTCAGCGCATGAACCGCACTCGATGCATTTGTCGGGATCGATGTGGTAGATATCGCCTTCGGAGATTGCTTCAACGGGGCATACGGAAATACATGTTCCGCAAGCAACGCATTTGTCAGTGATTACGTAAGCCATAATTGTTTTGTTTTTTGGATAAATTATACGGATAGAAACGATTTTACGTGCAAATGTAAGAGTTTTTTTAGAAACTGACCACTATCGGCGTATGTTTTTTTCATTCGCCGGATGCAAAATGGCACAAAATGGCCATCATCAGATACCTGACGGTGCTTCATTTCTTCACCTCCACGAGCTCCATGCCGCGCATGATGGCCTCGCGGTTGGCCGGAAGCAGATGATGGTGACGTTCGGGAAGCGTTTTCTTCAATCCCGTCATCACCGAATCAACGCTGACTATGGGGTTGATTTTCAAGAGCGCTCCAAGAATAATCATATTGTAGCTCTTGGCATTTTTCAGTTCGAGAGCCACGTCCATAGCGTTGACCGGATAGATGTTGATATCGGTGCGCGTGGGAGCACGATGGATGCCGTAAGGATCATAGATGAGCGTGCCGCCGGGTTTCACTTTCGATTCAAATTTATCGAGGCTCTGCTGGTTGAGGATGACGGCCGTGTCATAGCTGTCAAGCACGGGCGAACTGATGGGTGCATCGGAGAGCACAACGGTGACATTGGCCGTACCGCCGCGCTGTTCTGGACCGTAGGAGGGCATCCATGTCACCTCAAGATCATCGATCAGTCCGGCATAGGCGAGTATCTTGCCCATCGAAAGGACACCCTGTCCGCCGAATCCGGCTGCTATAATTTCCTGTTTCATTGTTGTCGGCTTAATTATTCAACATTTTTCAGATCGCCCAGAGGATAGAAGGGGAACATGTTTTCCACCATCCACTGGTTGGCTTTTTCGGGCGACATTTTCCAACCGCTGTTGCATGTGCTGACAATTTCCACAACGGAAGTGCCGCGCCCGGCGAGCGAGTTTTCAAAAGCCTTGCGGATGGCTGCTTTGGCTTTGCGCACGGCTGCCGGAGTGTGAACCGACTGACGTGTCACATAGCATGTGCCTTCGAGCTGAGCCAGCAGATCACCGATTTTAAGGGGATGGCCGTTGAGGTCGATGCGGCGGCCATAAGGTGTCGTGGCCGTTTTCTGCCCTTCGAGGGTCGTAGGCGCCATCTGTCCGCCGGTCATACCGTAGATGGCATTGTTGATAAATATGATGGCTATGTTTTCGCCGCGGTTGGCTGCGTGAATAGTCTCGGCGGTGCCGATGGCGGCAAGGTCGCCGTCGCCCTGATAGGTGAACACCAGGCAGTCGGGGTTGAGGCGTTTGGCGCCGGTGGCCACTGCGGGAGCGCGGCCGTGGGCAGCTTCAATCCAGTCAATATCGATGTAATTATAGGCAAACACGGCGCAGCCTACGGGAGCAACGCCGATGGCGTTGTTTTCAACCCCCATTTCTTTTAGCACTTCGGCCACAAGTTTGTGAACCACGCCATGGGAACAGCCCGGGCAATAATGCATCGGGGTGTCATTGAGAAGCTCAGGCCGTGAGTAGACCTTGTTTTCGCTTCGTTTGATATCTTCGGGTTTCATCGTGATTTCGTGTGAGTGTTGGTTATTTCATGTCAGGGAAATGTGACTGCATAGCCTGCAGTACTTCCTGCGGATTGGGGATGCAGCCTCCCATGCGGCCGTAGTGGTAGACGGGCACGCGGCCTTCAACAGCCAGGCGTACATCCTCTATCATCTGTCCGGCATTCAGCTCCACGACCATCATGCCTTTGACCCTGCGGCTCAGTTCGGCAATCTTTTTCGTGGGGAAAGGCCAGAGAGTGATCGGACGGATCAGACCGATCTTCACGCCGGCGGCGCGGGCATCCTCAATGGCTTTCAAGCATATACGTGCAATCGAACCGAATGCCACGAAGATCACTTCAGCATCGTCGGTGAAATATTCCTGATAGCGCACTTCGTTTTCCTCGATGCGGCGGTAGGTCTCCTGGAAACGGAGATTGTTCACCTCCATCTTGGGGCTTTCGAGTTCAAGCGTGGTGAGCACGTTGGGCTTGCGGCCTTTGGGGTGTCCGGTCACAGCCCACGGACACTGCTCGGCGATCTGCTCGGGCGTGCGGCGCGGACGCTGCTCGGGAAGCACCACCTTTTCCATCATCTGGCCCACAATGCCGTCGGCCAGAAGCATGGCGGGAGTGCGGTATTTGAATGCGAGATCGAAACCGAGGCCGACGAAATCAGCCATTTCCTGAACAGTCGACGGTGCCAGCACGATGTAGTGATAGTCGCCGTGACCGCCGCCTTTGGTGGCCTGAAAATAATCGCTCTGCGACGGCTGTATCGTACCAAGGCCGGGGCCGCCGCGCATCACATTCACCACAAGTGCCGGCAGCTCGCCGGCAGCTATATAGGACATGCCTTCCTGCATAAGACTGATGCCGGGGCTCGACGATGATGTCATGACTGCCTTACCGGTGGAGGCTCCACCGTAAACCATATTGATTGAAGCGACTTCGCTTTCGGCCTGAAGCACCACCATGCCGGTGGTTTCCCATGGCATAAGCGCCTCGAGGGTTTCGAGCACTTCGCTCTGAGGGGTAATGGGATAGCCGAAATAGCCGTCGACACCGTAACGGATGGCGGCATGCGCTATAGCCTCATTGCCCTTCATTAGTTTCACTTCTTCTTTCATATTCAATCGTGAATGAATTGGGGTTCAACATTTATTTTTCGACAACGCGATACACTTCGATGCATCCGTCGGGACAAACGAGAGCGCACGAAGCGCAACCGATGCATTTGTCAGGCTCAACGGCATAAGCGAAATGATAACCGCGATCGTTGACTTCCTTGGGCTGCAGACCGAGCACATCGGTCGGGCAGGCCACAACGCAGAGATTGCAGCCTTTGCAGCGTTCTTCATTGATGTCAACGGCTCCTATTATTTTTGCCATATCGTGAAGTTTGGTTTGTTCATATTATTATAAGCATCCTATGCTGAGAATGCCTCTATCACGATGCAAACATAATGAATTTTTTGTCAAAACAAAACGTTTTGCACATTATTAACCATGTTGTGCCGAAATGGCCGAATTGAGGCATTCGCCGTCAGGGCTTCATCACGCTCACGCGCTGCTTCGAGCCCTTGATCTTCAGCTTCGAAAGTGCGGCGGCTGTCTCAACGGCTTTGGATGCAGGCACCGCCACCAGGGAATAATGGTCGTGGACAGCGATCTTGCCTATCTCGCCGGGGGCTGTTACGCCTGAAGCCGCCACAAAACCGGCCACGTCGCCGCGCGAGATCTTCTCTTTCTTTCCGGCGCTGATATAGAGTGTGGCCACAGCCACGGTTGCGGCACCGGTTTGCGGCGCCGGCTGGCTGCTGCGGTCGGCACGAATATAATCGGGGAGGTTGTCGGCTTCGGATACGATGACCCACACCGTTCCGGATGCATTCTGACGCGCCGTGCGGCCGTTGCGGTGGATCCAGGCCTGCTCGTTGACCGGCAGATGATAATGAATCACATTTTCCACGCCTTCAATGTCAAGCCCGCGTGCTGCAAGATCGGTGGCCACAAGCACCGGAGCCGTCCCGTTGGCGAAAAGATCCACGGCCATTTCGCGCTGACGCTGGTCGAGGGCGCCGTGATAGAGTATGGCGGGGATATGCTCGGAGCGCAGACGGCCATATACGCGTTCTGCGCTCTCGCGATGATTGACAAACACTATCGATCGGTCGGATGGTTTTAGCGAACGCAGCAGGGCCACCAGCGTGTCGAGTTTGTCGCGTGAAAAGCTCTCCACTTCCACGGTCTGCAATCCCGCTCCGGCATCCGTATGCTTGGTGAAATCCATCTGAAGGGCATTGCTCAGAGGCAGATAGCCGGGCATTTCGGCCAGGCGGGTGGCCGATGTCAGCACAAGGCATTTCAGTTTGCCGATACGGGCCACGATGCGCTTCATTTCGCCCTCGAAGCCGAGTTCGAGCGACTTGTCATATTCGTCGAGCACGAGGATATCCACCGATCCGACGTCGATATTTCCGCGGCGGATATGGTCGAGCAGACGTCCCGGTGTGGCGATGATGATATCGGGGACAGGCGAGAGCGACTTGCGCTCATCCTCAACAGAATGGCCGCCGTAGAGCGCGACGGTCTTATAGCCATCGGCTATCGGGCGCAAAACGGAGAAAATCTGCATGACAAGTTCGCGCGATGGCGCTATGACAGCGGCCTGTACGGCATTGCGCGGCCGGCCGATGGCACGGAGCATTCGGCAGGCAAATGCGAGCGTTTTTCCCGAGCCGGTAGGCGCGATGAGTGTGATTGCGTGCTGGTCGCTGGCGAGCAGCTGCCGCTGCATATCATTGAGGTTGTCAATGCCGAGGCGACGCGATATGGCTGAAATAATTGCTTCGGAAGTCATCGTGAGATTATCAGAAAGATATATAGGGATAAGTGACATCCCAGAGGTATAACGCATGCCCGGGCATGGAGGTTCCGGCCGAGCAACGGTTGCGCTCGCTGATGATTCGCCGGAAATCTTCAATGGTAAGCTTGCCGCGGCCCACGTCGACGAGCGTGCCCACTACGGCGCGCACCATGTTGCGCAGGAAACGGTCGGCCGTGATGACGAAAACATATCCTCCGTCGATGCCCGGCACGGGATGCCACGCGGCTTCCGTCACATGGCATATATTGGTCTTATTATCGGTGTGCAGCTTTGCAAAAGATGTGAAATCGTCGACTGCCAGCAACTCCAGGGCGGCGCGGTTCATCGCTTCGAAATCGAGTCTGGGCGGTGCCTGCCAGCATAAGGGATGGAAGAATGGTGTCTTGACGGTGGTCACATAATAGTGATAGGTGCGCGATGTCGCATCGAAGCGGGCGTGTGCATCGGGATGCACAGGGCACACTTTCTGTATGGCTATATCGCGACCCACTATCGAATTGAGTGCGCGCACAAAGCCCTGTTCGTCGGCAATCGGCGACGGAGCATCGAAATGCGCTATCATACTGCGGGCATTGACTCCGGCATCCGTACGCCCGGCTCCCACGACAGGCGTAGGCCGGCGCATCACCTTTGTCAGGGCATCTTCGATCACCGACTGAACCGTGACGCATCCCGGCTGGATCTGCCATCCATGATAAGGCGCGCCGTGGTACGACAGCTGCATGAAATAGCGCTGCGGCACAGGAACCGGTGCTTCGGAATCGCTCATCTTATCAGTGCCGGAATGTCTCAGTCCTTTTCAAGATAGGTGTAGCCGTAGAGCCCCGAGCGGTAGTTGGACAAGAATTCGCGTCCCTCCTCGGGTGTTATATGGCCGGCTTTCATCGAGGCCGTAACCCATGTCTCGACATTCCGCACAAGTTTCTTCGGGCTGAACTGCACATAATCGAGCACTTCTGCAACGGTTTCGCCATCGATCACGCGGTCAATCTCATAGCGGTCTTTATACACCGAGATATGCACGGCATTGGTATCGCCGAACAGGTTGTGCATGTCGCCGAGGATCTCCTGATAGGCGCCCACGAGGAAAACGCCGAGATAATACGGCTCGCCGGGACGCACCGAATGGACGGGCAACGATGATGAGGTGCCGTGGTTGGTGATGAAATTGGCTATCTTACCGTCGGAGTCGCACGTGATATCCTGAATGGTGCAGGTGCGGTCGGGGCGCTCGTCAAGCCGCGACAGCGGAATGATCGGGAACACCTGATCGATGGCCCAGGAGTCGGTGAGCGACTGGAAGAGGGAGAAGTTGCAGAAATATTTGGCGGGGATCATTTTGGCAATCTTGCGCAGCTCTTCGGGCGCGTGTTTCATTCCGGAGGCTATCTCCCCTACTTCGCGGGCCACCGACCAGAACAGTTTCTCAATCTGGGCGCGGGTGCGCAGGTCAAGGAGCCCGAGGTTGAAAAGATCGAGAGCCTCTTCGCGGATCTGCAGTGCATCGTGCCAGCTTTCGAAGAGACGGGGCTGATTGAGGCGGTCCCATATATCATAAAGCTCACGGGCCAGCTCGTGGGCATCGGCCGGCAGCTCTTCTTCATCATGCCATATGGGCAGCTGGGTAGTTTCGAGCACTTCAAACACGAGCACCGAATGGTGAGCGGCAAGCGACCGTCCGCTCTCAGTAATGATGTTGGGTTGCTTGACCTCATTTTTAGTGCATGCGTCGACAAGCGCCGACACGGCATCGTTGGCATATTCCTGAATGGAATAGTTCATCGAGCTCTCCGACGCGGCATTGCGCGTGCCGTCGTAGTCCACGCCGAGGCCGCCGCCGATATCCACAAAGTCAATGTCGAAGCCGAGTTTCGACAGCTGCACATAGAATTGCATGGCTTCGCGGAGCGCGTTTTTTATTCGCCGTATCTTTGTCACCTGACTGCCGATGTGGAAATGAATGAGTTTGAGGCAGCTCTGCATGTGGTGCTTTGTGAGGAAATCGATTGCCTCAAGCAATTCGCTCGAGTTGAGTCCGAATTTCGACTGATCGCCGCCCGATTCCTCCCATTTGCCGGAGCCCGACGACGAAAGCTTGATGCGGATGCCCACATTCGGCATGATCTTCAGGCGCTTGGCCACTTCGGCAATCAGATTGAGCTCGTTGAGTTTCTCCACAACGAGATAAATGCGCCGGCCCATCTTCTGGGCGAGCAGGGCAAGCTCGATGAAGCTTTCATCCTTATAGCCGTTACATATAATAAGTGCGTTGTCGGCAATGTTTGTGGCAAGCACGGCATGAAGCTCAGGCTTCGAGCCGGCCTCCAAGCCTATATTGAATTTCCGGCCATGGCTCACAAGCTCTTCCACAACCGGGCGCATCTGATTGACTTTTATCGGATAGATGAGAAAGTTTTGCGCCTGATAGTCATATTCCTTAGCCGCCAGCTTGAAGCAGTTGGAAATCTTTTCGATGCGGTTGTCGAGAATATCGGGGAAGCGGAGAAGCACCGGCGACGTGACGTCACGCACCTGCAATTCATCCATCACTTCCTTGAGATCGACGGGGGCGTAACCCTCGCGGGGCGTCACCGTGACATGACCTTTATCGTTGACCGAGAAATATTTCAGTCCCCAGCCATTGATGTTGTACAACTCAGCGCTGTCTTCGATTTTCCACTTTCTCATGTTCCTTTTCAGATAGGGGGTAATTGGTGATTCCGCCACAGCCATGAATGCGCGACGATTCTGCAAATTTACACATTTATTCCGGCCTCACAAAAAATAGCCCCAAGAACACCTCCGAATACGCCAAAAGCAAAGTATAAAAACGTCACCATTCGGCATCATTTCACTTTTTGCCTCATTTTTTGCATGCGGCGCCCAAGATTTTGCCGGTCGGCGCAACAATAATCCAAATAAATGGACTATATTTGCGGATAAGAATCATCACATGATTTCATCATCAACTTTTCAATACATATAACTCTCACATCATGAAAAAATTTGTGTGCTATTCGCTTGCCATCGGCGGACTGATTGCCATGTCGGCCTGCAACGGCAAGATGGGTCAGTTTAAATCTGACTATTTTTCTACAAACCCCAACCCGCTTGAAGTGGTTGGTCAGGATGTGCCCGCTGTCGTTACAGCCAACATCCCCGCCAAGTTCTTCAAAAAGAATGCACAGGTGACCATCACCCCGGTGCTCGTCTATTCCGGCACTGAATCCGCCGCCACCCCCACGGCCCTTCAGGGCGAGAAAGTGCGCGGTAACGCTCCCGTGGTCAGCTATGACAATGGCGGTGTCGTGACAATTCCTGTCAATTATGCCTACAACCCGGCAATGATGAACAGCGAACTTTATCTCACATTCGATGTCGCACAGGGTAATAAGAAATATGTGCTCCCGCGCGTGAAAGTGGCCGATGGCGTTGTAGCCACTGCCGCTCTTGCCGATGCAGCTACCGTCGATCCCGCAGTTGCCGCTGACGCCTTCCAGCGCATCATCAACGAGAAATATTCTGCCGACATCCGCTTCCTCATCAATCAGGCCGTAGTGCGCAACAACCAGCTCGGAACTCCTGAAATGATGGAACTGCAGCAGCGCCTCCGCACAGCCAACAATGCCGACAGCCTCGTGATCAACTCCATCAACATCGAATCCTACGCTTCGCCCGAAGGCGCGCTCGACTTCAACGCCCGCCTCGCCGAAGACCGTGAAGCCAACACACAGTCTTATCTCCAGAAACAGCTGAAGAAAGACAAAATCGCCGAATTCGGCGAACTGACCGCCAACTTCACCGCTGAAGACTGGGAAGGCTTCCAGAAACTCGTTGCCGCAAGCGACATTCAGGACAAAGACCTAATCCTAAGCGTGCTCAAACAGTTCAATGACCCCGAGATCCGTGAACGCGAAATCCGCAACCTCGCAAGCGTATTCGAAGTGCTCGCCGACGAGATCCTCCCGCAGCTCCGCTATTCACGCATCACGGCTTCGATCGACGTCATCGGCAAGAGCAACGACGAAATCAACAACCTCGTCGACAACGATCCCTCCAAGCTTAGCGTCGAAGAACTTCTCTATGCCGCTACACTCACCGACGACAACGCCCGCAAGCAGAAGATCTACGAAACCGTCATTCGCCTATATCCCAACGACTACCGCGGCTATAACAACCTCGGCAACATCCAGTATCAGAATCAGGACTACACCACTGCCCTCACCAACTTCAACAAAGCCGCTCAGCTCAATCCCGCCAGCAAGGAAGTGGCCATGAACAAGGGTCTGCTTTCGCTTGTCAACAAAGACTATTCCGCTGCTAACGCTTCGTTCAGCAACGCTTCCGGCCTTGAGAACCTCGGCGACGCACTCGGCGTTTACTATCTCACCCAGGGCGACAATGCCGCTGCCGTCAAAGCTTTCGGCGCAAGCAAGACCAACAACGCCGCTCTCGCACAGATCCTCACCAAGGACTATGCTTCGGCCAAGAACACTCTCGCTGCCATCGCCAACCCCGACGCCACAACCTACTATCTGACCGCTATCCTCGGTGCTCGCACCAACAACGAGTCGATGGTTCGCAGCAACCTCGAGAAAGCCGTCAAGCTTGACCCGTCGCTGGCTCAGAAAGCCAAAGCCGATCTCGAATTTGCCAAATTCAACAAGTAATCATTTTCCTGCATCCGGCGCCATAGCCGGTTGCTGAAGCCCCCACCCTATGGCGGTGTGTCAGAAAATCGACACACCGCCATATTTTTTGCCGTCCGGAGGCATTTGTGGAATTAAATCCGTATATTTGTTTTCTGTTTCTAACTCAACCGAATGATGCTCACCAGCCACAGCGACGACCGCGACACAGCCACCCGCAACGAAAACGCCGAAATGCGAACAGCCCGGCGGATAATCGAAAACACATCGGCCAACCTCTTCCTTACCGGCAAAGCCGGCACAGGCAAGACCACATTTCTGCACTCGCTTCGCAGCCACTCGTCGAAACGCATGATTGTGCTTGCGCCCACCGGCATTGCCGCCATCAACGCCCGAGGTGTCACCATCCATTCGTTTTTCCAGCTGGCGCTCTCGCCCTTCATCCCCGGTGCCACACAAACCACCACCCGCAAGCGGTTCGACCGTTTCAGCCGCGAAAAGCTACGCCTGATACGCACCATCGATCTGCTCGTGATCGACGAGGTGAGCATGGTGCGCGCCGACCTCCTCGACGCCGTCGACGATGTCCTGCGGCGCCACCGCAACCCCACCCTCCCCTTCGGCGGCGTCCAGCTGCTCCTCATCGGCGACCTCCAGCAGCTCCCGCCCGTGGTGCCTCCCGAACAGTGGGAACTGCTGAATACGGTCTATTCCACGCCCTATTTCTTCTCGAGCAAGGCCCTCAACGAAGCCGGATACCTCACCGTCGAGCTGCATCAGGTCTACCGTCAGAACGACACCCGCTTCATCGATCTGCTCAACCGCATCCGCACTAATCATATCGACCGCACCACGCTCGATCTCCTCAACTCCCGCTGCGACCCGTCATTCTCCCCCGATGCCTCGCAAGGCTACATACGGCTCACCACCCACAACCGTCGCGCCGACGAGATAAACCGTTGCCAGCTCGATGCCCTCGACACTCCCGCGCAGACCTACACAGCCGAAATCGAAGGCGACTTCCCCGAGACCTCGCTGCCCACCGACCGGACGCTCACGCTCAAAGTCGGCGCTCAGGTGATGTTTCTGAAAAACGACTCCGTGCAAGGCTATTTCAACGGCATGATGGCCCATGTGATAGACCTTACCCCCACCACGGTCATTGTCCGTCCGATAGGCTCCAGCAATAAGATCGAAGTCGGCCGGGCCATCTGGGAAAACACCGACTATAAACTCGACACCGAAAAAGCTACGGTCGAAGAAACCATCTGCGGCACTTTCAGCCAGATTCCGCTCCGGCTGGCCTGGGCCATAACCATACATAAAAGCCAGGGCCTCACATTCGACAAGGCCATCATCGACGCCACCAATGCGTTTGCCCACGGACAGACCTACGTGGCGCTCAGCCGCTGCCGCTCGCTCGAAGGACTCGTGCTCGACCGGCCCATACCGCAATCGGCCATCATACTCGACCCGGCCGTCGACTCTTTCAATGCCGCTCACGTGTCATTGCTGCCCGACCAGACGAAGCTCACCGACCTCGAAGCCCAGTACACCATCGAATGCCTCGACAGCCTTTTCTCCCCCGTCTCGTTGCGCAACGCCTTCAACCGCCTGCACCGCATCGTCGAAGAGTATTTCTCACGCGACTATGTGATATTAGCCCGCTCCTACAAAGAAGCCGACAGCTCGATAGCCGAGCGTATCGAAAAAGTGGCGCACGCCTTCGCCGTCCAGTACCGCGGCATCATCCCGGGCACCCCACTGTTTCAGGAGCGCCTCGACAAAGCATTCCGCTATTTCAGCGAAGAGCTGCGTCCGCTCCTCGACCTCATCGTGCGCACGCCCGAAACCGCCGACAATAAAGCTGTCGCAAAGCGCCTTCGCGAAGCCCGCAACGAGCTCAGCGAGATAGTCCGCATCAAGCTCGCCGTCATGCAAACCCTCTCCGGCCAATCTTTTGCACCGGCCAGCTACCTCTCAGCCAAAGCCAAAGCCACCCTCGCACTCGACAGCGCGCAGCCCACAAAAAGCCGTCCATCCCGCGCTGCAGCATCCGCAGCCGGCGCCGGCCATCAGCCAGCCGCCTCATCCCCCGCATCCGGTCATCAGCCCGCCTCCTCCACATCCGGTCATCAATCCGCTAACGCCTCCTCCTCCAGTGATATCGCCGATCCCATCCTTTACGAAAAGCTCTGCAACTGGCGCACCCAGCTCTCAAAAGAAAACGCCTGCCCGGCCTACATCATCCTCTCCAACCGCGCCCTCATCGCCATATCCAGCATCAAACCCGTCACCCTTCCCGCCCTAAAAGCGATCCCCGGCATAGGCAACAAAAAGCTGACCCAATACGGCCCCCAAATCATCCAGATAGTCCTCAGCCACCTCAGCGCCGCCCCAATTCACCCCGTCTAACCCCCGAGAGCCCAAGCCCCTCACCCTCCTCATAAATCCAGAAAAGCCAAGCACACCCGCCCCACGCAACAACCCGAAAGCCCAAGCGTCAACCACGCCCCGCATAATAGGCCCGAGAGCCCAAGCGTCCACCACGTCCCGCATAATAGGCCCGAGAGCAAAACCTCACCACGTCCCGCATAATACCCTGCAGCTCAAATCCGCTCCCCATTCGCAACCCCATTTATTTCCAAGCGATTCCGATTAATCCCAAGATTATTTTTCAAAAATTATCAAAAAAAATCGTCCGAAAGTTTGCACAAAAGAAAAATAGTCCCTACCTTTGCATCGCTTTTGAAAAGAAGCCGATTCGCTAGCTCAGCTGGTAGAGCACATCCCTTTTAAGGATGGGGTCCTGGGTTCGAACCCCAGGCGGATCACAGAAGTATTCGGCAGAATACTGCAAAACACTGCAACTGGTTCAGTAGCAGTGTTTTTTCTTTATGTCCAAACGGCATCTGAGTGCGCCCTGTGCGGCTCTGCCGTGTGCAATTCGTGTGCAAGACCAATCGTGTGCAGTTTTGCACACGATTGAGGATGTGGACTTCCAACATACGGTATATCAACATAGTACGGAAGTTACGAGCCTCAAAAGTGGGGTTTTGAACAAGATTTTGCTCAAATTCAAGGTTAAAATGGCTCAAGCCGAAATTCCGGTGCATTTGTTAAAACAAGGAGAATAAAGTGTTAAA
>CABUBG010000009.1:0-37932 GCA_902489785.1 uncultured Porphyromonadaceae bacterium
TTTAACACTTTATTCTCCTTGTTTTAACAAATGCACCGGAATTTCGGCTTGAGCCCTTTTTACCACATATTCGGCACTCCTACAAAAGAAAAAGAGAGTCAAGATTTAACTTAACTCTCTGATCTTCACTGTTTTAGAGGTGGTACCACCAGGAATCGAACCGGGGACACAAGGATTTTCAGTCCTTTGCTCTACCAACTGAGCTATGGCACCATCTTGCTGTGCGCCGGCAGTCATCGCGCTCGATGCTGTGGAGGGCGCCGTTTTGATTTGCGATGCAAAGGTAGAGGTTTTATTCGGATTGTGCAAATTTTTGGGGATTTTTTTGATGGATAATTTTTGGGAGTGGACGGGAGTGGACGGGAGTGAACGGGAGTGGCTGAGGTGCAGGGGCGGGGACGATGAGGCGAGGGGGGGTAGATTTTAAGGACTTTAAGGTCATTAAGGGATTTAACGTCACAGGCGCCCCGGGTGGACGGAAATGAGCGAGAGGATGCGCTTTGGGGCGCATCCTCTCGGAATAGGGGGCGTTGAGAAGCAGTTGGGGCTTCACCGCGGGTAGGGCCACCGTTGTGGTGGTGGGGTCACCGTTGTGGTGGGGCCTGCCTGCGGGTGGGCTTTACTGCTGCTCGAGGTAGCATTGGTAGGGGAGGGCGGAGAGGTCGAGCACGAAGAGGTAGGTGCCGGCTCCGGGCGAATAGAGGTTCTGCGGGGAGTTGAACTGGAGGTCGTCCTCAGCGCCGCCGAGGTTGATGTCCCAGCCGTGGTTCATGCAGAATTTGAATTCGTCGGTGTCGGTGAGTGTCACTTCGGCTTCCCATGTGAGGCAGTCATCGGAGGGAGTCATCTCGATGGGAGAGCCTGCGTTCCAGCCGTTGACCGAACCGACGACGCCGACGCTGCTGATGAGGGTCTTTTTGTAGCTGAGGCCGGAGAGGTTGAGGTTGATGAGATACAGGCCGGGGGTGCCGTCGAGCTGGAAGTTGGTGTTGGAGCCGTTGAGAAGCTCATAGTTGGTGGCTCCGGCGCCATAGTTGCCGAGGTCGTTGTTCCATCCTGCCGTGCCTGTGAATTTGAATTCGCCGTTGAGGAATGCAAATCCCTGATAGTTGATGTAGTCGGATGTGAAGAGTCGGGTTGACCATGACCATCCGTTGCCGTTGCCGACGACGTAGACGTATTCGATGGCGTTGGAGAGTTCCCATGTCTGGTCGAGGACGTTGACGTTGAGCATGTATTCGCCCGGTTTGTCAATGACAATCCATTCGCAGTCGGCTTCGTCGGTCGAGTAGGCGAGAGTGCCTTCGCGGCGGCCTGCGCCGATGAATACAGCCGAGTGGTTCTGCTCCCATGTCTGGCCTGCGGCGAATGTGGTCTGCGGGATGACTTTGAATTTCCATCCGCCGTTGGCTTCGATGTCGGCTGATGTGACGTTGATCTTGGTCGAGAACACGGGATTGTCGTATTGGTTGCCCTCGTGCGAAAGTTTGACGGCCGATGATATCTGATCCTGGCTTATGGTGCCGTAGATGTAATATTCGGTTTCAACCGGGTGTTCGGGCGAGAAGGGGACAACGCTGACGGCCTGCGGCGTGCCGACGGAGCCGAGGAGCACTGTGGTCGTGCCCTGGACGGCGTAGGCGACGTAGTTGACATACATTGTCTTGGCCGAGGGATCGCGGCTTACGAGGGTGTTGAAGGCTTCGTTCCATGCGAGAGCCGGAGCCTGCGCCACTTTGATGACGCCGGCTGCGGTGCCGTCGATCACGTTGAGGTCGATGGCCTGTGAGGCGGCCATGTCGGCGGTGGCCGATACGTTCATCACCACTTTGAGTTGCTGTCCTGCGGGGAAGTTTTCAAGGCGTGTGATGTCGAGCATGTCGATGTAACCGTCGGTCTTGACGGCGTCGAGGTCGACGGTTCCGCCGTCGGCCACGATGTCGGTGGCTGTGATGCCGTCGGCCGGCATTATGGGCTGCTGCGGATTGACTGACGGGATTCCGTAGAATACGTCGTCGTCGTCATCGCAGGCTGTGAAGCCGAGGGCGATTAAGGCGGTGAGCGCTATGTTGAATATCTTTTTCATATTTGAGATGAAATTCTGATGATGGATGATTAAATTTTCTTGAACTCTACGGTCTTGGCTTTTATGTTGACGGTGATTGTCACTTCGCCGCCTGCCCAGTCGGGTATCTGCCAAGAGCCTTTGCCTTTGCCTTTTTCGGTGCCGACAACGCATGAGCCTGAGTAGATGCCGTTGTCGTTGAGCGTGATGTCAACGGGGCTGTCGCCGTCCTGTGAGCCGATGGAGTTGTAGTCCCAGTCCTGAAGCTTTGAATAGAAGCGGAACTGGAATTTTCCGGCGGGGATGTCGAATGTTGCGGAGTAGATCTCTGAGCCGATCTTGTCGTCGGCCTCGAAGAGCTTCCAGTCTTCGTAGTGTTCGGCGTTGGCAGGTGTCGGGCCGCTCCAACCTTCGGGCGCGCCCACGAGGAATATGTAACCTGGCACACGGATGGTGGGATAAGCTTTCACATAGTTGAGTTTGACGGTGTTGGAAATGATATTGTAGAGGTCGTAGACTTCGTCGGAAGCGCCGGGGAAGTAAGAGCGTACGCGCAGGTAGATGGGTCCCTCATAGTCGGTGTAGCCGGTTTCCTCGAGCTGATCGAGCTTGTTGTAGCCCCGGCAGCCGTTGATGGCGTCGGCCACTTCACGTGCGGCAATCGAGATGGTTGTCGTCGTGTAGGTTGAGGGAAGTTCGATATAGTTCTGGGGAGTCGATTCGGCGCCGTTGTAGAGCCATTGAGTGGGGACGCCGTCGAATTCGGGATCGAGTGAGAGCTGCACGGCATAGGTGGGCACCGTGCCGACGCCGTAGTCGGGCTGCGAGAGCGTCAGCGTGACGGACTCGGTTTCCGACAGATCGTAGAGGTAGTTGGCCGTCGGCGGAGTGTTGAGGAAGTTGTTGTCGGTTGGCTGCTGTGCTTTGGGATCGGTGAGATCCTGGCTCTCCTCACAGGCTGTGAAGAGAGAGCCGACGCAGGCCAGAGCCGCGATTATATTGAATATCTTTTTCATAATCTTGGTTTTTATGATATCGTGGTATTAATATCCGGGGTTCTGGCCCAGGGTTGCGGTGTAGTTGGTCGGGATAGCGTAGACTTCGCGGTAGGCGGGCACTGACTGACCCTGCTGAACGCCGCCTTTCCAGCTCCAGAGATACTGGTTGCCGGAATACTGTCCGAAGCGGATGAGGTCGGAGCGGCGGTGTCCTTCCCAGTAGAGTTCACGCATGCGTTCCTGAAGCAGGTTGTAGTCGTTGAGCTCGATGGCCGGCTGGCTGGCGCGGGCGCGCACCTGGTCGAAGTAGTATTTGCCGTTGCATTCCACGCCGCGGAGCTGGCATTCGGCGAGCATCAGATATGTGTCGGCCAGGCGGAAGAGGGGGAAGTCGGTGTTGCTGAAGGTGTTGTAGTAGACGCCCTGGGTGTTGTCGTAGTCGTCCTCGGAAGCGTAGCTGTATTTGATGCACATGTAGCCGCTGCCGGTGAGGCCCCAGTCGCCTATGTCGTTGAGGTCGTTGGTGAAGGTGCCTTCATAGATGAGGTAGCGGGGATCGCCCGACGAGAAAGCGTCGGCGAGTTCCGGACGTACACGGGGGCCGCCCCAGCCGGCTGCTGTCGAGCCGAGTTTGTGATAGAGCTCCTCGGGGATGCTTGCGTTCCAGGCGCCGATGCCGAGATAGGTGGTGCCGCCGTAGGACTGGAGGTTGGTGTTGTCCTGCGGGATGGCCCAGAGGATTTCGCCGTTGCCCACGTAGCGGTCGTTGGTGCCGCAGAAGAGATATTTGTATTCGGGAGCCAGGGTGTTGACGGTCTTGATGATTTCACGGCATGCGTCGGCACATTCTGTCCACATCGGGGTGCCGGTGTAGACGCCGGCGTTGAGGTAGAGCTTGGCGAGAAGCATGTAGGCGCCTTCGCGTGACACTCGGCCGTAGCGCTGCTGGGCGGCGGGCTTGATGTCGGGGATGGCGTTGACGAGGTCGGCGACAACGAGGGGGAACATCTCGGCGCGGGTCATGGTGACGGGTGTTTCACCAACTTTATCGGCTTCGGTGCTCCAGGGACCGCGTCCGAAGATATCCATCATATGATAGTAGGAGAGCGCGCGGAGTGCGCGGACCTCGGCCTTCATGCCTTTGATGTCGTCGGCCGAGATGGGGTTGGCCACAGTGGCGGCTTTGTCGATGGTGCGGAGGAATTCGTTGCAGATGCTGATCTGATAGCAGAAACGCGACATTGCTTCATAGAGCCAGTGGTTGTCGGCCGACCATGTGGAGTAGTCGAGTTCGTCAAGGCCTGCATCGTTCCAGTTCTTGCCGATGAAAGCTTCGTCGGAGCAGAGTTCCTGAAGGTTCCAGAGCTGACGGGTGTAGACGCCGGCACCGCCGTCGTCGACAGTGATGTCGCTTTTGTCGTTGACACCGGCAATGACGAGACCTGAATAAACCTGAGCGAACGACTGCCAGTATTCTTCGCCTGTGGTCAGCTCAGTCTTGTTGCTGGGGTTCTTAGGGGTGACGTCGAGGTCGTCGACACATGACGTAGCGCCGATCGAAAGCACCATGCAGCCCAGCGCTGCGAAAGATATCTTTTTGAAATTCATAGTTGGGATTCCTTGTTGAGGTTAGAAAGAAGCGACAACGCCGAACGAAACGGTGACAGGACGGGGATAGAGATCCTTGTCGACACCGCTGAAGATTTCGGGGTCAAGGCCGTTGTATTTGGTGATCACGAAGGGGTTCTGCACGGCGCCGTAAATGCGGAGGCGGAGCTGATTTTTGATCAGCGAGGGCCATGTGTAGCCGAGTGTGATGTTGTCGCAGCGGACAAATGAGGCGTTGCGGATAAAGTAGTCGCTCATGACGCCGTTGACGCCGAGGTCGTTGAAGAGGAAGCGGTCGGCCATGAGGTTGCTGAGCGGTGTGGAGGCCGTTGAGCTGATGGAGACGTTGGCGGCTTCGGTGTTGGCATAGACGTAGTTGCCGAGGTTGGCGCGGAGAGCGAACGAGAAGTCCCAGTTTTTATAGTTGAACGAGTTGTTCCATGTCATGGTGACTTTGGGATCTTTGCTGTGGTGGAAATAGCGGTCGGCGGCAGTGATCTGTCCGTCGCCGTTGCGGTCGACGAACTGTCCTTCGATCGGATTGCCGTTGACGTCGTAGACCTGCTGGTAGACATAGAAGCTGTAGGCGGGTTTGCCGACGGTGTGAGCCATTACCTGGCCGCCGGTGCCGGCGCTGATGCCTTCGCCGGCCATCATGAAGTAGTCGGGATTGTCGCCGTAGGTGAGCTTGGTGATCTTGTTTTTGTTCCAGGCCACGTTGAAGTCGGTGGTCCAGGTGAATTCTTCGCTGACTACCGGACGGGCCGTGATGTTGAATTCAACGCCGATGTTCTCCATGTCGCCGATGTTGGTGTTGAGGGCGTTGGTGAGGTTTGAGCCGGCGGGGAGAGTGGCCCAGGTGAGGAGGTCTTTTGTGGTGCGTTTGTAGAAGTCGATGCTACCGGCGATGCGGTTGTTGAGGAAACCGTAGTCGATACCGACGTTCCATGTGCGTGTTTCTTCCCATTTGATATCGGAGTTGTAGCCGTTAGGCTTGATGGGGTTGACCCAGCCTGTTCCGTTGGGGTTGGGGTAGGCCCACTGGTTGGTGCCTGCGTTGCCGTTGTTGCCGACGGTGTAGATGGGCATGTAGGGGAAGTAGTCGTCGTTGAGGTCCTGTTGTCCGGTGATGCCGTAGCCGGCGCGGAGTTTGAGTTCGTTCATCCAGCCGCGGGTGCCTTCCATGAAGCTTTCATCGATGATCTTCCAGCCGAGAGCCACAGAGGGGAATGTGCCCCAGCGGTTGTCTTTGCTGAAACGTGAGGTGCCGTCCTGACGCACGGTGGCGGTGAGCAGGTAGCGGTCCATGAAGGTGTAGTTGAGTCGGCCGAAGAACGAAACGAGCACGAGGTCGTTGCGGTAGCGCGAGGTGGGATAGGCCTGGAAGGGATTCTCTTCGAGAGTCTGCGACCAGTCGTTGCCTTGCCAGCGGAAACGCTGATAGGAATAGCCGGCAGTGACATCGAATCCCGATTTGATTGACTCGACATCCTTGCGGTAGTTGAGATAGAAGTCGAGGAGGGTGTTGACTTTCACCTGATGTTCGTGGTTGTAGCGGCCGATGCCGTCCTGGACGTTTTTGATCTCACCGTCGACAAGACGGTCGGAACCGTTTTTCCAGGCCATAGGCGAATAGGATGCGGTGATGTTGCGGACGTTTGAGCGCGACACTTCGTAGCCGAGGTTGAGGTTGGCATGGAGGTCGCGGAGGAACGGCATGGCGAGGTCGAGCTGAAGGTTGCCGATGCTCTGGAGAACGAATGAGCGGGAGCTGTAGTCCTGAAGCATCGCAATCGGGTTGAGAGCTTCGTTGCGGTTGATGGAGCTGCCGGTCGATGTGGGGCCTGCGACGTTTGCGCCCACGTAGGTTGTCCAGTTGTTGAACACGTTGCCTTCGGGATTTTTGACGGGAAGCGTGGGGTTGAAGCCGATGGCGTTGCCGAGAGCCGCTCCGTCGTGGTAGTGGTTGGATATCCATGCCCCGCGCAGGTTGGCGTTGACGGAGAGGAGATCATCGAAAAATTTAGGCGAAAGATTGATGCCGACTGTGGCGCGATCCATGCCTGTGGTCTTGATGATGCCGTTGTTGCCTGTCCAGCTTGCCGAAACGCGGTAGGGTATCGCTTTGAGCGTGCCGCCGACAGAGAGATTGTAGTCAGACGAGATGGCTGTTTCGAGCACGCCTTTCTGCCAGTTGGTGTTTGCGGTGCCGAGAGCGTTGTACTGGGTTGATCCCACGCCGTATTGATTGGCGATGAATTCGCGATATTGGTCGGCATCCATCATCTTGATGTAGTTGCGCGGAGTGTTGATGTACATATTGGCCGAGAAAGTCACTTCCGGTTTGCCCGATTTGCCTTTCTTGGTGGTGATGATGATGACACCGTTGGATGCACGGCTACCGAAGATGGCTGTTGCGGAGGCATCCTTGAGGATTGTCATCGATTCGATGTTTTCGGGGTTGACCATCGCGAGGGGGTTGGCAGAGCCTTTGGCGGTCTTGGTGTCCATGGGCACGCCGTCGATCACGATGAGGGGCTCGTTGGAGGCGGAGAGTGAGGCGCCGCCGCGGATGATGATGTTGGCACCGCCTTCGGGCGAACCGCCGTTAGTGGTGACAACGACACCGGGGCTGCGGCCTACGAGCAGGTCCTGAGCCGAGGTGGCGAGGCCGGCCTGGATTTCGTTGGGCTTCACCATGGCAACGGAGCCGGTGGCGTCGGATTTCTTGATCGATCCGTAGCCGATGGCCACAACTTCGCCGAGCATCACGGAGTTTTCGGTGAGCGTAACGTCGATCACGGAGCGTCCGTTGACCGGTTCGGTCACTGTGTTGCATCCGATGAATGAGAAGATGAGCGAAGCGTCGGGGCTGACGGTGATGGAATAGTGACCGTCGATGTCGGTGGCTACGCTAACCTGAGATCCTTGTGCGATAACGCTCGCACCAATCAGCGGTTCACCAGCCGAGTCGTAGACGGTGCCACTGACGGAGATTTTTTGCGCGAGAGCCGGCATGGCGCAGCAAAGCAGGGCCACAAAGGCCACGAGCGCTTTCCGACTCATTTGAAAACAAATGTTCTTCATGCAAATGGTTGTTAATTTACTTTGGTTAAAAATATGATATAATTCTCTGTTTCAATGGTATGTATGTATGATGTGCAGTCTTGCTGTCCTGTCGCTTGCGAGCCTCTGCCCTGCATGTTTCCGGCCGGCAGCCGTCGTGCATCAGCATAATGGGGGGTATCTTCCCGGGTTTTTACGCATTACAGTTGGCAAATTAAGGTAATTTGTTTTGATTTTTTACAAATATAGCAAAAAATACGATTAAATTTAAGATTAATTAACAAAACAAAGTGCGCTTTCTCTGTCTGAGGAAGCGCACTGAAAAAAGTTATGGTAGAATGGTAAGTCTGGTAGCGGCGTCAGCGGATGGCTATTTTGCGGGTGAAGGTGCCGCGGTCGGAGCTTACGGTGAGCAGATAGATGCCCGAAACGGCACCGGAATTGAGCGAAAGCTCGCAGTCGGCCGACTGCTGCGTGGCAATGACGCGGCCCTGGATGTCGTGGAGCGTGGCGGTGAGGCGGCGGGCACCGGCGAGGAAGATGTCGATGACGTTGCCCGACTGCTGCACGATGAGGCTCTTCTCAGGATCGGCTGCCGGATCGGTCACGCCCTGAACATCGAGTCGACGGAGCACTTCCTTGAGGCCATCCTCGGCATTGATCTTGCCGTAGCCGGCTTTCTTGGCGTCGGCTTTCACGTTGTCGTCCTGTGTGGCGGTCTTGGAAATGATGTCGATGATGTCGGTGGCGGTGAGCGTCGGGTCGGCTTCAAGCCAGAGGGCGATGGTGCCGGCGACATAGGGGCATGCCATGGATGTGCCCGACATCGAGCCCCAGTGATATTCCTTGCCGGATGAGGTGACCGTGCCCGACATGGTGGTGGCTGGCTCGTCGGTGCTCTGCTCTACATAGTAGGGGTTGAATGAGGAAATTATGATGTTGCCCGGCGCGGTCACTATAGGATATTGTGTGCCGTCGAACGATGAGCCGTAGCTGGAGAACGATGAGATGCCTCCGTCGGTGTAGCCTGAGTTCTGACCGTAGACTTTTCCGTCCATGCGGCCATAGTACTGGCGGGTGTTGTAGGAGCCAACGGAGATGAGCTGCGGGTTGGTGCATGCGTCGCTGATGGAGTTTTCGGCATTGCCGTCGACAGAGCCGGAAATGCTCGACTGGGCGGTGAGTTCACCGAGGTTGCTCAGCGTGCCGAAGATGTGCTGGCCGCTATTTCCGGTGATCTCAATGTGGATAAATGATTTGTAGGTGGTGGAGCGGGCGTAGTAGACAAGTGCCATCACGTGGAAGCGGTTGTTGGTCTCGTTGACTTCCGATATGGCAATGATCTGTGCTTCCTTGAACGCGCTTTTCAGAGCGCTGTTGCTTGTTGACACGACATTGAACTCCTGATCGGCTGCATTGACGGTGAACAGGGTGGTGTTTTTGTCACTGCCTATAATGAGTTTAGGCTTGAGTGACGAGAACTTGATCGAGAACGGCTGATTGTCGTCGGCCCAGAAGTCGACGATGGCGTAGGTGCCGCTGTAGCCCGAAAGCGGGGTGACGCACGTTTTCAGGGCGTCGGTGGCGGAGGTGAAGGTCTTTTCGACCGACATTTTGTCCGCGCCGGAGTTGCCGGCGGCCAGACAGATGATCGAGCCATACTGTTGGGAGATCTGGGCGAGGGCGCGGGCGAAGTAGTCGGTGCCGTCGTGCGGTCCTGTCGGGGAGCCTGCCGAATAGTTGATCACGCAGGGCTGACCGTTTTCCTGAGCATATTGACTCATCATGATCATGCCGTCGATGGTGGTGGCGTCATAGAGTTCGCCGCACGACACGAGGATGTCGCTTTCCGTGGCCAGGCCATAGTAGGGGTTGGCTTTGGTGGCGGTTGTGGCCGTGCCTGCCGAGAGGTCCTCAACCGCAACGGAGAGGTTGCCCTTGTAGCCGCCGGCCATTATGCCGAGGGTGTGGGTGCCGTGGGTCTCGGTGCTGTCCTCGCAGGTCCATTGCTCGATGCCCTGCTGCGTGAGGGTGTAGCGTGTCGAGTCGTTGGGATAGTAGTAGATCTGCTTCACGCGCGTTTTCCCGTCGGCGCCGAGGAAGTTGATGTGGTTGGGGGCCACGCCTACGTCGTAGATGCCGGTGAACACGCCTTTGCCGGTGTAGGAGTGCGCCTCGCCGTTGTAGGTGACGCCCGAGTGCACGGCGTCGACCTGTGAAGCGGCGCGGGCTTTGTCGAGGAAGAGCTGCTTGCGGCCGCCGAACGAGATCTTTTTCACTGCGTCGAGCATAGCCAAATCCTCGGCTTTGTCGAGGGGCATCCTGACGAGCGCCATCGTGATGAGCTCGGCCGTGACGTCGTAGCCGGCATCACGCAGATCGTCGGCCGATGCGCCGTCGGCCAGCTCGACTATGGCTGTCACCACGGGCGCCGCGGTGGCGTTTGCCGACGGAAGGGTTATCGACATAGGCGATTTGTCGCCCATAGCTGTTGCAGGTGAGAGCGCGCTGTTGGCATATTCCCGGAGCATGATCTGACCCTGCAAGTCGATCTTGCTCTGCGCAACAGATGTGATGCATGCAAAAAGCATGAAAAGTGAGTAGATGTGTTTCATTTGCCTTAGAAAATTGTAAATAACGCAGCAAATTTATTATATTGAATTGTTAAAACAAATAGATGTAATCAAATTGTCACAAAAAATTTGTTTTACGTTTCAAATTGATGAATAAAATGTGAATATTCCCGCAAAAAGATAAAGCGCCATGCCCGGAGTGGGCACGGCGCTTTAAATAAAGTAAGCCGGGGGAAACTAACGGTCGGCGGCGGGGCTCATTTCGAGCTGGATGCGGTTGGCCGGCAGGAGATAGGTGCGGGCAAACGCGGCGAGGTCGGCGGCGGTGAGGCGGTCGAGAATCGAGAGATAGTCGGAGTGCATGTCGCGGCCGAACTTGTCGTACATGTGCATGACGGTTATCCAGTAGACGTTGTCGTCGGCGTTGTCGGTGTAGCTCTTGGCCATATATTTCTTCACCTTGTCAAGTTCTTCGCCGGAGATGGCTGCCGGATCGGCGAGCGATTCGATGGTGGCGGCTACGATGGCGAATGTGGAATCGGCATTTTCGGGTGCCACACGGATATAGACGGGCATGATCATGTTGGCGGGGTCGGAGCCGTTGAGGCCGGCGCCGATGCCTATGTGGCTTTTGACGCCATAGGTCCAGCCGCGCTTTTCGCGAAGGTCGGCGAGGAGTTTCGACTGTGCTATCTGTCCGAGGGCATGGCCGGTGATGACGTTGGTGAGGTTGTAGGAGCAGGGCGTATTATAAAAGGTGTAGGCGATGGTCTGCGGGTTGGCCATGGGCATGGTGAAGCGGTGGTGCGAGCGGCCTTTGGCGTAGCCGTAGCCGATGTCGCGGGGCTTCTCCATGCGGCCGTTCCCGGGAAGCGAGGCGAGGTAGGTCTCTACGAGCGGACGGATCGAATCAAGCGAGAAATTGCCGGTGATGAAGAACGAGAAGTCCGACATGTCGGCAAACCGGTCGCGGTAGATGTCGAGGATGCGGTCGTAGTTTACGCTGTCGCAGCCTTCAACGGTGAGCTTGGCGCCGAGCGGGTGACGGTTGTAGACATAGGAGTGGATCGAATCGCCCATGGCGAAGGTGGGGTTGGTGGACTGGCCGCCGAGACGTGTGCGGGTGTTGTCCATGAGGGTGTTGAAGGCGCGGTCGTCGCGGCGGGCGCCGGTGGAGCGCAGATAGATCATCTGCATGGCTTCGGTGAGCGATGCCGGCGTGGTGACGGCGCCGACGGTCTCTTCCATGTTGTCGACGGTGACGGCCGAGCGCACGTTCTTGCCCACGAGGAGGCGGCGCAGCTGGTCGGTGGTGTAGGGACCGTAGCCGCTGACGGCGAGTACGTCGTTGGTCATCTTATAGTCGGGGCCGAAGGCGGGGTCGTAGTGCTGAGAGAAGCCGCCCGGGCTGTAGCCCTGGATGAGGACGGAGTTGGGATTTTTGTCGCAGGGACGGAGGAAGACGCGGATGCCGTTGGAGAGCGTCCACACCGTGGCGTCGAACTGCGATAGCTGCTGCTCGGCGGTTATGGTGCCGGCGGCGGGCATCTCGGTGAGCAACGGGCCTTCGACCGACTTCTCTTCCCATGCGGAAAGCTCCGATTCGCGCACGGAGGTGAAAGCGTCGGTGAGGTCGGCAGGCTTGAGCGTGTCGGATTCAGGCACGTAGGCTATGATGACGGTGCCGGCGGCATCGGGGGCCACGAGCGAGCGCATGTAGTCGTTGACCTGCTGAAGTGTTATGGCGGGTATCACGCCTTTCAGCATCTTGTATTTCTGAACGGCCGAGGGGAGGGCGCCGCCGTCGGTGTAGTGGCGCACGTAGGCGCGGGCATATTCGGTGTTGGTGACCGAGGTGCGGCCGGTGTAGTCGTTGTCGGCTTCGGTGCGCAGGTCGATTTTGGCGCGCTGGAGCTCGGTGGGAAGGAAGCCGTGGACGGCGGCACGCTTAAGCTCCGTGGCTATGGCGCGGACGGCATCGGCGGCGCGGCCGTTTTTCGACGGTGCGCGCACTATCAGCGCGGGCTGCGTGCGCGAGAGCAGGAATTTGATATCGCCGACGGCAAGGCGCGACACTGGCGAGTTTTCGGCGTTTTCAATCTCTGTGAGGCGCTCGGCGAGCATGGCCGACACGAGCGAGCTGATGGCGTCGCGGCGCAGCTCTTCGATGGTGTTGGAGAGCGAGTCGGGCAGATCGTCGTGCTTGAGATAGATCTGCAGGTTGGTCGACGATTGTTCGGGATCGGTCTGCACGGAAGCTATCGGCGCGGCGTTGTAGGCCACGGGCACCGGACGGGAGATGGAGGCGTTGGCGGCCGGGACGCAGTCGGCCCAGAGCGAACGGATGCGCTGTTCGATAGTGTCGGGGTCAATGTCGCCAACGACGATCACGCACTGGTTGCCGGGATGGTACCATCTGGCGTAATAGTCGCGCAACTCGTCGGGACGGAAATTATCCACCACGCTCATCAGGCCGATGGGCATGCGGCGGCCGTAGACCGATCCGGGATACACTTCCGGGAGGGCCTTCTCGAGCAGGCGGGTTGAGGCCTGGCCGTTGCGTTGGCGCCATTCACCTTTGATCACGCCGCGCTCGGCGTCGATCTCATTCGGGTCAAGGGTGAGGTCGCCGCTCCAGTCGCGGAGTATGAGCAGACAGGAGTCGAGCGACGACTGGCGGGTTGTAGGCACGTCGCAGATGTTGTAGACGGTTTCGTCGGTCGATGTGTAGGCGTTGAGGTTGGCGCCGAATTTCACGCCGATCGATTCGAGATAGCTGATGAGCGAGTTGCCCGGGAAGTGCTTCGAGCCGTTGAAGGCCATGTGCTCGAGGAAGTGCGCCAGGCCGCGCTGATTCTCCTCTTCGTTGACCGAGCCTACGTTCATGGCAATGAAGAAGTCGGCGCGGTCGGCCGGGTTTTCGTTATGACGGATGTAATATTTCAGCCCGTTGGGGAGAGTGCCGGTTCTGACATCGGGATCCATGGGCAGAGGATTGAGTGCTGATGCTGTCAGCGCGGTGAGTAGTGCAGTCAGAGGGATTAATGCTTTTCGTAACATTGCTATGGCTGTGGTTGATGATTAGAAAATGAATGAAAGAGATGCGGTGAGGGCTTTTTCGTTGACCGACCGGGCGAAGGCGCTGTAGCTGCCTCCGAGGGCGAGCTGCAGGGCGTAGCGGTCGGCTATGGCGCGCGAAGCCGAGAGGCGCAGGCCGCATGTGGTGTAGCTTTTGGTGAGGATGTCGGCGCGTTCGAGTTCCATTGTCTGCAGGCCGGCCGATACCGACGGATCCCACGGCAGGAGCACCGAGGTGCTGAGCGGCACGCTCACCTCGGCCGTCATCTCGGCGGAGGCTCTCCAGAGGCGCCCGAAGCCCCGCGATGCAAGGATGCGCAGCGAGGGGATGAGGCGGTCGTTGTCGATATGGCGCTGAGGGTCGGCATACCGCTGGTGGTCGGAACTGAAGGTGACGGCAGGCTCCACGGCGAGAAGCGCTCCCTGCAAGGGATGCCATTGCCAGAGGCCGCGCCCGGTGACGGAGATGCGTGTGCGCCGGTACATGTCCATGCTGCCGATCTGCGGATAGACGCCCGACGAGGGATTGCCGAAGATGTTTTCGGCACCGGTGCGGCGGCCATAACGCAGCGTGGCGCTGACGCTCCAGTCGTGGACGGCGCCCGGCGCCAGCCATGCTCCCTGGGCCGAGAGGCCGTTGTCGGTGAGCGTCTGCAGCGGCAGCTTGTTGAGTCCGGTGAGGATATGGTCGGTTTTCATCCGCTGCCACCCGGCGGCCACCGAGAGCCCGCGGCGGGTGCGCGGGAAGAGGTCGGCGGTGATGCCGATGCGGTTGCCGTTGTAGTAGTGGGCATTGCCGAGGCTTTCGAAGCGCTCGTAGTGGGTGCCCAGGCCGGTGAGATGCCAGAAGCGGTTGTTGCTCATCTCGTTGACGAACATCAGGTTGCCCGTCTGCTTGTATTTCTGATAGTTGAGCGACAGACCGGCCGAATAGTCCGACGAGCCTATGCGCACCGAGACCCCGGCGCTGATGTCGAGGCGGTTGGTGGTGTTGCGCGGGCGCGGGTCGACGTTGCGGTAATAAAGCCCCGCCTTGTAGCCGAGTGCGGCGCCCCATGCCCAGCGGTCGTTGTGGTCGGCATATCCTCCGGCGAAACTGTAGCTTTCGGCACGCATGTTGCCGCCCACGGAGTCGGCGATGACATACGGCCCTACGGTTTCAAGGTCG
Source organism: uncultured Porphyromonadaceae bacterium (assembly GCA_902489785.1). Lineage (GTDB taxonomy): Bacteria > Bacteroidota > Bacteroidia > Bacteroidales > Muribaculaceae > Paramuribaculum. The sequence goes on from CABUBG010000009.1 coordinate 14,557, forward strand.
GCCGATTCGTTCCAGTTGACCGACCGCAGGAAGCCGTTGGAGTAGCCGGCCGAGCCCCAGAGGGTCGACGAGCGGTGTTTCATATAGGTCGATGCGCCGATGCTGAAGATGCCGCTCCCTTTGCCCTTCTGCGGGTCGACGGCGCGGTTGGCGGCGGCGTAGCTGTAGGCGGCCGTGATGTCGCTGTAGCTCACAGGCAGCATCCACTGGCGCGTGGCGGGGTTGTCGTAGGCCATCGACGGCATCTGCCACATCAGGCTTTCGCGGGCGGCGATGCGTCGGTTGACGGAAGCAACAGAATCCGTGACCGTCGCACCGGCGGTCACGGATGCTGCTGACATTATTGTTATGGCAAGGAGTGTCTTTCTCATTGCATGGGTGTCACGCCGTCGTAGGTTTTGGTGGTGCAACGGGTGCCGTCGGCGTTGATGGCCGTTCCCTGAAGCTCGATTTCCGAGGGGGTGACGCGGGCGTTGAAGTCGTCGGTCGAGTTGTTGGTGTCTTTCAGCACGGGGTTGCCCTGCTCGTTGAGGTAGAGCATCTTACGGCGCACTGAGGTGAAGAAGCGCGTTTTGTCGGCCGCTGTCTCGGAGCACCATGTCCAGCCGCAGTCGAGGGCCGGTGAGGTGACGTTCCAGGCGTAGGTGTTTTTGACGGAGCAGTTGACAACGTCGAGCACGCAGGAGTTGGGGATGAAGAATGACGATCCGCTCATCTCTTTGGTTATCGCCGGTGTCACGAGCATATAGGTGTAGTCATATTTGTTGTCGGTGAGGAAGCTCTCGGCCGATTTGTTGAGGCGGGCGATGCCGACGGCGCGGTTGCCGCCGTTGGCGAGCATGTAGATGGAGCGGGTATAGCAGTAGACCTTATCCATGTTGGGCACGTCGGGGTTGTCGACATCCTGCTGGGAGGCAACGGACGAAACGTCGTACCATTCGCAGTCGGCGTGCGACAGGTCGAACGACAGCTCGCTGGTGGTGCGGTGGTCGTAGGCGTTGTCGGCGATGAGGAAATACTCGCCGGGCTGCACGGGGTATTTGGTGCCGTCGCCCGGAACGGTGTAGACCGACCATGCGGCCACCGATTCGTTCATGATGTCGGGGGTGTAGTCGCGTTTGGTCGTGGTGTTGAAGTCGCTCTCGAAGATGGAGATGCCGTCGGCGTAGATCACGTGGTCACTGTTGTTGTAGAGCTTGATGTAGTCGTCGCCGCGGTGCTGTGCGCCGGTGGATGTGGTAGTGCCTGTGAAGAATACTTCGGCGATGATGAGGTCGTCGGACTCGATGGTGTTGAATGCCTGGAGCGACACACTGTTGTTGCCGGCCTTGATCTCCACGCTCTGGCGCTGTGCGCGCACTGTCGATTCAACGCCGTTGGCCAGACGCACCTGTGCGGTGTAGGTGATGTCGTAGAGACCGGGCACCACTTCGATGTCGTCGGCCGAGCTGAATGTCTGTACGTTGTTGTTGCTGACGTTTTTAAAGGTATAAAGCTCGCTGAGAACGGTGGCCGAGGTCACCTCCGACGGGAGCTGGATGCTGAGCGTCACGGGATAGACGGGCACGGGATCGTCGTTGTCGGAGCATCCCGTGAATGAAGCAGCGCCTGTCGTGAGGACGGCTGCAAGGATGAATTTTGAAAGGTTCATGAGTGTTGGTGTTTTGTTATTGTTATTATTGTTGATTTGTCGTTATAGCGTGAGGGTGGCCTCCATTCCGAAATAGGCTTCGGAGGTGCGGCGGATGGTGAGTCCGTTGGATTTATAGTCGGGGAGATAGTCGATGATGCGGTTGACAAAGGCCGAGATGCGCAGGAAGCGCCCGATCTGTTTGGTGGCCTTGAAGTTGAGGTAGAGGGCTATGGGCACGCGCTGGGTGTCGAAGAGGTTGTCGGAGAAGTCGCGCACGAGCTGGGCGAGCATCGGGTCGGCGGCCGCGGCCTCGCGGTCGTAGGGGTAGATGTTGCCGTCGGAGGCGAGATAGCTCACGGGGACGCCGTTTTCGCGCATGCGGCGTGTCTTGGTCCACCACATTACCTGGACGGTGGTGGTGAAGATCAGGCCCCAGCGCGGAATCTGCGTGTCAAACATGAAGTTGGTGTTGAACTGGTCGTTGACGCGTCCGTCGTCGGTGTCGTAGATGCCCACGTAGCGGTCGCTGACTGCTGTGTTGCCGATCACGGTGCCCACGGGATAGAAGAGCATCTGCGAGTTGGAGTAGCGGGTGTGAAGCCATGCTCCGGTGACGGTGAGCGCGGTGCGCAGCGGCTGCCAGCGGGCGGTCCTGAGGGAGAATTCGATGCCGCGCTTGTCGATGCGCGAGCCGTTGGTCACGCGGTTGTAGCCGTCGAGGATCTGCATGTCGGTGTAGGGGAGATTGTCGAGCGAGGGCGGGGCTGTGAGCGTAGAGCCGTCGATGGCCGAGGCGTCGTAGCGGCGGAAGGTGTAGGTGTCGTAGACGGCCGAATAGCGGTAGCCGGAGTTGAGGTGCTCCTGGAAATAGGTCACCGACAGCTTGTTGCCGCCCCATTCGGCGCCGAGGCGCACTTCCCATTTGCGGTTGCGGGCGGCGCGCAGGTCGTAGTTCGTCGGGTCGGTGATGTAGGTGCGCAGGTTTACGCGGGAGAGGTTGACCGGGTCATTGACGTTGAAATAGCCGAGCTGCACGAAGTCGGAATAGTGCACCTGCGGGAAGAGATAGTCGAGCGTGGGCAGCTTGGTGGTGAGGCCGTAGCCGGCGGCAATCGAAAGGGTCATCGGACGGTCGCCGGCGAAGAACGACGGTAACTGCCATTGGGCGTTGATGCGCGGGTCGATGCAGGGGCGGCCGGAGAGATAATAGCGGCTGTCGAGCGCCGGCATCGTCATGAAGCGCGCTCCGAGCTGCAGCTCGAGCTTGTTGGAGCCGATAAGGGCCGTGACGCCGTCCTCGACGAAGGCCGAGACGATGTGCATGGCGGGGACGTCGCTGTAGGCGCGCGGACGCGTGGTCCACCCGCCGGAGAGCGGACGGTCGGGATCGTAGATCTGCCCGCGGCCGTAGTTCTTGGAGAATGTCCATTCGAGGCCGACCTTGTAGGCGTGGAGCCAGGTGCCGGTCGATACGGAGCCGTTGGCTTTCAGCTTGGCAAAGATGTCGACCGGTTTGCCGTCGACGCGGAAGTCGGCGAGATATGATTTCAGGATGTAGTGCCCGTCGTGAACGCCCTCCTCGGTCGATGTCGGCGCTATGGTGGTGCCGTTGGGGCTGACGTCGAGGATGCGGGTGAGGCGGTCGCTGACGTAGGATGCCGAGGTGCTGAGCCCTACGGATTCGAGCCATGACAGGCGCGGGAAGGTGAAGGTGACGTCGGAGCTGAATGCGGCGCGGTTGTAGCGGCTGCGGTAGAGGTCGATTTTGTTCTGGTTGAGGTCGGGGTCGGTCTTCGAGTTGTCGAACGAGCCGGTGTAGTCAAGGCCAATGTTCCATGCGGTGACCATGTCGGGCGCTTCGAAGCGCAGGCGGGCGCGGACCGATGCGTTGACGCGCTTATAGTTTTCGAGGTTGTCGCGCGGGTCGCTTTTGGAGTCGAGATAGCCGATGTCGGCGTTGATCACCTGGCTGCCGATGCCGAAGCCTTTGCCCACGGAGAATAGCTTGCTGAACTCGTCGGCCTTGAAGCGTGCTGTCCATGGCGTTGTGCGGCGTATGCGCCGTATGTTCACGACGCCCGAGGTGAGGTTGCCGTACTCGGCCGAGGGGATGCCCTGCATCACTTCGACGCTCTCGATGTTGTCGGTGGCGATGGCGCGCATGTCCACGCCGCGGTTTTTAGATGAGCGGCTGTAGGCCACGTCGCCGCTGGAGGCTCCCGGCACTTCGTTGAGGTTGGCGTCGGTGTTGACCGGCGTGCCGTCGATCACGAAGGGGGTTCCGAGCGAGCTGATGGCATAGTCGGGATTCTCCACCACGCTGCCGGCGCCGCCTATGGTGCCCGTCTCGCGCAAGGCTATGGCGTTGGTGCGGCTCATGTCGGGGGTGTGGCTGATGTTGCCGGGCAGCAGCTCGAGGATGTCGGCGAAGCTGGTGGGCTGGAGGTGCGACATGGCGTCGCGGTCGATGCGTGAGCCTGAGGTGAGGCTGCTGCTCTGGGTGGCGGTGACAACTACTTCGCTCAGTGTGCGTTCGTCGGGCGTGAGCGATATGGTGAGCGTGGTGTCGGAGGTGAGGTCGAGGTCGGTGTGCCACGTGCGGTAGCCTATATAGCTCACGTCGAGCGTGTGGCGGCCGGGCTGGAGGCGTATGGCGAAGTGGCCTTCGGCATCGGTGTTTAGCCCGATCATGCCGGGCTGGAGGCGGACGGTGGCCGTGGGCAGCGGTTCGCCGTTGGTGCGGTCGGTTACGGTGGCGTTAAGTGTGAAGGAGCCTGTCTCGGCTGCTGCGTGAAGATGGCAGCAGGCTATAAGAAATATGATGATGTGTCGTTGCAAGAATCGTCGGGGCATTTTACATCCTGGTTTTTCGGATGCAAAATTACTCCGGCACCTGTGGCCCGGCAATCGTCAAAAATGGGTAAAAATTGTGGCGCATGGCGGGGCTGTCTAATCAAATGTGATTAGGCGGTCCGATTTTCAGCCGGCGGAAGAGGGGCGGAAGAGGGCGAAAGTGGCTCTCAGCTGAATTCGGTGAAGGCGAAGGGGAGGGTTGATTTCACCGACGGGAGGATGTAGATTTCGTCGGCACCGGCGAGGATCACGCGCACGTCGCCGCCGGCGAGCATCTCGTATTCGAGAAGGGCCTGGCGGCAGGCGCCGCAGGGAGCCGTTGGCGTGGCCACGAAATTGCCGTCGGTGTCGCGGGCGGCGATGGCTATGGCCTTGAAGCGGGCGTCGGGATAGGTGGCGTGGGCATAATAGCAGGCTGTGCGTTCGGCGCAGGTGCCGGAGGGGTATGCCACGTTTTCCTGGTTGGCTCCGGTGACTGTCTCGCCGTTGTCGAGAAGGATGGCGGCGCCGACGCGGAATTTGCTGTAGGGCGCGTAGGAACGGAAGGTGGCTTCGCGTGCGAGTTGTACGAGACGACGGTCGGACTCGTCGAGCTCGTCGAATGTGGCAAGCCGGTAGGGGGTTGTGAGTTTAAGGTCTTTCATGGTCGGTGTGTCTTATTTGAGTCCTTCGAATGTCCGGAGCCTCTCGCCGCCGTCGGGGTCGGTGGTGATGGCGCGGTAGTAGCGTTCGTCGTAGCCGGGGAACTGCGGATATTCGGGCAGACCGTAGGGGTTGCGGGCAAACTGCCCGTCGCGTTCTTTCTTAACGTTGCCGTCGAGATATTTCACCAGCAGGTATTCGCCGAGCTGACGGTAGCGTTCGGTGTATTTCTTCGACCAGTCGGTGCAGTGGCTGTTGAGGAAGTCGACTGCCACGTCGGGGTCAAGCGATGCCACTTCACGGTAGAGTATGTCCACTTCCGACTGGATGGAATCCTCGATGGAGCCCTGCACGCGGCGGATGTCGGGGATCATCTGCGAATAGCGGTTGTAGGCCTGGTTGGCCACGAAGTTGTTGACCCAGAAGGCGGCGTCCCACTTCAGGTTGTAGAGGTCGCCGTTGCCGTGGGCAAACTCGTGGGGAGCGCCTTTCAGACAGCTGTACATCGGAATGTAGACGCAGGTGTTGGCGTCGTCGACGCCGAACCATAGGATGCCGCGCATCGGCTCGGGGGCGTTGGCGTTGAGCTGGGCCACCAGCGAGAAGCCGGTCTGCTGTGTGGCGATGGCGCGTTCGTGGGTGTATTCTACGGAGTCGACGGTGTAGGTGAGCGGACGCCAGCGGTAGGGCACTTTGTAGGGGCCGGCGCCTACATCTTTGGTCATGTCCATGGGCGTGCCTTCGAAGTGGTCGCGCATCATCCATTTCATGTCGGTGGCCGAGAGTTTCTTCTGGGGCTTGATCCAAAGCGGCAGCGGTTCGCCTTCACCGCGGAGCACCCAGGCGAGATATTGCTGCACGGAGTCGGGGGCGAATTTGTTGTAGAAGGCCCACACACGGCCGTCGCAGCCGCGCAGGGCGCCGCCGTCGGCTATGGCATAGGCGCGCGAGAAGCTGAAGTCGCTGTCCTTGCCGTCGAAATAGCCCATCTTGCGGGCGAATTTGATCACGTCGGGCGAATAGAGCGTGTTGCCCGTCTTGTCCTTGAGCGGGAAGCGGTGGATGCGGCTGTGGTTGGCATGGCCTGCGATGCAGTCGTCGGGCACGCGGCGTGCCACCCATACGGCGCCTTTGTCGGTCTTGCCTTTGCCTATCATCTCCATGATCCACACTTCGGTGGGGTCGGCGATGGTGAACGATTCGCCTTCGCTGGCGTAGCCGTAGGTCTTCACCAGGTCGGTCATCGTGCGGATGGCTTCGCGTGCGGTACGGGCGCGTTCGAGCGTTATATATATGAGCGAGCCGTAGTCTATCATGCCTGAGCCGGCAAGCTCCTGACGGCCGCCCCATGTGCTTTCGGTGATGGCGAGGCCGTGCTCGTTCATGTTGCCGATGGTGGTGTAGGTGTGGGCGGCTTCGGGTATCTCGCCGAGCGGTTTGCCGGTGTCCCAGTCGACCACCTGGCGCATTGTGCCTTTGGCATGGTCGGCGGCGGGTTTGTAGTAGAGCTCGCCGTAGAGCGTGTGGCTGTCGGCGGCGTAGGTGATCAGGGTCGAGCCGTCGGTGGTGGCACCGGGGGCCGCGATGAGGCCGGTGCAGGCCAAAGCTGCGGATGTGGCCATGGTCAGCGATGCGGCGATGAGGTATCTGAGGTTCATTTTGTCAGGGATGTATTAAATGTGGAGTACAAATTTACAGATTTTTTCGGTCAGATTCGCCTTATTTATGGCGTGCAGGATGTATTTTTGTGGAAAAATTGCATTGATGAGAGGATTTACTATATGTGTGGCGCTGTGTCTGGCCGCAATAGTGCCGGCGATGGCGTCGTCGCCCGAACTGACCGGCCTGCTTGAGAGAATAAGTGAGGGCCTGTCGGAGAAAATGGCGACGGAGATTGTGAACGGCGGTGCCGACACTGTCGATTTCTTCGAGCTGACGCAGCTCGGGGGCAAGCCTGCGGTGCGCGGCAACAATGCCGTGAGCGTGGCCGTGGGCGTCAACTATTATCTGCGGCATTACACGGGCAACCATCTGTCGTGGAACAACATGCATGCCGTGCTGCCCGACACGCTACCGGCCGTGACTGGAACTGTGCGCCGCTCCACTCCGCTGCGCAAACGCTATTATCTGAACTATTGCACCCACTCCTATTCGGCCGCTTTCTGGGACTGGCCGCGGTGGGAGCGCGAGATCGACTGGATGGCGCTCCACGGCATCAACATGCCGCTGGCCGTCACCGGTTCGGCGGCGCTGTGGCGCAATGTGCTCCGCCGTCTCGGCTATCCCCGGGAGGCCATCGACAGTTTCGTGGCCGGCCCGGGCTATCAGGCGTGGTGGCTGATGAACAATCTGGAGGGCTGGGGCGGTCCGAACCCCGCTCAGTATTATGAACGCGACGAGCAGATGCAGCGCCGCATCACAGGCCGCATGCGCGAGCTGGGCATGGAACCGGTGCTCCCGGGCTATTCGGGGATGCTGCCGCACGACGCCGCCGCGCGGCTCGGCCTCGACGTGGCCGATCCCGGACGATGGTGCGGCTATGGGCGCCCGGCGTTCTTGCAGCCTTCCGACACGGCGTTCAACCGCATCGCCGATATCTACTACGATGAGCTGACAAAGCTTTACGGCACCTCGCGCTACTACAGCATGGATCCCTTTCATGAGGGCGGCAACACGGCGGGCGTGGACCTCGCCGCTGCCGGGCGCACCATCGCCGCGGCGATGAAGCGCTGCCGCCCCGATGCGGTGTGGGTGGTGCAGGGCTGGCAGGAGAATCCGCGGCCGGAGATGATAGCCGCTTTGCCGGAAGGCGACATGACGGTGCTCGACCTGCAGGCCGAGAACAGTCCGGCATGGTGCGCGCGCCCCGACGGGTTTGCCGGACACGACTGGCTCTACTGCATGCTGCTGAATTTCGGCGGCAATGTGGGGATGTATGGCAAGATGCAGGCGATGGCCGACGGCTTCGCCCGCGCCCGCCGCGAGTCGGCTTCGCTGGCCGGCGTCGGGCTGACCATGGAGGGCATCGACAACAATCCGGTGATGTATGAACTGCTGTGCGATTTGCCGTGGATGGAGGCCGATGCCGACATTGATGCGTGGCTCGGCGATTATGTTGTGGCCCGCTATGGCGGTGTGCGTGACGACAGCGTCGATGAGGCGTGGCGGCTGTTGAAGCGGTCGGTCTACGGCTGTCCGGCCGACACCGTGCAGCAGGGCTCCGCGGAGTCGCTTTTCTGTGCCCGTCCGGCCGACGGGGTGCGTCAGGTGTCGACATGGGCTGCCACGAAGCCTTATTATGATCCGGATGATGTCAGGCAGGCGGCCGAGCTGCTGCTTTCGGCTGCCGGTAAGTTTGGCGGGAATGCCAATTACGTGTACGACCTTGTCGATGTGACCCGTCAGGCTGTTGCCGATGAGGCCCGCGCCGTGATGCGGCGACTGGATGCGGCTGTGGCGGCGGGCGATCGTGAGGCTTATTCGGCTGAGGCGGAGCGCTTTCAGCGGCTCATAGATGTACAGGACTCGCTGCTGGGCACACTGCCCGATTTCCGGCTCGGACGCTGGCTCGAACAGGCGCGGGCTTGCGGCGACACGCAGGCCGAGAAGGCGCTTTACGAGCGCAATGCGCGCACGCTCATCACCACGTGGGGCAACCGCGGGGCGGCCGACGGCGGGATGCTGCACGACTATGCCCACCGCGAGTGGCAGGGGCTGCTGCACGATTTCTACCTTCCCCGCTGGAAGCGGTGGTTTGATGCCCGGCTGGAGTCGTGGCCTGCCGTGCCCGTGATCGATTTCTATCCGATGGAGGCGGAGTGGACCGGCCGTTACGGCGGCTATTCATCCGATCCCGAGGGCGATCAGATCGAGGCAGCCCGTGCCGCTCTCAACGAGCTTGATGCCCTCGACGCGCTCTCCCGCTGATTCTTTAAAGGCTATAAAGAACAACGCTATCCCGACGGGGTGACGGGATAGCGGAGTGTGTCATTGATATGATAATCAGAGCTTCACGCAGGCGCTTATGCGGGCGGCGATGGAGGCCATCTCGTCGCCGGGAAGCGACAGCTTGTGATGGAAATCCATGTCGGATTCGCTGTTGATGGGCACCAGATGGATGTGGGCGTGGGGCACTTCCATGCCGAGGACTGCTTCAGCCACGCGTGAGCACGGCATCGCCTCTTTGATTGCTGCTGCAACACGTTTGGCGAAGAGCTCGAGAGCGAGATAGTCGTCGTCGGTCATGTCGAATAGATAGTCGATCTCCTTTTTGGGAATGACCAGAGTGTGGCCCGGAGCCATGGGGTTGATGTCGAGGAATGCCAGATGGCGGTCGTCCTCGGCCACTTTGTAGCAGGGTATATCACCGGCCACGATCATGCTGAATATCGATGCCATGGCGGATCAGAAGTTTATCTCGATGATTTCGAATTTCATCAGGCCGGCGGGCACTTTGATCTCGACGATTTCGCCGAGCTTGTGGCCGAGCAGACCCTGTGCGATGGGGGTGCTGGAGCCGATTTTCTTCTCTTTGAGGTTGGCTTCGCTGTCGGCCACAATGGTGTATTCCATCGTCATGCCGTTGGCCGTGTTTTTGATTTTCACACGGTTGAGTATCTGTACTTCTTCGTTGTTGAGCTTGCTTTCGTCGATGATGCGGCAACTGGCAACGAGGTCCTTGAGCTGCGATATTTTCATTTCAAGCATTCCCTGAGCCTCTTTGGCGGCGTCGTATTCGGAGTTCTCCGACAGGTCGCCCTTGTCGCGTGCTTCGGCGATGGCGCGGGAGATTTCGGGGCGTTTCACGGATTCGAGGTATGCGATCTCCTCCATTTTCTTTTTGTAGCCCTCTTTTGTCATGTAAGTGATTGGCATGATGGTATTGGTTTTGTTGTTTTAGATTCTGGATGAAAGTAAAAATTTGGAATCTCCATCCCCACGGGGACAAGATTCCATATCTGGCGGGCGCTGGCCCTTTATCGTTTTGTCGTGAGCAAAGTTACTGCTTTTGAATGAAACGGCAAAGCAAAAACGCAAAGAAATTTGCCTAACATTTCTGCAATGCCGTGTGTTTAATAGTTGTATTTAAGAAAATTATGAATGCGTTTGTAGTTCGTCACTCGGCTTGTATCTATCGCTGGCTCAATATCACGGTGCTCGCTCTGTCGCTGGCTCTGATCATATATCTGTCGGCCGACGCTTTCCGCGGCGTGAGCTTTCTGGCCGACCGCGGCTACATGCGGTTTCAGCTTCTGGTGTGCTGCGTTTTCATCGCCGATTTCTTCATCGAGCTCTACATGTCGAGCCACCGCTGGCGGTTTTTCCGCCGCCGTCTGCTGTTCCTGATTCTGTCGGTGCCCTATCTCAATCTGTTTGAGCATTATGGCGTGACGTTTTCGCCCGATGTGGTCTATTTCGTGCGGTTCATTCCGCTTGCCCGCGGCATGCTTGCCATGGCGATAGTGGTGGGATATGTGTCGACCAACCGTCTGACAAACATCTTCGCTTCGTATAGCGCTGTGCTTCTGGCTATTGTCTATTTCGGCAGCCTTGTGTTCTTCGAGCGGGAGCACGGGCTGAACCCCGGGGTGAACGCCTATTTCGACGCTTTGTGGTGGGCATGTGCCGACACCACAACCACCGGTTGCAGCATAAGCCCGATGACGCCTGCCGGTAAGGTGACGGGTGCCGTCCTGGCCATAATGGGCATGGTGATGTTCCCGCTGTTTACGGTCGTGATCACATCGGCGGTGCGTCAGCGCATTTCATCGCGCGGAGAGGCATCGCAGTCGTGAGGCATGCTGCACGGCAGGCTGATGGGAAATCGAGGGGCGCTCTTCAGTCAGAGCATTTCGCTGACTGGTTCTATTGTCTTAGCTGTCAGGGTTTTTCAGTGCTGATTCTATTGTCTTCGCTGTCAGAGCTTTTCGCTGACTGATTCTATGGCCATCTTGATGATGTCGACATAGTCGGTCAGCATCGAGGTGAATTGTGATGAATTGCTGACGAAGGCATTGCATTCGAAGGTGACGTTTTCCTGATTGGCCGATATGAGGATGCGCACTGATTTGAGGCCTCTTTCGGCATCGCCGCAGGCACGGCGCAGCAGGTTGATGTTGGTGCCTTCACAGCCGAGATAGCGTGCCAGCTTCACGTAGACTACCGAGCCATAGTTCTCGCAGGAGATGAAGAATTTCTCGCCTTCGATTTTCACGGCGATGTCGCCGTCGGAGTCGATGGTGGGCACATAGCCTTCGGTGGTGAGATAGTTTTTGATCTGCGAGCGCATTCTGAGGGCTTCGCCGGTGACTTCGGCGTAAGTGCTGAGGCACGCAACCATTGCAATGAGTGTGAAAAGGATCCGTTTCATAGGGGATAAGTATTGGTTAGGGTTGTTGTTTCGTTTCGGTGATTCCGGTTTCTGCAGCTCAGGCGTTGTCTGTTTTTGCGTCAGCCGCTTTTGATGTCGCGGAGACGACAGGTGCGGCATCAGGCGCAGCTGCTTTGGGCAGCGGTGTGATTTTCTTGCGGGGCGACCATGTGCGTGCGAGGCCGCCTTCGCCTGTCTCTTTGTAGATCGACGGCAGGTCGTGGCCCGTCTGTTTCATCACTTCGACAACGCGGTCAAACGACACGCGGTGCTCACCGTCGGTGAAAGCCGAATAGAGGTTGGCGTCGAGGGCGCGTGCGGCGGCGTAGGCGTTGCGCTCGATGCAGGGAATCTGCACGAGGCCGCACACGGGGTCGCATGTCATGCCGCGGTGGTGTTCGAGACCCATCTCGGCGGCATATTCGATCTGTGCGGGGCTGCCGCCGAAGAGCTGGTTGGCAGCGGCGGCGGCCATGGCGCAGGCCACGCCCACTTCGCCCTGACAGCCCACTTCGGCACCGGCTATGGAGGCGTTGTGCTTGACGATATTGCCTATCAGGCCGGCGGTGGCGAGCGCACGGTAGATGCGGGCGTCGGAGAAGTCGCGGCTCTTTTTCAGATGATAGAGCACAGCCGGTAGCACGCCGCACGAGCCGCATGTCGGGGCGGTGACGATGGTGCCGCCAGAGGCATTTTCTTCGCTCACGGCAAGGGCGTAGGCAAAGACGAGGCCGCGCGACTGGAGATTGCTCTTGTAGCCCGAGGCGCGCACATGATAGGTGGCGGCGCGGCGCCGCAGTCCGAGCGGTCCGGGCAGCACGCCTTCGCGGTCGAGGCCGCGCTCTACGGCACGCTGCATGGTCTCCCACACGGTGGCGAGGTAGTCCCAGATGCCGGGACCTTCGCACTGCTCAACATATTCCCAGTAGGTGCAGCCGGTGGTTTCGCACCATTCGAGTATCTCCGTCAGGGTGTTCATGCCGTAGACATCGGGGGTGTCGCCGGAGCGTGAGCCTTCTTCGGCTATCTGTCCGCCGCCAACGCTGTACACCACCCATGTGTCGGTGGCGTTGCCTTCGGCGTCGAGGGCGCGGAACTGCATGCCGTTGGGGTGGAAGGGCAGGAACGTCTGGGGCTGCCAGATGATGCTGACGGGTGCCGTGGGCGAGAGCGCCTCTTCGACGGCCACGTCGGTGAGGTGGCCGCGGCCGGTGGCTGCGAGGCTGCCGTAGAGTGTCACTTCAAAGGACGCGGCACCGGGGTTGCGTCCGGCAAAGATGCCGGCTGCGTTGCGCGGGCCCATGGTGTGGCTGCTTGAGGGGCCTGTGCCGATGCGGTATAGTTCTTTTATCGATTTCAAGGAGAGTTGTGTCGGTTGGTTTGTTGCCGGATAGTTACGGTTTCGGTGTTGTCTTGTTTTGCTGCGGATTCTTGTATCGCCGGGAGGGGGCGCTGCAGGTTTTAATTATCAGAACCGGCCCGCCGCAGGTTTCATACCTTTGTCAGCGGGCCGGAGCTTATGATGGTCGGCGGCAAGCCTTAGCGCTGTGCCTCGCACAGCATCGGGCGTTGGCCGCGGTCGGTGTGCGATGATCAGTCTTCTTTGAACACTTTCAGCAGACGGTTTTCAAACGGACGGTTGCCGAGAAGGAGCTGGAAGAAACCTTCGTCGTTGAGCGAGCTGACGCCGCGGGTGGCATTGAATGTCTGGGCGTCGGCTGCTTTGTCGAGTTTGCGGGTGGGTTTGTTGACGGAGGTAACCTGGTAGACAAACACGCCGTTCTCGCCTTTTTCGGGGGTCGACACTTTGCCGGTGGCCGAGGTGACGATCTTGCCGAGGAGCTCGGAACCATAGATGCGGCCGCTGCGGAGGAAGTTGACGGCGTCGGTTGCGGGTTCGGTGCCCATGACGGCGGCGTAGCCGGCAATGTCGTTGGCTTTGCCGGTGTACTGTTTAACCATGGTGTCGCCGACTTTCGATTTGCGCACTTTGTCGGTGAGCAGGGTCTTTACCTGAGGATATGTCGTGGTGACGTAGTCGGGGTAAACGTCGACGAGTGTGGCCACGAGGAATGCGCCGGTGCGCTGGTCGCCGAAGATCGGTGATACGGAGCCTTTTTCAGCTTCGAGAGCCCAGCGTGCAGCCTGATGCGAGTTGGGCATGAAGATGGGCTGACCGTTCTGGGGGTTCTGGCCTAAGACAACGTAGGGCGAAGAGGCTGATACGAGGTTGAAGCTGCCGGCATAGTTGGCTGCTGCTGCGTTGGCCACGAATTTGGTGGCGTCGCCGTTGGCGGCGATGAATTTCTCAAGACCGGAGCGGAGGTTGTCGATGGTAGCGCGCGAAGGGTCGAGGCGGTAGCTGATGAGAGCGAGCTCAACGTTGCTCTGGGGAGCCTTACGCGAGGTGACGGTGTAGAGGGTGCCGATGCCTGACTCGACGGTGCCTTCAAACGGCTTGCCGAGTTCGTTGCTGATGAACGCATCCTTGTTGCCGGAGATCTCGGCCGAGATGAGCTGGCCTACTTCGCGGTTGGCGATCATCGGGTTGGTGATGGAGGCGGGCACGCTGTCGAGCACGTAAGCCACTCCTTCGATGGCCTGCAGGTCGGCGGCTTTCTTGCCGGCGGCCAAGGCGGCTTTCAGAGTGTCGGCCACACCGGCTACGGAGCTGTCGAAGGCTACGAAGCTGATGGTGACGGAGTCGACAGCCTCACCGCGTTTGAGAAGCTTGGCAATCTGGAAATCGACGGGACCGTCCTGGATCAGTTTGGCCTGACCTTCGGCGGCGGAGTCGACGAATGCCTTGAGGTCGGCGTTGCCGCCCTGTTTTACGATATCGGCGATGAAAGCGTTGGTCATCGTGGTCTGCTGGTTGTCGAAACCTTTGCGGCCGCGGAGTGCTTCAACGCCGTCGGTGGTGTTGAGGCCTTCGATCACTTCGGCCATGAGGGCGCGGGCTGCGTCTTCATCGTCGACCGACGGAGCGATGGGCACTGAGATGAAGTTGATCAGACGCTGCTCCTCTTTGACGGCGTAGGTCTCTTTTTCAGCTTCCCATGCTTTCTGGATCTCGTCGTCGGTCACCTTGATGTTCGGGTCGACCACGTAGGGCTTCTGAACATAGGAGATCATGTAGCCGGTCTGATCGTCGGCAAACGACTGGGCGATGTCGAGATCGTTGGCAACCATAGTGCCGCTGAGCATCGAGATGAATTTGTTGTTGGTCAGGAATTTGACCATTTCGTTCTCGAAGTCGAGCCAGAACTGCTGGAGCTGCTGTTTGCTTTCGGCGGGATAGCCGTATTTCGTGGGGTTGTTGGTCACGTCCTGAAGCTCGGCGGCCGACTGCACCTGCAGTTTCAGCTTTGAGGCTGCATAGTCAGCAGCCATTCTGTCGGCAAACATTTTGCCGCTGCCGTTGATCATATCGTTGAGCTCGTCGTCGGTGACGGTGATGCCGAGGTCTTCATATTCTTCGTTCTGAAGTTTTTCGAGCATCATAGAGCGCAGGAGCATCTGCTGTACGTAGGCGCGTTCCTCGTCGGAGTTTCCTGTTTCGAGCGACTGGCTGCGGTTTTGATATTCTGAAGCTTCGATTTTTTCGCCGTCGATGTTAGCCACGCTGTTGTCGGGGCCGAACAGGGTGCGGCTTGAGTTGAAGAAATCACCGATGATGAAAGCCAGCAGGGCCACACCGATGATGATGAGCAAAAGCACTGATTTGCTTCTGATTTTCTCTAAGGTTGCCATTAGTTATTTAAGTATCTGTGTTTTTTATTATGCGGTGTATTATGCGCCATAACGCCGTGTGGGGGCTCCACACGGCAGTTATAGCGCACAAAGATACATCATTTTCAGATGTTATCAAAATTTTTTGGCAAATGCTTCGCGAAACTTATCGGCGAGGTCGAGCTTTTCCCATGTGAAGAGCTCCACTTCAACCGTTTTGTCGGGTTCGTATTTGGAATGGAACGTCTTTTTGACGGTGATGGGCTGGCGGCCTACGTGTCCGTAGGAAGCCGTTTCGAAATAGATGGGGTTGCGGAGCTTGAGGCGCTCCTCGATGGCGTGGGGGCGCATGTCGACGAGCTTTGCCACCTTTTCGGAGATCTCGGCATCGGGGAGGCCGCAAGTAGCTGTGCCGAAGGTGTTGACGTAGAGGCTGACGGGCTGGGCCACGCCGATGGCGTAGGCCACCTGCACCAGTGCCTGACGGGCTATGCCGGCGTACACGAGGTTTTTGGCTATGTGGCGGGCGGCGTAGGCTGCCGATCGGTCGACCTTGGAGGGATCCTTGCCGGAGAAAGCGCCGCCGCCGTGGGCGCCGCGGCCTCCGTAGGTGTCCACGATGATCTTGCGGCCGGTGAGTCCGGTGTCGCCGTGGGGGCCGCCGATGACGAATTTGCCGGTGGGGTTGACATGGAGTATGACGTCGTCGTCGATCATCGCGGCAACGCGGGCGGAGAGCTTGGCTTTGACGCGCGGAATGAGCACGTTGCGCACGTCGTTTGTGATCGTTTCCACCATGCGGCGGTCGGCCTCGTCCTGCGTCATGCCGTCGGTGGGGAGGATGAACTCGTCGTGCTGTGTGGAGATGACGATGGTGTGCACGCGCACCGGCTCGCCTTCGGGGGTGTATTCAACGGTCACCTGGCTTTTGGCGTCGGGACGCAGATATGTGCGGTGCACGCCGTACCGGTCGGTGTAGGTCATGGCGTCTTCGTTGCGGCGTATGTCGGAGAGCTCGCGCAGCAGGCGGTGGCTGAGGTCGAGGGGCAGCGGCATGAAGGTGTCGGTCTCGTCGCAGGCGTAGCCGAACATCATGCCCTGGTCGCCGGCACCCTGTTCTTCGGGCTCGGCGCGCTCAACGCCGCGGTTTATGTCGATGCTCTGCTCGTGGAGCGCCGAGAGCACGCCGCACGATTCGGCTTCAAATTTGAGCTCGCTGCGGTTGTAGCCGATGCGGGCTATGACGCCGCGCACCGTCTCCATGAGGTCGACGTAGGCTTTGCTTTTCACCTCGCCGGCCACTGTGACATGGCCTGTGGTGACGAGCGTTTCGCAGGCCACTTTCGACTGCGGGTCGCGGGCAAGAAATTCATCAAGAATGGCGTCGCTGATCTGGTCGGCCACTTTGTCGGGATGTCCTTCCGAAACTGATTCGGAAGTGAAGAGATAATTTTTTTCGTGAGTCATGATGAAAATTTGTAAGATAGCTTGATTGAGTTGCGGAGCGGGCATAAAAAATGGCATCTGCTCATTTTCAAGCAATGCCAAAACCAAACTCATCGCGTCGGCGCGCCTGGCGGGACGCTTTCGGCGTTTGCGGCGTGCAAGCCTCTGATCAGTCAGCGCTTACGGTGCCGTAGCCGTGGTGCAGTTTTAGCATTTTTTTGAAAGTGGTTGCAAGCAGCCAAATTTGTCCACTTCTGAGGCTGCAAAGATAAGCAAATTTTCTCAGTCCCACAATAGTTTCCCGGTGCAGGCGCCCGACATTAACCTATATTATCAAATCGGCTGAATCGGCGGTGAGCCAATTCAGCCAATCTGATTCGTCTATGTGTTGGGGCCGAAGGGATTATTCTTCGGGTTCCTTCATGTTGTGGAACACGTTCTGCACGTCTTCGTCCTCTTCGAGTTTGTCGAGGAGTTTTTCGATGGAGGCGCGCTGTTCGTCGGTCACTTCCTTGAGGTCGTTGGGGATGCGCTCAAATTCCGAAGAGATGATCTCGTAGCCGTTGTCTTCGAGATATTTCTGTATGGCCGCATTGTCCTCGAAAGCGCCGTAGAGCACGATTTCTTCTTCGTCGGGTTCGACTTCGTCAACGCCGCAGTCGATGAGTTCGAGTTCGAGTTCCTCGATGTCCTTGCCTTCGACGGGTTTGATCTTAAACACGCATTTGTGGTCGAAAAGGTAGGAGAGTGAACCCTGTGTGCCGAGCGAACCGTTGTGCTTGTTGAAATAGGAGCGCACGTTGGCCACGGTGCGGGTGTTGTTGTCGGTGGCAGCCTCGACGAAGATAGCGATGCCGTATGGCCCGTATCCTTCGTAGGATATTTCCTTGAAGTCGCCGGCATCCTTGTCGGTGGCTTTCTTGATGGCGCGTTCCACGGTGTCCTTGGGCATGTTGGCAGCCTTGGCGTTCTGCATCAGGGCGCGGAGTCGGGGGTTGGTGGCGGGATCCGGGCCGCCGGCTTTGGCGGCGATGGTGATTTCCTTACCGATGCGCGTGAACGTGCGCGACATGTTGCCCCAGCGTTTGAGCTTGCGGGCTTTGCGATATTCAAATGCTCTTCCCATGAGTAGGTGTGATTTTTATTATTGTTTTGCTTTTGATTTTCGTGGGGGTGCGGAGGAGGATCAGCGGAGCGAAGCGCCGGTCTTGCTTTCGAGGCCGGCGATGATCTTGCGCATTACGGCGTCGATCTGCTTGTCGTTGAGTGTGCGTTCGGGATCCTGTAGGGTGATGGTGATGGCGTAGGATTTCTTGCCGGCGGGGAGCTTGTCGCCTTCGTAGACGTCGAAGAGCGTCACTTCGCGAAGCAGCTTGCGCTCGCTTTCGCGCACGGTGTCCTCGATCTGCTGCATGGTCACGGCGTTGTCGACGAGCAGGGCCAGGTCGCGTTTCACGGGCTGCGTCTTCGGCAGGTCAGCGTAGCTGACCGAATGGCGCGAGGCGAGCTGCACGAGAGCGGCCCAGTCAAACTCGGCGAAGTACACTTCTTGCTTGATGTCGAACTGACGGAGAACATCCTTCGACACGATGCCGAGCTGTCCGAGGCGCTTGCCGTTGCGCGAGGTCACCTCGAGCGATGCGGCGAACATGGGGTCGCTGCCGGGCGCTGTCTTAAGGCCGGAAGCCGCGATGCCGAGGCGGGCAAACATGTTGTCGACAACGGCGCGCAGATCGTAGAACGATGATTTCTCTTCTGTGCGGAGCCATCCGGCGGGGCGTATGGCGCCTGTGATCCAGATGCCGAGATGCGAGGCTTCGCTGTAGGGAGCCAGCGGGCGTTCGGCTGTCGATTCGGCCTGCGGGTTGTGGAAATAGACGTGGCCGAACTCATACATCATCAGGTCGGCGGCACGGCGGTTGATGTTGTAGGCGAGCGATTCGAGTCCGCCGAAGAGCAGCGTCTGGCGCATCACGCTGAGGTCGGCGCTGAGCGGGTTGAGCAGGCGCACGCAGCGGTCGAGGGGATAGGTGGGGCACTCGGCGTAGTAGCGTTCGGCCGTGAGCGAGTTGTTGAGTATTTCGTTGAAGCCAACAGCCGTGAGCTGTTCGCTGACGAGATTGCGGAGGGTGTTGTCGGTGTCGGCAACCGATTTGAACGAGAGCGACGAATGCACGGTGGTGCTCATCTCCACGTTGTTGTAGCCGTAGATGCGGAGCACGTCCTCGACCACGTCGCAGGGGCGCTGCACGTCGACGCGGTAGGTGGGCACGCGCAGCGAAGCCTGCCGCTCGTCGGCGCTGACAATCTCAATTTCGAGCGAGCGCAGGATGGCGTTGATGGTGTCGGCGGAAATCTCCTTGCCGATGAGGCCGCAGGCATAGTCGTAGGAGAGCGTCACTTCGAAAGGTGCCACCGGGTTGGGGTAGATGTCGACCGGCTCGCCGCAGATCTCGCCGCCGGCCAGCTCTTTCACCATCAGGGCTGCCAGCTTGAGGGCATATATCGTGATGTTGGGGTCGGTGCCGCGCTCGTAGCGGAACGAGGCGTCGGTCTGCAGTCCGTGGCGGCGTGCCGTCTTGCGCACGCTGGTGGGGTTGAAGTAGGCCGATTCGATGAAGATGTCGGTCGTGGCTTCGGTGACGCCCGAGTCGAGGCCGCCGAACACGCCGGCAATGCACATCGGCTTCGAGGCCGAGCATATCATAAGGTCGGCGTCGGAGAGCTTGTGCTCAACGCCGTCGAGAGTCACGAAGGTGGTGCCTTCCGGGCAGTTGCGCACCACCACCTTTTCGCCGTCGATCTTGGCGAGGTCGAAGCAGTGGAGCGGCTGGCCGATGGCGTGGAGGATATAGTTGGTGATGTCGACCACCGAGTTGATGGGGCGCACGCCGATGGCGTTAAGCCGGTCGCGCAGCCATTTGGGGCTTTCGCCCACTTTCACGCCGCGGATGGTGACGCCGGAATAGCGCGGGCAAGCCTGATAGTTGTCCACCTCCACGGTTACGGCGCCGTCGGGGCGGTCGGTGTGGAATGCCTCGACCGACGGACGCATCAGCGGCAGCGCTTCGGCATGCTGTGCCGACCATGCTGCGAGATCGCGGGCCACGCCATAGTGCGAGGCGGCGTCGATGCGGTTGGGGGTGAGGTCCACTTCGAGCACATAGTCCGATGTCAGCCCGAAATATTCGGCTGCCGGGGTGCCCGGTTTCACATCCTTCGTTATCACGATGATGCCGTCGTGGCTCTGGCCCACGCCTATCTCATCTTCGGCGCATATCATACCGAAAGACTCAACACCGCGGATCTTCGATTTCTTAATCTTGAATTCCTTGTCGCCGTCGTAGAGCGTTGTGCCCACAGTGGCCACGACCACGGTCTGTCCGGCGGCCACATTGGGAGCTCCGCAGACAATCTGTGTGGCCTCTCCGTCGCCGAGATCCACGGTCGTGATGTGGAGATGATCGCTGTCGGGGTGCTCGACGCATGTGAGCACTTTGCCGATGACGAGGCCGCGAAGACCTCCGCGAATCGATTCCACTTCCTCAACGGAACCGGTTTCAAGACCGATCGAAGTCAAAGCGGCAGCCAGCTCGTCGGGAGTGAGCGGCGTGTTGATATAATCTTTGAGCCAATTGTATGATATGTTCATAATGAGTTATTTTTCTGCAAAATTACAAAAATCAATGCACAATTCATAATGTGCAATGCACAATCAACGATTATTTTACGAGCACTCGGCGCGAGAAATCATTGGAAACCACGATATAGAGTCCTCTGGGCAGATCAAACGAATGTTCGCCGGGCGCAAGCTGCTCGTTGGCCGTCCAAGTGATGCCGTCGACACCGTAGATGCTCACCGGAGCGGCACCCTCGCGGCATTCAACGATCAGTCGTCCGTCGCGGCAGAAGGCGTCCCATGAATGATATTCCAGTTCGTTGACGCCCTGAATCTCGTTATAGTTGCTGATCGAGATATTGTCGATATTCCAACGCTTTCCGGATGTTTGGCGGAAACGTATGCGTCCGTTTCCTCCTTGATTAACATCTACTGAGAGGGGTGTAATATCCGTCCCGGAAAAGGTCACTGTACCAACCTCGTTCCACGTCGTCCCGCTGTCGTTTGAATATTCAACCACCACTTTGGTTTCACCATCGCTTCCATAAGGCGAAGCATCAAAAACTACAGTGCCTATACCACCGGACTTATTTTCAGCCATAGCCAAAGTGCTTGTGGAGTTTTTGCCCATGCGTATTACAGTGGAAGATATGTGCGTATTGGCGTCTTTCGCCCAAAAGCCGCCATTGTCAGTTGTCCATTTACATACGTTTGTAGTAAATGTTTTCTGATCATAGTTATTCAGCGATGAGGCTCCGTTCCATTCCCAGTCCTCAATAAATGAAACTTCCTGAACGTTTGCAACGGTGGCGGTGGCTGAGAAGTCGTCTGCTATATAATCACCGGCCTGTGCGGTGATGTCTGTCTCAAACTTGCCTTCGGCGGCACTGTTGACTCGCATATAGAAACGGTCCTGTTCGGGCTCGAGAGTGAGCGACGTGGTCCAGGTGGACTTGTCGGTGCTGATCTCAAACGGCGCTTTGACGCTGATGGTCACATCGTCGGAGATGTTCTCGATCTCCACGAGCAGCTCGGCGATGTCGGAGGGCGTTCCCGGCTCGGTTTCAAAAGCGAGGGTGCCGTCGAAAAGGATGTCGATCGACGGAACGAGGTCGGCCGTAGTCACGGTTTTGACTTCCGACGAGATTGTCGATGAGGAGAGCTGATAGGTGTAGGTGGTGAGCGGTTCGAGACCGGTCACGGTGTAGGTTTCGGCCGATGCGGAGACAGTGCGCGGATAGCCGGTGACCGACTGCGAGCCTTGTTTCACGTCGAGCGTGTAGGTGGTGGCTACGCCGATGTTGACCCAGCGCACGGTGAATTCGTCGCTTGAGATGTTTGTGGCGTCGTAGATAGGCAGCCCGTCGACCACGTTGCAGGTCACGTCGACCTCACGCTCCATGTCGTCGGCCGAAATGGAGAGCGTGCCTGTGACCTGTTCGGCCACCGAGCCGTTGCAGGTGATGGTGAGCGTGTAGCCGGCGTTGGCCTGGGCGGCCGTTATCATATACGTGTTGAGGCTCAGCGCGCGGTTCTGGTCGTAGATGCTCAGAGTCACGTTGCCCTCCACATTTTTCGTCTTGATCGTGACCTCGGTCGTCTTGTCGAGGTTGATGGCAGCGATGCCCATGTCGATGGTCACGTTCTGCACCGGCTGGAGGATGTCGGCGGTCTGCGTCGATGAGTTGGCATACCATGCCGTGCCCACCTTGTCGCCCCAGATGTATTCGGCCAGTTCGGGATGGTCGATGAACGGGTTGCGGTTTTTCTGGAATGAATATATCGCTTCGTTGCGGTCAATTTCTTTTTGGCTCACCTCGTCCTGGCGTGCCCATTTGAGGAGTAGGTTTACGGCCCATGTCTTGAATACGGGATAGTTGTTTCCGCCCATCATGTTGCCCATCTCGCCCTGAGTCCAAGAGCCTATCAGGTTGTTGTAGCATGTGGCCATGTAGAAGTATGAGCGAGCCAAGTCGCCTTTATACTGATCGTCGGGTTCGAACACCTTTCCGGAATATCCCGAGAAGGTTGATGTGCCTAATTTGCCGAGAGCCTGCACCGATCCGTTGTTGGCCAGACGCGTTCCGTTGGCACATTCGCCGTAGGGGTAGCTGGAGCGCTGCCCGTTGACCTTGCCGTCGGTGGGGTAGAGGTGGAATGCGTCGGAATATTGAGCTGATTTTCCGCCGCCCCATACGCTCTTGGGCATTGAGTGCTCGCGGTTGACGCAATCGCCGATGCTTTTGTAGTTGCCACACTTTGTGAAGTTTGACGGCCATGCTTTGGTTGTGTAGATGTCCCACAGAGTGCCGTCGGGGCGTATGTCGGATTGCTTATAGACGTTCCAAAGGCCGTCGTAGCCCACATTGGTGTGGCTTGATATTTTCTGATAGAGAGCTTTCAGTAGATCTTGTCCGGTCTTTCCCTCGCAGGAATCGTAATAGCCTGCCGGAATCTCGGCCAATGCAGCCATAGCGGTCGTTATTGTCAAAGCTGCTGCAAAAAAGAACCGTCGGAATGTAATCATAAGGCGTAAAATGATATTGCAAATGTGGGTCTGATGATATTACAAATGATAAGCTGAGGAAATCAAACAGCCCACAAAGGTAGCACATATAAGCCTTTCTTCCACATATTTTAACAAATAATTTTCGGCATGGCCACGGATTCGCACAACGGGCGCCTCGCCGGCAGCGAAATTTGCACAGAAATCTAAACCTAACCGACAGCAATGAAAACCACATTCACACTCCAGCAGGTGAAACAACTCCTCGCCCTAACCCCTGAGCAGCAACGGCAGGTAGTCGACTATGGCGATACGCTCGCAGCCGCTTCCGATGATGAAATCATCAATTCGTCCGTGGCCGCCGACGCCAACGAAATGATCCGCGATCTCCACCGCCGCTCGGTGCGCCGTGCCCGCGCCGCCGTAGCGCGCCGCAAACGCAGGACCCGGTCGCCGCCCGTCGACAAGGAATCGTCGATGTACAGCATCGTGAAGAGCCGTCTGGACTGGTTCCGCCTTAAGACCCCATCCCACAAAATATGTTAACGTCAGGGCGATGGCTTTTCGAGCAAATT
>CABUBG010000010.1:0-36945 GCA_902489785.1 uncultured Porphyromonadaceae bacterium
TTTTGCCGCAAAGTTCGCCAGTAAAAAAACTTTGGCATAGGCGGCCTTTTTCGGACGGATACGTTTATTATCAGGGTATATGATGGACTGGCGGAGGATAAAGGCATGGGGAAAAGATAAAATAAAAAAGAGATGTTTCACAACATCTCTTTCCCTTTAAACCTTTATCTTAATCTAATACTATGAAAAACACACATGCAAATGTAATAACTTTTCGCGATACGAAACAACAATTTTGTGCTGTTTTAACCAATTTTTAACTAAAAAATGCCATTTCGCCTTTCATCGGTAAAATCGTCGGCCGGCCGCCGGGGGTAATGGTTTTCATTTTCGCAGCTCCGTGGGCCGCCGTCGCTATTTTTTATAAAAATAAGGTGAAAAAACTTTGCAATTTTTTTTCATTAGACAGCAAATTGCTAAATTCGCATCAAAATAACAATTGACAAGAGATGGTTTACAAATTCCGCTTAGTTTCAGATGAAGTTGATAATTTCCGTCGTGAAATTGATATCGACGCCGATGCCACATTCCTGACATTGCGCAATGCGATATGTGACTCGGTCAATTACGACAAAAATCAGATGAGCTCATTTTTCCTCTGCGAGGACGGATGGGAAAAAGATAAAGAAATCACTCTTGAGGACATGGGCACCGACTCGTCGGAGGACGCATATCTGATGGAGGACACAGTGATCAGCGATTTTATTGAGGACGAAGGCCAGCGGCTGATCTTCGTGTTTGATTATATGACCGAACGCTCATTCTTTATCGAACTCAAACGCACCGAACCCGGCAAGACGCTCCAGGATCCTATATGCTCGCTTTCGATGGGAACGCCTCCGCCTCAGTTTGTTGACCTCGACGAGTTTGAGGCCAAGATCGATCTGAAGGCAGCAGCGGCCGACGATCTCGACGAGGACTTCTATGGCTCCGACGAGTTTAACGACGACGAATTCGATGCCGAGGGATTCGATGAAATGACATTCGAAGATTAACCGACACATATATATAATATAGTGTGCGGCGCCTGATGTGCCTGCCGGCACTTCCCGCCGCACGTGACTGAATGGGCAGACTACTGGCTATCGACTACGGACGTAAGCGTTGCGGCATCGCCGTGACCGACACGTTGCGCATCGTGGCCACCGGGCTGACCACCGTGCCCACCGGCAAGCTGATCGACTTCGTGCGCGATTATGCAGCCCGTGAGCCGGTCGACGGCATCGTCGTCGGCCTTCCGCGCACTGTCCGTGGCGAATTGTCGCAGTCCATGGAGTACATCCGTCCGGGCATCGACCGCCTGAGCAAGGCGCTCCCCGACATACCGGTGACATTCTTCGACGAGCGCTTCACATCGGTCATCGCCCACCGCAGCATGATCGACTCGGGCATGAAAAAGCAGCAGCGCCGCGACAAAGCCGTGGTCGACGAAATAGCGGCCACCATCATCCTCAATGATTACCTCCAAAGCAAACAATATCAACAGCAATGAATCTTCCGATATATCTCTACGGACATCCGGTGCTCCGGAAAATATCCGGTGAAGTGAAGGCCGACTATCCCGAGCTGAAGAAGCTCGTGGCCGATATGTATGAAACCATGTACACCAGTGAGGGCGTGGGACTTGCAGCTCCGCAGATTGGCCGCAACGACCGCATCGTAGTGATCGACGCCGATCCCGTAGCCGAGTCATTTCCCGAATGTGCCGGTCGCAAGCTGACGCTGATCAATCCCGTGATCGAGATCCTGGGCGACGAAGCGGAATCGCGCATGGAGGGCTGCCTCAGCCTGCCCGGCCTCTCCGAAAAGGTGAAGCGTGTGGAGCATATCCGCCTCAGCTGGGTCGACGAAGACTTCAACCCGCACGAGGAAGAGATCTCCGGATTCCTCGCCCGAATAGTGCAGCACGAGTGTGACCACCTCGAGGGCAAGCTCTATGTTGACCACATCTCGCCCATACGCAAGCAGCTCATCAAGGGCAAGCTCAAGGATATCGCCGACGCACGCATACGCTGTGACTATCCGGTGCGCTATGCTCCTCACCGCAAATAATGCCGCAGGCAGCCGCTTGCCAGCCTATCAACCGACCTAAATTCATTTACCAACATTCCAACTCCAGCAAATCATTATGGCCGACGACAAAAAAATCATATTCTCGATGGTGGGCGTTTCAAAGACCTATCCGCCCCAGAAACAAGTGCTTAAGAATATCTACCTATCGTTTTTCTACGGTGCCAAAATCGGCATCATTGGTCTGAACGGTTCCGGTAAGTCGTCGTTGCTCAAGATCATAGCCGGCATCGACAAGAACTATCAGGGCGAAGTGGTGTTCGCGCCGGGCTACTCCGTGGGCTATCTCGAACAGGACCCGAAGCTCGACCCCGATAAGACCGTCATCGAGGCGGTGCGCGAGGGCGTGCAGCCTGTGATGGATCTGCTGGCTGAATTTGACCGCGTCAACGAGGCATTCGGCGATCCCGAAGTGCTCGACGATCCCGAGCGCATGGATGCGCTCATAGCCCGTCAGGCCGAACTCCAGGATGCTCTGGATGCCGCCGACGCATGGAACATCGACAGCAAGCTCGAGCGCGCCATGGATGCCCTCCAGTGTCCGCCCGATGACCAGAAAATAGCTACGCTGTCGGGCGGCGAGCGCCGCCGCGTGGCTCTCTGCCGCCTGCTCCTGCAGCAGCCCGACGTGCTGTTGCTCGACGAACCCACCAACCACCTCGACGCCGAGTCGATCGACTGGCTCGAGCAGCATCTGCAGCAGTATCCCGGCACCGTGATAGCCATCACCCACGACCGCTACTTCCTCGATCATGTGGCAGGCTGGATCCTCGAACTCGACCGCGGCGAAGGCATACCCTGGAAGGGTAACTATTCGAGCTGGCTCGACCAGAAAACCAAGCGCATGGCGCAGGAAGAGAAGCAGGCCAGCAAGCGCCGTAAAACTCTCGAACGCGAGCTCGAATGGGTGCGCATGGCTCCCAAGGCCCGCCAGGCCAAGGGCAAAGCGCGTCTATCCAACTATGACCGCCTGCTCAACGAGGATCAGAAACAGCGCGAGGAGCGCCTCGAAATATTCATCCCCAATGGTCCGCGACTGGGTCAGAAGGTGATCGAAGCCAACGGCCTGTCGAAGGCTTTCGGCAACAAGAAACTCTTTGACAATCTTAGCTTTATGCTTCCGCCCAACGGCATCGTAGGCGTCATCGGCCCGAACGGCGCCGGCAAGACAACGCTCTTCCGCCTGATCATGAAGCAGATGGAGCCGGATGCCGGCTCGTTTGAGGTGGGCGAAACCGTGAAGATTGCCTACGTCGACCAGACCCACCACGATCTGCTGCCCGAAAAGAGCGTTTATGAAGTGATATCGCAGGGCGTGGAGAGCTTCCGCATGGGCGGACGCGATGTCAATGCGCGTGCCTACCTGTCGAAATTCAACTTCTCGGGTGCCGATCAGGAAAAGAAAATCGGAGTGCTCTCGGGCGGCGAACGCAACCGCCTCCATCTGGCCATGGCTCTGAAAGAGGAGGGCAACGTGCTGCTGCTCGACGAACCCACCAACGATATCGACGTCAATACTCTTCGCGCTCTCGAGGAGGGTCTCGAGGAGTTTGCCGGATGTGCTGTGGTGGTAAGTCACGACCGCTGGTTCCTCGACCGCATCTGCACGCATATCCTCTCGTTTGAAGGCGACGGCAATGTGGTGTTCTATGAAGGATCATATTCCGACTACGAGGAATTCAAGCGCGCCAAGAACGGCGGCAAGGAGCCCCCGCGCCGTCGCTACCGCAAGCTGATGGAGTGACACGCCCCTCAATCGGAGGCGATTTTGTTCAGGTTACACTGATGTTTACAAGCGGTGCGCATGTGCGTATCGCTTTTGTCGATATGCAGAAAAAATGCGCCGGGAGTGAAAAAATAGTGTTAAATAATTTGGAGGTTAATAAAAAACATAGTAGGTTTGTGGTGACCTATCATAAAACAATTACTATTAAGTACAAAATTATTCATAAAACAACTACTTATAAAGAGTCTGACTTTTTCAGACTGTGGTCAGGACTGATGCTCCACACTTTACATTCTTTACTCACAACGCCGATCAAGATAGGCCGTCGCGTTTGAATTCAGTTGCCGCACCATCGCAGCTGCTTTCAGCAAAGGGGTTCAGTCAGTACAGCTCTCACCGCATAATCTCCGGTCGCACTTCGATTGCGATCGGAGATTTTTTCCATTATATTTCATAAGTAAGATGCGTTGCTGTTTCGGCTGGGGCTGCCTTCCGGTCGGTTTTCAGTTCAATAGCCTTTTGCTGATTGATGCCCGGATAAAACGGGCTTGAGGGTCGTGTCTCACGACAAGGCCCTCAATAAACATGTTGTAAAGTGTATACAGGGATGTTTCTTTAACGTAAGTGTCTACCACCACTATACGCTATAGTTCGATTTGCACTACAAATATATCGTTAAAAAGTAGAAAAGACAAAAAATCGTTAAAAATTAACTGATTTAACGGAAATAAAATGTTAAATTATCGCTCAGACTGCTTTTTGCGGGTCCCCGGCGCCGATTGGGGCCAGCTGATGGGCGCTGCTCCGGGCGAGGAAGTGCGGCGCCGGACCGTGCGGATGATTAGGATTTGGCGCCGGCGATGGATTGCATTGAGACGAGGCGGGTGTAGTAGCCGTTGAGCTCCATGAGCTGGTCGTGGGTGCCTTGTTCCACGATGCGTCCTTCGTGCATCACGCAGATTGTCGTGGCGTTTTTGATGGTTGAAAGGCGGTGGGCGATGACGAGGGTGGTGCGGTCTTTCATTAGTCGGTCAAGAGCTTGTTGTACAAGTAGCTCGCTTTCGCTGTCGAGGGCTGATGTGGCTTCGTCGAGGATGAGGATGGGCGGGTTTTTGAGGATGGCGCGGGCTATGGATACGCGCTGGCGCTGTCCGCCCGACAGGCGGCAGCCGCGGTCGCCGATGTTGGTCTGATAGCCGTTTTCGCTGGCCATGATGAATTCATGGGCGTTGGCTATGCGGGCGGCCTGCTCCACCTGCTCGGGTGTGGCGTCGGTGACGCCGAATGTGATGTTGTTGTAGAATGTGTCGTTGAACAGGATCGCCTCCTGGTTGACATTGCCCATCAGCGAGCGCAGGTCGTGGACGCGGAGATCGCGCACGTCGATGCCGTCGATGGTGATGCTGCCTTTGTCCACATCGTAGAAGCGGGGCAGCAGGTCGGCGAGTGTCGATTTGCCGCTGCCGCTCTGGCCCACGAGCGCCACGGTTTCGCCCGGGCGGATGCGTATGTTGATGTCGCGGGCCACCGGCACCTCCTTGTCGTAGCCGAACGTAACATCGTCGTACACCACTTCGCCGCGGAGCTTGCCGATGTTCTGCGGATGCTCGGGATCGGCTATGGGGTTGACGGCGTTGAGTATCTTGTCTACGCGTTCCATCGAGGCGAGGCCTTTCTGGATGGTGTACATGGCCTTCGAGAGATCCTTGGCCGGGTTGATGATGCTGTAGAAGATGACCAGATAGTAGATGAATTCGGGCGCGCTGATGTGCGACGAACCCGAAAGGATCAGAGTGCCGCCAAACCACAGTACGATGGCTATGGTGAACGTGCCCAGAAACTCGCTCATCGGGTGGGCGAGTGACTGGCGTCGGGCCACTTTGTTGGAGAGCTCGAAGAAGCGCTGCGTGCCGCGGTGGAAGCGGTCGCATACTTTCTTCTCGGCGTTGAATGCCTTGATGATGCGCAGGCCGCCGAGCGTCTCCTCGATGTTGCTCATCAGGGAGCCCCACTGTTCCTGCGTCTCGAGCGAAGCGCGCTTGAGGTGCTTGCCGATGCGGCCCATGGCCAGGCCGGCGATGGGCAGGAGCACGAGTACGAAGAGTGTGAGCTGCCAGCTCATGACCACCATCATGGTCAGGCATGCGATGATCATCACCGGATTCTTAAAAGCCATGTCGAGCGACGACATGATGGAGTTTTCGATCTCGGCGACATCGCCGCTCATGCGTGCCATCACGTCGCCCTTGCGCTCCGAGGTGAAAAATCCGATGGGCAGACGCACGATCTTGTCGTAGACGTGGTTGCGGATGTCGCGTACGATGCCCGAGCGCAACGGTATGATGAAATAGGACGCGAGATAGGCGCTGCCCGTCTTCAAGCCGGTAGAAACCACCAGCAGCACGCCGAGCAGTGCGAGGGTCGCCGAAGGACCCCAGGCTCTGATGGCCTCTTGAGTGAAATAGTAGAAATTGTTGATGAACACATCCTTAAAACTGCCGTCGGTAAGCGACATGTAGCAGTAGACAGTGTCGTTGATCTGAAAGAGCATCTCCAGAATCGGCATTATCATGGCAAACGAAAAGAGCGTCAGCACTGCCGATAAAATGTTGAACAGGATGTTGAGCGCCAGATATTTCTTGTATGGCGGAACGAATCGTTTCAGTAGATTCCAGAGTTGACCCATTGTGTGATATATGGTTTTTTAAGGGTGCGCTATTATGGTATGGCGGTTGATGTTTAGAATGCAAAATTAGCAAAAAATCCCGAAAAGTATTAACTTTGAGCCATGCATTACTTCATTTCGGCAGGAGAGCCTTCGGGCGACCTGCATGCGGCCGCTCTTATCGAGGGCCTGAAAAAAATTGATCCGCAGGCAATGTTCACCTTTCTGGGAGGTGATCTGATGTCGGCGGCAGTCGGTTGCGATCCGGTGATTCATTACCGGCGCATGGCTTTCATGGGCTTCAGCGAGGTGCTCCGCAACCTGCGCACCATATTCGCAAATCTCGCCACGGCGAAGAAGGCCGTCAGCTTGTCGCACTGCGATGCGCTGATCCTTGTCGACTATCCCAGCTTCAACCTCAAGCTGGCGCGGTATGCCCGCAAGGCCGGGATTCCGGTGTTTTATTTCATTGCCCCGAAGGTGTGGGCGTGGAAGGAATGGCGCGTGAAGCAGCTGCGGCGCGACGTGCGGCGGGTGCTTAGCATCTTGCCCTTCGAGGTCGATTATTTCCGCGGCAAGGATGTGAATGTGAGCTATGTGGGCAATCCGTCGCGCGAGGAGATTGATGCCCGTCTGGCGGTGATGCCGTCGCGTGAGGATTTCGTGAAGAGTCACGGGCTCGACGGCTCGAAGCCGCTGCTGGCGCTCGTCCCCGGCAGCCGTCGCGGCGAGATTAAAAACAACCTGCCGATCATGGACGCCGTGGCCCGGCTCCACCCCGACATGCAGGCTGTCGTTGCCGGCGCTCCCGGCATGAGCCGCGAATACTACGATGCGTTCACCACGCTGCCCGTGGTCGAAAATGCCACCTTCGACCTTATGCGGCATGCCGAGGCCGCGCTCGTCACCTCCGGCACCGCGACGCTCGAATGCGCTCTGGCCGGCACGCCGCAGGTGGTGTGCTATCGTGCCAACGGTGTGAAACTCAGCTACAACATCATGAAGCATCTGCTGAAAGTGCGCTATGTGTCGCTGCCCAATCTCATCGCCAACGCCCCGGTCATACCCGAGATGCTCGTGCATCTGTGCACCGTCGAATCCGTCGACAGGGAGCTGACGGCCATACTCCCCGGCCCCACCGGCCGCGAGCGGCAGCTGGCCGGTTACGCAGCCATGCGTCAACGCCTCGGCACGGAAGCCGCTGCCGAAACCGCCGCACAAATTATTGTCAACGATCTCAAAGAGCTGAAAAATGGTGATAAATGATATTTCTCCGCGCTACAGTGCGCTGATCGACAAGCTGAAACACAGCGACAAGAAACGTGTGCTCTTCATCTGCCTCGGCAATATATGCCGGAGCCCTGCGGCTGAGGCCCTTATGCAGGAGGTGGTCGACGAACATCAGTCCGGCGCGCACTGGACCGTAGATTCGGCGGGCCTGGGCGATTGGCATGTGGGCGATCAGCCCGATCCGCGCATGCGTGCCCATGCACGTCAGCGCGACCTGCAGCTCAACCATGTGTGCCGCCAGATCCGCGAATCGGATTTCGACGATTTCGACCTCATCATAGGCATGGATGCGTCAAACATTTCGCGACTCAATGATCTGGCCCCTACTGTCGAAGCGAAGGACAAAATCATGCCGATGGCCGAATTTTTCGGCGATTACTCACGGTTCGACCATGTGCCCGATCCCTACTACGACGGCGCGCAAGGCTTTGAAACTGTGCTCGATATACTCACCGATGCCACCCGCAATCTCTATGACACGATTTCCGACCGCTGACTTTGCGACTTTTATGGCATGATGTTTGTTAGATATATTGGTATTTAAAATCAAAACGAATATAATTATGGAAAAAATCGAACCAGGAAAATATGTCGAACTCGGCTACGATCTGTATCAGGTTGATGCCGACGGTGAAAAACTCGTACACCAGACCAATGCCGACGATCCCGAACGCTTCGTGTTCGGCGTGACCCGCGGCGTGATCGTGCCTCTGGAAAAGGCTATCGAAGGTCTTGAACCGGGCGCTGCTTTTGATGTGACCGTGAAATCGGCCGACGCTTTCGGCCCGCACGATCCCGAGCAGGTGGCCATTCTGCCCCGTGACATCTTTGAAATCGACGGCAAGTTTGACGCCAACGTCGTGAAACCGGGCGCCATCCTGCCCATGATGACAGCCGACGGCTACCGCATCAACGGTGTCGTTGTGTCGGTCGACGACAAGGACGTGAAGATGGATTTCAACCACCCGCTCGCCGGCAAGGATGTGCGTTTCAAAGGCAACATCATCACCGTGCGCGACGCTACGCCCGAAGAGCTTAAGCCTCAGAGCGGTTGCGGTTGCGGCTGCAGCAGCTGCGGCGACGATTGCGGCGGCGATGACTGCGGTTGCGAAGGCGAAGGCCACCACTGCGGCGGCGATGCCTGCGGTTGCGGCAAGTGACAGATCTACCCGGCCTATGGATAAAGAGCGGCACGTTCACGCTTCATCGCGCGACGTGTCGCTCTGTCGTGTCGGAGCGACGGCTTTTTCGCGCGGATAGAAGATGTCGAAGAGGTCGGCCACCCACTGTGTGAACCCGGCGGGCAGCTTGGCCACGGCTGTGAAGAGCAGGCGCCAGTGCAGGCTGATGTTGTGCAGCTCCATGATGTGGCTGTTCACCTCGGGGAATGTCTTGAGCCAGCGCCGCACATCCTTGTCGCGGCCGCGCAGCATTTTCACTTTGGCGCAGAATTTCAGATTGTTGAGGAATGCGTCGTATTCCTCCTGCATGTCATGCTCCACCATCCACTGCTCTACGAGCAGCGCTATGGCGAGATGATCCTCGAGCAGGCGTCCGCGCGAGCTTCGCGACAGCGATGCCGACGCCGGATTTTTCACGTAGTGATACACAGGTATATCTGTGAACCCCACAGATGGCTTCAGCGACATGACGCGGCTCACCACGCCGAGATCCTCCCAGCAGTCGAGGCCGTCGTAGGGCGCGATGCCGTTGTCGTCGAGCATCTTACGGCGCAACAGTTTGTTGCAGAGCGAGAAGTTGAGCGTGTCGACGGGCATGTCGTTGAGCGACGACGGCCGGCGTCGGAATCCCACCACCTTGTTTTTTTTGCCCTCTTCGGCATAATAGGGAGCCATCACCACGTCGTGCCGCTTGCCGTCGGTGGCCCTGAGCATGATGTTGAGCGCGTCGCGGTCGAGATAATCGTCGGCGTCGCAGCGCATTACGTATTCGCCTGTGGCGTGGGCTATGCCGAGCGTGGTGGCATGGGCCGACCCGCGTCTGACTGGCGTCGAGACCAACCGGTGCCTCCCGGCAAATCCGGGGTTGAGGGCTAAGAAGTCCTGAATCACTTCCACGGTGCGGTCTGTGCTTCCGTCGTTGACGAAGATGTATTCGACCGATGTCAGCGACTGGCGATTGAGTGAGCGCAGAGTGCGTTCGATGGTCGTTTCGGCGTTGTGAAACACCACTATCAGGCTTATGTCGGGGGCTGAGGGCATGATTGGATTGGCAGAGTTCAGACAGTATAACGCTTCAGGGCGCGATATTGCTCAGTGCGGCCGGAATCAGTTCAGCGAGCGTGGGGTGGATGTGTACGGTGTCGAGCAGCTGACGTGCTGTCATTGACTGACTTATGGCCACGGTGAGCTCCTGCACAAGGTCGGCGGCATGCGCTCCGCATATATGGGCGCCGAGCAGTCGGCCGGTGGCTCGTTCGACCACTATTTTCGCCAGTCCGTCGGGCTCGTCCATGGCCAGCGCCTTGCCGTTGGCGCGGTAGATGGCTTTGCCTTCCAAGGCGTCAATGCCTTGAGCGGCACACTGTTCGGCGGTCAGGCCCACCGAGCCGCATTCGGGCATGGTGAAGACGGCGGCGGGGATGCACGCCGGAAGCTTCTGGAGCCCTAAGGCCACGCGCCCCTGCACTGTGGCGGCATGGGCCAGCATGCACCGGCCGTTGACGTCGCCAATGGCGTAGATGCCCTCTACGGAGGTGGACATGCTCTCGTCGGTCACTATGCGGCCGCGCTCGGTCACCACGCCGGCAGCTTCCAGCCCCTCGGGCACCACGGGGCGCCGTCCGACGGCCATCATCACCTTTTCGGCCGACAGGCTCTTCGCACGTCCCTTCTCTTCGTATTCCACCACGGTGCCGCCGTCGCGGATGGCGGTGACCTGCGCCGAGGTGACGATGGTGACGCCGCGGCGTTTCAGGGCCATGCGCAGACGTTTGGCTATCTCGGTGTCGAAGCCGGGCAGGATCTCGCGACAATATTCGAGCACCGTCACCTTCACGCCTAAGGCAGAATAGATGGAGGCGAATTCCATGCCGATGACACCGCCGCCAATTATGATGAGGTCGGCGGGTAAAGTGGTGAGCGACAATATGGTGTCGCTGTCGGCGGCATCTTCGGCGCCTTCAACGGGCAGCGTCGCGGGGCGTGAGCCGGTGGCGATGATGATGCGGG
The DNA here is from genome assembly GCA_902489785.1 of uncultured Porphyromonadaceae bacterium. GTDB lineage: Bacteria > Bacteroidota > Bacteroidia > Bacteroidales > Muribaculaceae > Paramuribaculum. The sequence continues at coordinate 10,943 of CABUBG010000010.1, forward strand.
GCGCATCATATTCTTCGTCGCCCACGGCCACCACGTGGTCGCCGGCAAACCGTGCGTTGCCTCTTACGATGTCGACACCGTTCAGCGCCATGGCCACGCCTTCGCGCAGCGATGCCACCACATCGTCCTTGCGGGCTGCCGCGCGGGCGTAATCGATTGTGACATTGCTGGTTTCGATGCCGAGCTGCGCGCCTCGGCGGCACAGCAGCGCGGCTTCGGCGGTGCGGCACAGCGCTTTGGTGGGGATGCAGCCGCGGTTGAGACAGGTACCCCCGAGCTCGTCGCGCTCCACTATCATGGAGCGAAGCCCGAGGCGGGCGGCCTCGGCGGCTGTAGTGTAGCCGCCGGGGCCTGAGCCTATGATGATGATGTCGTAGGTGGTCATTGTGCGTTGGCTTTCAGATCATTCCATGTGACTATGGGGTTGAGCGCAGCCTTCGTGTCGTCGGGCCGTCCGATCGGTGTGTCGTGAGGCGCCGATTTGACGAGGGCGGGGTTGACGCGCGCTTCGTTGGCTATGCGCTCCATGGTGGCGATGAACTCGTCGAGCGTTTCGCGGCTTTCGTTTTCGGTCGGCTCTATCATGAGCGATTCGTGAAACAGAAGCGGGAAATAGATCGTCGGAGCGTGATAGCCGAAGTCGAGCAGGCGTTTGGCCACGTCGAGCGTGGTGACGCCGGTCGATTTGTCGATGAGGCCGTCGAACACGAATTCGTGTTTGCACACGCGGTCGACCGGCAGCTTGTAGACGTGGCGCAGCGACTGGCGTATGTAGTTGGCGTTGAGCGTCGCCAGCGGGCCCACGTGCATCAGGCCGTCGCGTCCGAGCGAGAGGATGTAGGCGAGGGCTTTGAGCTGCACGGCGAAGTTGCCGAGCGTTGCCGAGATCGATCCGAGGGCATCGGGCGATGCCGTGAGAGCATAGGTGCCGTCGGCATTTTTCACCACGCGCGGGTTGGGCAGGAATTTTTCAAGTCCGGCGCGCACACCCACGGAACCCGAGCCGGGACCGCCGCCGCCATGAGGCGTGGAGAAGGTCTTGTGGAGGTTGATGTGCATCACGTCGAAGCCCATGTCGCCCGGCCGGGCTATGCCGAGCATCGGGTTGAGGTTGGCGCCGTCGTAATAGAGCAGGGCGCCGGCGGCGTGCACGGCTTCGGCAATCTCGGGGATGCGGTTCTCGAAGATGCCCATCGTGTTGGGGTTGGTGAGCATCACGGCAGCCACGGTGTCGTCGAGCAGCTCGCGCAGGGCGTCGGCATCGACGGTGCCGTCGGGCATGCTCTTCACTTCCACCACTTTAAGGCCGGCAACGGCTGCCGAGGCGGGGTTGGTGCCGTGGGCCGAGTCGGGCACGATCACCTTGAGGCGCTTGCCGTCGCCGCGGCTGCGGTGCCAGGCACGTATCACCATCAGGCCGGTGAGCTCGCCGTGGGCACCGGCAAACGGATTGAGCGTGAATTCGCTCATGCCGCCGATCTCGGCAAGAGCCTGCTGCAGAGTGTAGTAGGCTTCGAGGGCACCTTGCGCTGTCGAGGCGGGCTGGAGCGGATGCAGCGAGGTCATGGAGCGCGACGAGGCTATCTCTTCGTTGATCTTCGGATTATATTTCATGGTGCACGATCCGAGCGGATAGAAGCCGTTGTCGACGCCGAAGTTGTTGGCGCTCATGTTGGTATAGTGGCGCACGATTGTCGGCTCGTCGGTCTCGGGCAGTGTCGGAGCATCGGAGCGCTGCAGCGTGTCGGGCAGAGCTTCGGCAGCAGGGCATCCGTTGTCGGGAAGGCTGTAGCCCCGGCGCCCCGGGTGCGACAGCTCGAATATTGTTTTGCCGTAGTATGTTCTGTTCATGGCTGTGTGGGGCTACATTTGTTTGACAATTTCGACAAGACGGTCCATGTCGGAGCGCGAGAGCATCTCCGTGACGGCTATGAGCAGCTGTCCGTCGGCTATCTTCACGCCGGGAAGGATATCCTCAGCCACGCAGCGGGCTATCAGCTCGTCGACATTCACATCCGTCGTCATGAGAAACTCGTTGAGGAAGGGCGATGTGGGATAGGTGAGGCGCATGCGGCCGGTGGCCGTCAGCTCTTTGGCCAGATACTGCGCTCCCGAGGCGCCTTTCTCGCACACTTCCCGCAGTCCGCGAGCACCCATGGCCGCGAGATAGACGCTGACAAACAGCGTCATCAGGCCTTGGTTGGAGCAAATGTTGCTCGTGGCCTTGTCGCGGCGTATGTGCTGTTCGCGCGCCTGAAGCGTGAGCACGAACACGCGGCGCCCTTCGCTGTCGGTGGTGGCGCCGACGATGCGGCCGGGCAGCTTGCGGATGAGCGGTTTGGTGGTGCAGATGAAGCCGAGGTAGGGGCCGCCGTAGCTAAGCGGCATGCCGAGCGACTGCGCGTCGCCGCAGGCTATGTCGGCACCCCATTCGCCGGGCGTGCGGAGCATCCCGAGGTCTGAGGCCACGCAGTTGACAATGAGCAGCGCTTTGTTGGCGTGGCACATCTCAGCCAGCCCGGTGTGATCCTCCACGATGCCGTAGAAGTTGGGCGTCGGCACTATCACGCCGGCCACGTCGCCCTCGGCAAGCATTGCCGCTATGGCGCTGTGGTCGGTGACGCCTGCCTCGGTCTGCGGAATTTCGTCGACGGTGACGCCGTGATAGGTGGCGTAGGTGTCGACAACGCGGCGCACGGCCGGATTGACCGTCGCCGAGATGAGCACGCGGTTGCGGCGGCGCGCATGAGCCACGGCCATCATCATCGCTTCGGCGGTGGCGGTGGCGCCGTCGTACATCGAGGCGTTGCTCACTTCCATGCCGGTGAGCTCGGCCATCATGCTCTGATATTCAAAGATATACTGAAGGGTGCCTTGCGAAATCTCGGGCTGATAGGGTGTGTAGGCGGTGAGAAATTCCGAACGCGCTATCACCGAGCCTACAATCGAAGGGGTGTAGTGGTTGTAGAATCCGGCTCCGGCGAAGCATGTCAGCTCGCGGTTTTTGCGTCCGAGGGCGTCGAAATAGTCGCGCACCTCTTTTTCGCTCATGGCCGGCGGCAGGCAGTAGTCGCCCTTCATGCGCAGCTGCTCGGGGACGTCGCTGTAGAGGTCGTTGACGCTGGCGGCGCCGCAACGCTGAAGCATTGCTTCGACGTCGGCCGCCGTGTGTGGAAAGTATCTGTGCATGACGGTGTTATTCGGCTGAACAGAAAGCTTTGTAGGCTTCTTCGTCCATCAGTGATTCGAGCTGCGACGGATCGTTCATCTCTACTTTTATGATCCAGTTGGCCATGGCGTTCTCGTTGATGAGGCGAGGGTTGTCGAGCAGCAGTTCATTGGACTCGATGACGGCACCGCTGACGGGTGCGATAAGATCGGAGGCGGCTTTGACGCTCTCTACGGCGCCGAAATCCTCGCCGGCTTCAACATCTTCGCCGGCTTCGGGCATGTCGACGTAAACTACATTGCCGAGCTGGTGCTGGGCATAATCGGTGATGCCGATGTAAGCGATGTTGCCTTCTACGCGGGCATATTCGTGGGTCTTGGAATAGTAAATCATGATAGGAAGAATTTGGTTGATGAAATATGCGGTTGATTATTTTTTGTAGCTTTTCTTGTAGAATTTGCGTGATGTGACCACGGCGGGGAAGCGTTTGCGGCGTATCTGCACCTCCAGCTGCGTGCCTGTGGCGGCGCAGTCGGCGTCGACCATGGCCATGGCTATGCTCTTGTCCACGGATATGCCGCGGTAACCGGTGGTGATATGGCCTATGGTGCGGCCGTCGGGCGTGAGCACTTCATAGCCGTGGCGCGGGATGGCGCGGTCGAGCACTTCGAGCCCGACGATGCGGCGCTTGGGGCCTTCGGCTTTCTGGCGCGCCACGGTGTCGCGGCCGATGAACTGCGGCTTGTCGAGTTTGGCAAACATCGAGAGGCTTGCTTCAACGGGCGAAATGTCGTCGGCGAGCTCATTGCCGTAGAGCGGCAGCCCCACTTCGAAGCGCAGCGTGTCGCGGCAGCCTAAGCCGCACGGCTTCACGCGGCCCGATTCGATCAGCGCGTCCCACATGCCGGTGATGGCCTCGGCCGGGGCGTAGATCTCAAAGCCGTCCTCGCCCGTGTAGCCGGTGCGGCTCACGAGGATGTGCGCTCCGTCGAGCAGTTCTTCCTTGAAGTTGTAGAACGTGAGATCGGCAGCGTTGATGCCGAGCACTTCTTTCAACATCTGCTCCGAGTCGGGACCCTGTACGGCGAGTTCGGCCAGCTCGTCGCTGAGATCGTCGACCTCCACATCGCGGCCGGCGGCGTGAGCGGTTATCCATGCCACATCCTTGTCGATGTTGGCGGCGTTGATCACCAGCAGATAGCTGTCGGCGTCGCGGCGGTAAACGAGAAGGTCGTCGACCGTGCCTCCGTTGTCGTTGAGCATCATGCCGTAGAGCACCTGCCCCGTCTGCATGGCGCTGACGTCGTTGGTGAAGATGTAGTTGACAAATTCTGTCGCCCCGGGACCGCTGACGGCCACTTCGCCCATGTGCGATACGTCGAAAACGCCGCAGGCCGTGCGCACGGCGCGGTGCTCTTCGGCGATACCTTCGTATTGGATGGGCATCTCGAATCCGGCAAACGGACTCATCTGTGCGCCCAGCGCCACGTGGCGCTCATAGAGACATGTCTTTTTTGTTTCGTTCATGATATCAGAATAATAGTTCGATAAGTTGTTGATTTGTAAGGTCGTGGATCACATTGCCGGCGCTGACTCCGTCGAGCGCCCTGACCACGTCCTCCGGGTCATATTTCACGCCACGCAAACGGTCGGCCAGCAGGCGGTCCATGTCGCCGAGCAGGAAGAAGTCGCCGGCCAGATCGAGGCCGGTGATGCGGTTGGTGGCGTCGCGGTCCACGCTGACCTGAAACTCGCCCACGCCGTCGATGCGCCGCGTCGGCCGGTCGGTGCGGCGGCGCTGGCGCCGGATCCATGACTCGTCGTAGTAGGGCTGCTCGATGGCGCTGATGGCCGCGAGGTCGTCGGCCGTGAGCACAAGGCTGCTGTCGCAGAGATAGTTGCGCACGTAGTCCTTGAACTGCTCTATCCCGAGTGAGGGCAGATGCTCCCGGATGGTGGTGATGCGGCTGCGCACCGACTGCACCCCTTTGGCGCGCAGCTTTGCCGCCGACGGCGTGATGGCGGCCTCCATGCGGCTGCGGTCGGTGTCGAAAAGCATCGTGCCGTGGACTATGCTGTGGCCCGGTATGTTGTAGAAGGCGTTGCCCGACACTTTGCGGCCGCCGATGAGGATGTCGTTGCGTGTCGACGATGTGGCGTCGAGGCCGAGCGAACGGAGCATCGCGGCTACCGTCGACGTGTAGCGGGTGAATGTGGTGGCTACGTCGTCGGTGCGGGTGATGCAGGAAAACATTATGTTGTCGGGGTTGGCAAACACGCATCCGCCGCCGCTCTTGCGGCGATACACCTCGATGCCTTCCCGGCGGCAGTAGTCGAGATTTACCTCGTTGTCAATGGTCTGGTTTCGGCCGAAAATCACCGTCGGACGCACCTGCCACATGAAGAAAATATCCTGTCCGCCGGTGCGCGGAGCATGATTGCGCGCCGCATATTCTTCCGTCGCCAGATAGAACGGGAGGCGTCGCATCTCATCGCCGGGAATCTCGAGATAGATCATGCACAAATTTAAACAACCCCGCCGATATTTCAAAACAAATGAGCCGTAAAAAAGCAGCACGGAGCAGACTTCACAGTGAGCTCCGCGCCGATGCTTTCAAGGAATCATCCCGGCATGTTTTTCCCTAATAGATTACGCCCGTTTGGTGTGATTGCTTGAGTTGCTGTTCCGTAATTTTTTATCCGGTGCAAAGTTACGACGGATATTCGGCGTCGGCCATACCTAAAAACGGGTATTTTTAAGGTGGGAGAGGCTTCCGTTATAGTCAGAATTGATTATTCGGGGGGGGTCGGCCATCACGATGCGGAATTCGCGGTTGATGAAAGCGAAGTCGATGACGCCGAGGGCGTAGAGGCGCGCCACCATCTCCTCGGCGGTGCGGCGCGAGAGTCGGGCATGCTGCATGACCGTGGTGATGTCGGTGTGTCCTTCGGCGCGTATGCTGGCAAGGAGCGTTTCTTCTGCGGAGCCCATCGAGAGGGTGAGGGGCGTGGAATCGTTGCGCCGGCGCCAGGCCCTGACCATCAGGGGAGTGGCGAGGATGTTTTCGTCGGCCACGCGATAGTAGGCTTTCCATTGGCCGTCGGTGTCGCAGGCCATGACGGGCCGTACGTCCGACGGCCGGATCTCGGCGCGGATCACGATGGCGCCGTCGGTGGTGCGGTAGGCGGTGAAGGTGAGCGATTGCTCGGGGCGGCAATAGAGTTGGGCGGCCTGCTCGATGACGTAGATGTCTTCTTCGTTGCGCACGCCGGCAATGACGCCGTTGTCCTTGACGCCGATGAGCAGGGCGCCACCGCTGTGGTTGGCGAAGGCCGAGAGCGACCGCGCTATCTTGCGGGCGTCGGAGATGGCGAATTTGAAATCCTGACGCTCGTGCTCGCCTTCGGCAATGGCCCGGGTGAGGAAGCGCTCGCCGCGTATGGCTTTCAGATCCTTCATCGTTGGTGTGGGGGCGGTCAGTCGGGATAGTTGAGATTGGCCTCGGCGGGATGGGTGAGCACTTCGTCGAGATAGCGCTGAGCCTCGCGGCGCGCGCCGGGCAGGTCCATGTAAGAGTAGTTGCCGCAGTCGCGGGGCGTGGCTCCCGGTACGTCGCCCTCGAAGGAGGCTATGAACGCGAATGTCTCGCGCATCAGCGGGAGGATGTCGCGGGGCGTGGCTTCACCGCTGACGATGAGGTAGTTGCCGGTGCAGCAGCCCATCGGACCCCAGTAGACGATGCGGTCGCGCCACTGCGGATGGTTGCGCAGGAATGTGGCTGCGAGATGCTCTATGGTGTGGAGCACTGCGCCGGTGAGCGGCGTCTGACGGTTGGGCTCGGTCATGCGTATGTCGAAGGTGGTGATGATGTCGCCCGAGGGGGTGCGGTCGGTGCGCGAGAGATATATGCCGCGCAACAGCCGGAGATGGTCGACGGTGAAGCTTGCTATCTTTTCCATCGCGGTGTCAGGCTGTGAGTTCGTGAATCACCTGGCGGAGCATATCGAAGGTGTGGCGGGGAGCCTCTTCCCAGAAGTTCTGGTACTGAGCTATATTGTCGTCGGCTCCGGGGGTGTCGGAGATGACGCGCATGCATGCGAAAGGCACTGCGCGCAGATAGCACACCTGGGCTATGGCGGCCGATTCCATGTCGACGACGTCGACTTCGGGGTAGAGCTTGCGGATGCGGGCCACCACTTCGGGGTCGCTGACAAAGATGTCGCCCGAAGCCACCAGCCCGTGCTTTACGGTGTCGCCCTCGTGGAGGCACGGCAGCGAGTTGACGGTCTCGTCGGTGTGGAAGAAGCGGGGGCATCCTGCCGCTTCGCCCCATTCGGTGTCGGGGCCGCACCACACGTCGTGGTAGGCTATGCGTGTACCGACCACGATGTCGAGGATGCCGGCGCCGCCGCCTGTGCCTCCGGCCACGCCGGTGTTGATGATCAGGTCGGGGGAGAAGCTGTCGATGAGTGTCATCGTGCCCATGGCGGCGTTGACTTTGCCGATGCCGCATTTCATGGCCACGATCGACGCATGGCCTATCGTGCCGGTGTGGAAGGTGAAGCCGTTGACGGTGGTCTCGCCGTGGTTTTCAAGCAGATGGAGCATCAGGTCGAGCTCCTTGTCCATGGCTACTATTACGCCTATTTTCATTGTCGTTGTTGGTTTTGTGTTTTCTTCTGCAAATTTACCGAAATTGTCTTATATTTGCAATGATTACGCTGTCACATCATTTCAATCACAACTATAGACTATGCATACAAGAAAATTTACCGCTCCGGCGCTGCTGACGCTGCTGTGGAGTGTGTGTTCGGCATTCACGGTGCACACGGTGCCTACTGACAATCTGCCTGTAGAGGCAAAAGTGACGGTGGCGGTGCCCGCCGGCTACGAGGAGGCGGCTGAGACGCGCTATCCCGTGGTGTATCTGCTCAATGGTTACGGCGGCGACCACACCACATGGTCGAAGATCACCGATATCGATTCGCTGGCCACGGTGCACGACGTCATCATCGTCTGTCCGGCCGGCCTCAACAGCTGGTACTGGAACCTGCCCTACAATCCTGAGCTGAGGATGGAAAGCTATATCACCGCCGACCTCGTACCGTGGGTCGACGCCAACTACCGCACTGTCGCCGAGCCCGGTCAACGCGCCATCACCGGCCTGAGCATGGGCGGCCACGGAGGGCTCTGGCTTTCGATACGCCATCCGGAGATATTCGGCAACGCCGGGTCGACGAGCGGCGGCGTCGATATCACGCCTTTCCCGACTAACTGGAATCTCGCCGAGCTCCTGGGCGATTATGAGCAAAACAAGCAGGCGTGGTTTGACCATTCGGTGATCAGCCTTATCGACAGTCCCTCGCTGCCGCAGCTCAACATCATCTTCGACTGCGGCTACGACGATGTTTTCTATAAGGTGAACAACCGTCTGCACGAGGAGCTGGATAAGCGCGGCATCCGCCACACCTATCTCACCTCGCCCGGCAATCACAATTCGGCCTACTGGAGCCGGTCGATCCTTCCGCAGTTTGATTTCTTCGATGAGTGTTTCCGCCCGGCATCGGAGGAATAAGACGGAGCCTGACATGAAGATAATTACGGCGGCGTGCCCTGAATGGAGCGCGCCGCCGTTGTCAGGTTGAGGGATAGTGGGTTAGAAATTGTAGCCGAAGGTGATGTTGAAGCGGTTGGAGTGCATCTTCAGCGGCACTTTGACGTCAATGTTGTTTTCGTCGGTGACAATCACGTCACGCGCCATGTCGCAAAGGCCGGCAGCTCCTGACAGGGCGAAATAATAGTGGTCGAAGATTGTGGCGCCAACGCCGAATCCCCATTTGATATCGGCACGGTTGAGGTCGCCGTTCTTGCCGAACAGCGGGCCGCTGACGTTGTATTCGTCAAAGCCAAGATGGGTCTTGCCCTTGAATGCGATGTCGATTTCTGGTCCGGTGAACACCGAAACGCTGATGTCGGGAGTGAGATCGAAATGGTAGCCGACGTTGAGTGGGATGCGCACTCCCCACATGCGTGCTGAGGCGCTGTCAAGGGGCTTGTCGCCGAATTCAAGTTCTTCGCCTATGGCATTCTTGTTGATTGAATAGGTGTTGTAGAAGATGCCGGCACCGGGTTCGAAATACAGGTTTTTCCACACGGGGATGTTGTAGATCGCTTCCAGGCTGAAACCCGAGCTGTTGCCGTAGACGTCGTATTTCAATACGTCGTTTCCGGTCTTGATGTCGCCGGGACATGCGAGCTCATATGAAGCGCGAAATCCGAAATAGGAGTGATTGTCGGGATTGTCGAAAATATCCTGTGCGCCGGCGGTGAGTGCCGAGGTCAGGACGGTGATTGCGATGAATAGTTTCTTCATTTTAAATGTGTGTTGAATGTTGTGGTTATAATGGTAGAGGCAAAGATAAGTTTTGGCGGTGTGTTTTGACGTCATAGATCAGCTAAAGAATGTTAATGATGCGGGTTGCTGTTATGTTCGGCGGGGTGAAAAAATAGCGGAGCGGCGTCCCGATGTTGACGGGGTGCCGCTCCGGTGAGCTTTTTGATGAGGGGGATAGCGGGCGCTATTCCTCCGATTCACTGCGTTGCTTGGCTTTTCGTTTTGTTTTTGTGGCCGAGGAGTCGACGTCTTTTTCCTCTTTGACGTCGATTTCGGTGCGGTTTTTGTCGAGCACTTTATACTCGAGGTAGGCGAGCGACTGGTCGGGGAGGATCTTGAATTTCCTGCCCAGCTCCATGCGCCATTTGCGGTAGGGCGAGATGAGGCCTTTCTTCAGGTAGGCATCGACAAAGGGGTGGACATACATTATGAAGTCGCTCGCTTTCAGATCGTCGATCAGGTAATGGAGCTTTTCTTTCAGAGTGTCGGTGAAGAGCAGCGAGGGCTGCACCTGGCCTTTGCCGTAGCACGACGGGCAAGTCTCGGTGGTGACGATGTCGAGGGCGGGGCGCACGCGCTGGCGTGTGATCTGCATGAGGCCGAATTTGCTGAGCGGCAATATGTTGTGTCGGGCGCGGTCGGTCTGCATGATCTCGCGCATGTGCTCGTAGAGTTTTTGCCGGTGTTCGGCTTTGGCCATGTCGATGAAGTCGATGACGATGATGCCTCCCATGTCGCGGAGTCGGAGCTGGCGGGCAATCTCGTCGGCGGCGCGCATGTTCACTTCGAGGGCGTTGCTCTCCTGGTCGCTGACGCCTTTGGTGCGGTTGCCGGAGTTGACGTCGATCACGTGGAGCGCTTCGGTGTGCTCGATGATGATGTAGGCGCCGGAGCGGAATGAGACGGTCTTGCCGAACGACGATTTGATCTGTCGTGTGATGCTGAAATGGTCGAAGATAGGCTCGTCCTTGGTGTAGAGGCTGACGATGTCAGTGCGGTCGGGCGCTATGAGGTTGACGTATTTCTTTATCTGCTCATAGGTGTCGGCGTCGTTGACCTGAATGCTTTCGAAGTCGGGGTTGAAGATGTCGCGCAGCACGCCTACGATGCGGCTCTCTTCCTGAAACACGAGGGCTGGGGCGGTCGATGTGCGGGCTTTAGCGATGGTGTCTTCCCAATACTTTACGAGAGTTTTCATCTCGTGGATGAGTTCGGCGACGCGTTTGCCTTCGGCCGAGGTGCGGATGATGACGCCGAAGTTTTTGGGGCGTATGCTTTCGATGAGCTGACGCAGACGGGCTTTCTCTTCGGCTGTTTTTATCTTCTGGGAGATGGACACTTTGTCGCCAAAGGGTATGAGCACCATGTAGCGGCCGGTGAGGGTGATTTCGGTGGTGAGCCTGGGGCCTTTTGACGAGATGGGCTCTTTGACAATCTGCACGAGCAGTTCCTGGCCGGGTGTGAGCACGTCGGTGATGGAGCCTTGCTTGTTGATGTCGGGCAGGAGGTCCATCTTGGAGATGGATGGTACGGAGCGCTCGGTGCGGTCGAGGGCTTTGGTGAGGAATGAGGAATAGGATGAAAACTGTGAGCCAAGGTCTAAGTAATGGAGGAAAGCGTCCTTTTCGTAGCCGACGTTGACGAAGGCGGCATTGAGCCCCGGCATGAGCTTTTTGACTTTGGCCAGGTAGATGTCGCCGACGGCGTAGGCTATGTCGCGTGCCTCTTTCTGCAGGGACACGAGCCGACCCTCTTCGGTCAGAGCTATGCTGACTTCTTTGGGCTGGACGTCGACAATAAGTTCGCTTCGCATTGGCTTAGTGTTTAATAGGTTATGGTTTCTGTTGCGGCTGTGGCAGAGATGCGGTTGCCGCCGAGGATCTGAAAAACAAAGAACAAACACTGGACGGATCATGCTCCCGAATCAGTCATCGGGCTTCCGGCTCAGGTTTGTTCTGTGTATAGCGTTTCAAAAACGGATGTCATTTCCGAAAAGGGTCACGCTCGCAGAGCGGGCGCGGCTTATTTCTTCTTATGACGATTCTTTCTCAGACGTTTTTTGCGCTTGTGAGTGGCCATTTTGTGGCCTTTTCTTTTCTTTCCGCTGGGCATTTTAAATTGAATTTAAAAGGTTAATCTTATTTCACTTCTTCCATGAACACTTTAGCCGGCTTGAAAGCGGGGATTTTGTGTTCGGGGATGATGATTGTGGTGTTCTTGGAAATGTTGCGGGCTGTTTTTTCAGAGCGAACTTTCACGATGAAGCTGCCGAAGCCGCGGAGATATACATTTTCGCCATGAGCCAGAGAGTCTTTTACAACTTCCATGAATTTTTCTACTGTGGCGAGTACGTTGGCTTTTTCAATGCCTGTTGATTTGGCGATTTCGTTTACGATATCAGCTTTAGTCATTTTATTAAGCTTTTAATATAAGTGATTAAATACGTTGAATTTCAGAAGATTAGATGCTAAAACCGCCTGAGCGCCGGATTTAGCAATTGCAAATATCGCAACTTTTTTTCAATTAGCAGCAATAGTTGCCCAAAAAATTGCAATAATCTTCACTTTAGCACATCTTTAGCACCGATTAAACGCCGGGAAGTGTATTTGTGTCGGGGTGCCGTTCCGTAGATGTTTTATTTGGTCTGAGAAACAGTCGGTGTAATAGCCATCCGCCCATTATACTTGTTGAAAAAATGACTGCAAGTGATAGGGATGGGGCTAACGTCCACTTGAACCCAAACATAAATCCCTGAACGAGGTAAATTTCGTAGGATATCGACCCGAGAAATTTTAGGATTGCATTTTGCGGAAGTTTCACGAAGAGCAGGCACAAATAGACGGAAATTGAAACTGCCGATGTCTGTAGTGGTTGAAATATCTCGCGATGGTGGTGGGCTGCAAATGCTGCGCCTATAAGCGTGATAATGGCTAATGGGAGTATTATTATGGCGTGCCGCCTTAGAAATGAATTGATTTCGGTTTGGTAGGATGCGGCGTAGTAACCGATAATAAATGATGGGGTTGAGCTGATCCACCATCCGCCCCAACCGATTTTGTGCAGAGTGACCGAGTAAATCAGCGTGAATACAATCAGACTAATGCCCGTAAGCCGAGGCGATTTGGATATAACGGCTGAGAAGAAAAAGGCGAGATAAAAAAGAATGAGGACATAGATGTACCATGACGTGGCCAGTGGCGTTATGCCTTTTGTCAGATAGATGAGAGCCTGCCATGGCGTGGTGCCGTATGCAAAGTAGTTGTGTGCAATTGCAATTAGAGTCATGAGAATGAAAGGCGGCAATATTTTTACGAACCTTTTTCTGAGAAAGGAGTTGATATATGTGTTCCCTTTCTTTATGTAGGAAATGGCGAGGCCATATCCGCTAAGGAAAAAGAAACAGCCCACTACAGGGCCTCCGAACCATGACCAGGTGTCGATGAGGCTCCATTGGGGGCTGTAGAAGGGACCGAAATGTGTGCAGATGATGAGGATTGCGAGGATGCCGCGGAGTGGAAGGGTTTCCTGCGGGGTGAACCTGTTTAGGTTACCCCCCTATTGGTCTTAATGCACTGATTGCCAGTATGATAGAAATGACTGCGAGCGTGGTGTACATATATTCGATTGTTATTGTTGTAATTAGAGTAACTCTTGAAGATCGGTGATTTCGGTGGCGCCGGGGGGACACGGGACGCCGGGGAAGGCGCGGCGGGGGTGGTACCAGATGGCGGGCCAGCCGGCGCGGCGGGCTCCGGCGATGTCGGTGGCGGGGTTGTCGCCGATCATCAGGTGGTGGCGGGGATGGGTGTCGGCGGTGCGCTGCATGGCGTAGTCGAAGATACGCGGGTCGGGCTTGTTGACGCCGATGTCGTCGCTGAGCACCACGATGTCGATCCACGGCTCGAGGCCGGCGGCGCGTATCTTGCGGTATTGCACTTCTTTGAAGCCGTTGGAGAGGCAGCCGATGCGCATGCCGCGTGAGCGGAGATATTTCAGGAGGTCCATGGCGCCGGGCATGAGGGCTTTCTCGCGGGCGAGATAGTCGAGGTAGAGGGTGTCGAAGCGTCGCGCCGTGGTGTCGGCCTCGGCTTCGGAGGCTCCGGCTTCGGAGAGCGGGAGGTAGAAGCGCTGGTGGCGCAGATAGTCGCGGGTGATGCGGCCGACGTTGTATTGCGCCCAGAGCGTCAGGTTGTGGTCCTCGTAGCGCTCGGCCCATAGCTCGGGCGAGGCGAAGAGGCGCTGCAGTATGGGCTCGTCGTGCCACATCTTGATGAGCGCTGAGTGGGAATTGGTGGTGAAGTCGATGAGGGTGTCGTCGAGATCGACCCAGACGGTTGTTATGTCGGTGAGATCCATTGTCGGTTATTTCGATTCAAACTGATGGAGGAAGGCATCGGAGCCTTCGATGGCGCGGAGCCGCTTGACCACTCGCAGCGTCACGGGAAGTATGATGATTTCGTAGAGGGTCTTCAGCAGTGCCTGGGTGATGATTAGCGAGATGATGACGCTCCATGGGAGGACGCCGGCGAAGGCCACGGGGAAGAAGATGCAGGAGTCGACGCCCTCGCCCCAGAGGGTAGAGACGATGGCGCGGGCTGAGAAGCCGCGGGTGCCTTCGCGGCCGGCTTTCATGCGGGCCATGACGTAGGCGTTGACCATCGAGCCGCATAGGAAGGCGGCGAAGCTGGCGGCGAAAATGCGGGGGGCGGCGCCGAACACGAGCGCTATGGCTTCCTGGCCGTGCCACTGGGCGTCGCCCGGGAGCCAGACGCATATCTGCAGCAGCAGGCTCACCAGCAGGTTCATCGAGAATCCGAGCCAGATGACGAAGCGGGCGCGGCGGAAGCCGTAGATCTCCACGATGCAGTCGCTTATTATATATGATATGGGGAACACGATCACGCCGGCCGTGAGCTGCAGCGGGCCGATGGAGATGGTTTTGATCTCCATGAGGTTGGAGACGATCAGACAGGTGCAGAAGAGCACTGCCAGCAGGAGGAATGTCGGTGAGAAGGTGGTTTTGGCGGGTGTTTCGGCGGGTTTCATTGTTCTTGTTTTTAACGAGGTAGCAAGCACTCGGGGTTGGCGTTTCAGGAGGGATTCCGACGGCGGAAGAGCGAATCGTAGACGTCGGCCGTCTGCCGCGCAATCGCATCCCAGTCGTAGGCGCTGAGGTCGTAGACGGGGGTGGAGCCGGCGTCGAGCACGCGGTCGATGGCATCGGCCATGTCGGCGGGCGAGTCGTGGCGGCAGTAATTCTCCGGCGGTAGCTCGATGATGTGGGCCGCGGGGATGTCGGTGCTCACAATCCGCAAGCCGTGGCTCATGGCTTCGAGGAGCACCATCGGGAAGCCTTCGTTGTGGGAGGAGAGGACGTAGAGGGCGGCGTTGGTGTAGAGCTGGGTGAGGTCGTCGCCGGTGGTGTAGCCGGTAAACACGGTGCGGCCTTTCGTGTCGAGGCTTTTGAGCTTGTCGAGATAGGCCGGGTTGTGGTCGGCGGCTCCTGCTATGGCGAGTTTTATGTCATCGTGAGAGGCTTCGTTGACGGCCTGAATCAGTGTGTCGAAGCCTTTTTCGGGCGTGAGGCGCCCTACGGCGAGGATGTATTTGCCGGGGGTGAGACCGTGCTTCTCGAGGAATGCGGTCGATGTGCCGGGCGTGAAGGGGTTGATGCCGTTGGCGATGGCCGACGATTTGGCCAGGACCTTCCCGGAATATTTGGCGCGCTGGAGAGGGCTGACGAAGATGATGCGGTTGGAGCATCCAAGCGCTATCTTCTCGCTCAGGCGGAGGATCATGCGCGAGACCCGGCCCCATTTGGCGTGCTCATAGTTGGGGCTGTGGTAGGTGAGTACCACCTTCATGCCCATGAGGCGGATGAGGGGGGCGAACATGCCGGGCCCGATGTTGTGGATGTTGACCACGTCGACGCGGTGAAGCATCAGATGGAGGCAGCTGATGAAGGTGTGCCAGACGGATTCGAAGCCGCTGATGCGCGTCGAGGGGAGGTCGACGAACCGGAGGCCCCGAGGGGCGTCGGGCATCGAGGAGGCCTCGGTGAGGTAGGGCTTGCGGCGGTAGACGGTGCAGTCGTATTTTTCCGCCAGACGCGGGATGAGCTGCAGGCAATGGCTCTCGACGCCTCCCTGAACGCCGGGGAAGCCGCGAATACCGATTACAGCCAGCTTTTTTCTTCCGTTTTTCGGCATTTAGAGTCGGTTAATCCCAGCAGATGTCTTTGCCGCGGCTGATGCGCCATTTGTTTTTTATGATCCACTTGATGGGGATCCAGGGGCGGCGTTTCATGTCGTGGCGTTCGGTGACGATGAAAGCGCAGTTGCGCTTGCAGTTCTTGACCATTTCGAGCGCCTTTTTGGCCTTGTCGGATGCCATGATCTCTTCAAACGACTGCTCCTTGATGTTGCCGATGATCCATTCTTCGCCCGAGCCGTTGCAGGGCGAGACGTTGCCCCAGGGGTCGATGAAGAAGAAGTCGGTGAGGGCGCCGCAAGCGGGGCGGTAGCCGCTTTCGTCGCCGCGCAGACGGCGGTGGATCGAGCGGTTGAAGAATGCGCGGCCGTAGTCCTTCAGACGGTTTTTCAGCCCGCGGCGTTTCGAAGTGAGGAGGGCTTTGACGAATAGCTCGTGCTGGGCGAGGGCGTCCTCACTGACGATCTGGTTGTCGTCCTTGTGGAAATACCATGAGTTGTGGACCGTCGAGTTGCCGAGCTCGACGCCGAGGGCGGCGCACAGCTCATAGAGGTGCACGAGGTCTTTATAGTTGTCGGGCGAGATGACCACCGAGAAACCGATGTTTTTGCATTTCGTCTTTTTGAGCTCGAGAATGGTGCGGAGGGCGTGGTCGAAGCCGTTGACCAGGCCGCGTTTCGAATCGTTGATTTTCGGGAGGCCCTCGACGCTGACGCGGATGAGGATGTTGGGGTATTTGTTGGCGATCTCAACGATCTTTTCGGTGTTGTAGCCGTTGGTCGAGAGCTCGAGCAGTGATGCTTTGGGATACAGGATCTCAAAAATCTTGTCGATGTCTTTTCTGATAGTCGCTTCGCCGCCGGTGATGTTTATGCGCAGGCCGGCAGGGAGTTTCTTGTAGTATTCAGCGTCGATCTCTTCATCGGGCTTAGTCGGGAATTTCCAGATGTTGCACATGTTGCACTTCGCGTTGCAGCGAAATGTTGTGATCAGGCTTCCTTGTACTATATTTTTCATAACATTTTAATTTCGAAACTTATGCAAAGATAAATATAATTGTTAGAAAATGCAATTTTGCAGGGCGCTGATGGACTGCAATGTTAAAATACTGTAATTATTTAGTGGGTTTAATAGACGAATAGCCTAAAAATATAGATGAACGGCGTGTCGGCCGGATGCGGTCAGTCGCGTTCGTCATGCCGGTGTGCGATGAAGGCGACAGCCTATGGCACGA
Source organism: uncultured Porphyromonadaceae bacterium (assembly GCA_902489785.1). GTDB lineage: Bacteria > Bacteroidota > Bacteroidia > Bacteroidales > Muribaculaceae > Paramuribaculum. Next base: position 27,951 of record CABUBG010000010.1, read on the forward strand.
ATCCTCTGATGATTTCCTCGATCCGGCTCACATAGGCGGCCTCGTTGCATTCGCCGGTGACGAACCGGTGAAACTCGCAGGCTTTCTTCAATGCCGCGCCGGGATCGTCGAAGATGTCGCGGATTGTCGAGGCCCATAGTTCGGCATCGTTCGACGGCAGGAGATAGCCGCGGTCGGGAGTGAGATATTCACTCGTGGTGACGGTGTAGGTGGATATGATGGGCTTCTTGTAGCCGGCGGCCTGAAACATGGTGATGAGCCCGGCGGGTGCATCGGTAGTCACGGGCATGCAGATCACGGAGGCGCGGCTCATGCGGTCGACGAATGTGTCCATCGGCACTTCGTGGAGCGCTTCGACGTTTTCGGGCATCTTATGTTCGAATTCGCTGTAACGGTCGTCGGGCATGATGAAGCAGAAATGGCGTTCGGGCATGATGCGCGCCAGCGTAACCATCATCTCCCAGTCGCGCGAGTTGCGTCCGCCGCAGAACACCGAACCGTCGCACTCGCGGAGCATGGCGGGGTCGGGCTCATAGGAATCGTAGTAGACGTCGCGCAGCAGCGGATAGTCTATATCCAGTCCGAGCTTACGGTTGAACCACTGCTGATAGGCCTTTGATGTTACAGTGGTGTGAAACCACGGCGACCTGACGGCATGACGGTAGAGGGTGCTTGCGAGGCGGTTTTTGGCCGTGGGCTTGTCCTTGAGCAACAGGTTGATGCCGAGGATGTGACGGCGGCGGAATGTCAGATAGCCGATTAGCAGGCACAGGATGCCCTGGAAGTCGTAGAGGCTAACGATCACGTCACCCTTTCGGCTCTGGCGCATGGCTTTCCATGCGCCGGCCAGCCACGTGAAATATTTGCGGTTTTTCTGGGGCGAATACACTTTGCGGCAGGGCATCGTCATGCGCTCTGCCACAAAGGGATAGCCTTCGGGGGTGTCGTGAAGGATCAGGATCATTTACGTCCGTCGATGATGGTGAACACCTTGTCGGCGGTCTGTCCGCGGAGCGTCTGCTTGAGGCTCTTGCGTTTGATCTTGCCGGCGGGGAGGGTGACGAGGAGAGCGGCATTGTCGGCGTCGACGAGGTTTTCCACGTCGCACACATCGTCAGGCTCGGGCACGGTGACCATGACGAAATCGTTTGTCGAGAGGGCAGTCTTGATGCGGTCGGCCGTGTCGGGTGTCAGCACCGCGTTGTTGTCGGGCAGGCCGTTGATCAGTTCCACCGAGCGGCCGATAGCCGTGAGCGAGTCGGCGAAGGTCTGGCCGAGCGAAGCCGTGTCGCCTAACGGCGCGAAGAAGAGCAGCCGTCGCGCGGGGTCGGCCGTGATGAGCGTGCGCATGCGCCGCATATCCTCGCTGTCGCCGCAGTATTTCACCGCATTGTCATCGATGCCCATGAACGCCAAGTCCATCGGATCCTTCACCTTCCGCGAATAGAGCATAATCATTATGGTGAGAGCTACGCAGCATATAATGGCCAGCACAAACATGATTGCCGGAACCAGAAGCTTTTTCAGCAGGCCGGCTTGCTTGACTACGTAGGCTTCCTGGAACACGAAACCGATGTTGGTCGTTGAATAGAGCTGTAGCACGGAATTCTCACGCTGACTCACGAGATATTGATACAATTGGTTCTGATACTCCTTGTCGCGCAGCAGGTTGGTGAATTCGAGCTGGTAGTCGGGATATTCATCGAGACGACCCTTAGCGGTGGATGCCAAATTCTGCTGATGCTGCATGTCGGCTCTCGCTTTGGCGATCATTTTTGTGGAGTTCTCGATGATGAGGTTGCGCAGCTCCTCGATCTTTTCGTTGAGGATGCGGAGCGCCTCGTTGTCCTCGGTGGCCGAACGGCGCAGCTCGCGGCGAGCCTGGATGGCACCGTTGAAAGCTCCGATGTTGGGGTCGTTGAGCGATTCCATCTGCGGGATGACCACGTCGTCGTCGAGCTTGTTGCGCAGTATGTCGAGTATCGTCTCATAGTAGGCGATATTGTAATTGGCAGTCTGAATGGTCGTTTTGGTGCTGACAGCCTCGTTGACAAGGAGATCAAGCTCCGAGTCGATGCCCATCAGCTCGTTGTCGCGCTGATAGTCCGACACCTTTTTCTCTTCCTCCTGAAGAATCTTGAATGTCTCGGCGATTCGCTCGTCGTAGTACTTGATAGATGCTTTTGACGCTTCATGCAGGCGGTCGAGGCGTTTGGCGTTGTATTCGGTCATCACGCCGTTGACAATCGCTTTGCCGAGTTCGGAGTTGGCATAGCTGAGATCAACGTTGATGATGTCCGACAATTTTGTTGCAACTTCGACATCAAGGGTCTTATGCAGTGCTCGTGCAGCCAGTTCATTGCTTGTTATGCTGACGCTAATCTTACGGAAGGGCGATGATTTCAGGAGGCCGGTCGGCATTATCTGCAGGGACCCGTAGCAAGTTTCAAGCATGTAAGGCAGAGTTACGGCCTTGACTTCCTTGATGGTGGAGTTGAAAAAGCCTTCTGATGCTACGATGTCGGCTTTACCATCGTCGGCAAGTGTGATCTTAAGGTTGAATGAAACTTTAAGCGAGTCGAAATACTCAACAGGAGCCTCCACCTTTACAGGTGTGTCTTTATAGAGCATCACTTTATCGCCTTCGCGATCCTTGCCTATATACGTGCGGTTGAGGCCGAGAGTGCGCACGGTGCGGAGCATTACATCGTAGCTGTCGAGAATGAGAATTTCGTTGTCGACTGTCGAGGCCGAGAAGCCGCCCACGGAGAATGTCTTCATCATCTGGGCTATGCCGCCGCCTTTGTTGTCGGAATCATAGCCTATCTCACCGATAAGCATCTGGCCCTGAATGTCGTATTTCGGAAGGCCGCGGAAGCCGATCCAGCAGCCTGCAGCGGTGAAAAGGACAATAATAGCCAAAAGAACCCATTTGCATTGTCGGATGGCTCTCAGAAACCGACGCATGTCAATCTTACTTTCTTGCTGTTGCATATCTTATATTTTTATTTTTTTTGATCTGATGGATTGGCCTATTTTTATAGGGATGCCGTAAGAAGTTTCGGCGATATCATTTTTCTGTTGCTTTAATCGGATTCCGGGTATGCACACAAGCCCCAGCAATATCATCACGACAAATCCGCAGTTGCCTGTCAGAGTGGCGGATGCGATGCTTTCTATCATGATAAACAGAATTATTATCGATCCGATAATGAATTCATATCTGTAGCGGGAGGCATTGCGGCGTATCATGATGCGAAGGTATTCATAAATCCAGACCCAGAAATAAGTGAACAAAATGACTCCGACTACTCCAAACTGAGCCAATACCGGGAAAAAGGTGTCGCAAATAAAATTGAAATCGAGATTAGGCGCAAGGCCATGAACCTTGTCTATGCCATATTCATAGTAGACGTTAGAATAATCAAGCGCAGAGCCGGCTGTGGCAAACGAAGCGAGTCCGGTTCCGAAGGGAAAATAGTCGAAAAGGATTTGAAATCCGGTAATATACAATACCGGGCGTGCAAACGATTCGATCTGTGTCGGATCGAAAGTCTCGTTTTCGCCCATGATGAAGTAATATTGTATTTTATGCCAAGAAACGGCTAAGACAATGATGAATAGCGCAATAAGACCGATGGCGTGCTTCAGATTGAAATGCCTCATGATGCCTGGCTTATAGAGGAAGAAGAAGAAAACCACGAATATGTAGATGCCGTAGTATTTGGCGCGTAGACACAGCAGCCCGCTTGATATGATGATAAAGACGAGGCGCAGGTCGCGGTGGCTTACCTCTCCGTTTTCGTCGATGCAGCAATAGAGGTAGAAAAGGGCGGAGATCAGAATGATGATGCCTGAATAGGTGGGGTGGAACACTATTGCGGCGGTGACGGTATCGCCTAATACCAGAGCTATGGCCAATAATACCGAATTGAAAAGCGCGATGCCTTTTATGAATTTACGGTCGATGTCGTTGAATTTCGGCTTGATTGCAAGGATAACGGCAACCGGCACATATGGCTTTAATTCGACTATGAAATCGAAAACGATGGCTCGCGGAGTGTTGAAATGAACGAAAGTGAAGCTGTAGATGAAATAGAAAATCATCAGCCCCAGCAGTGTCCACAAAAACGTGTAGTCTTTCCATCTGTTGTTTGCAATGCAATCAAAAACACCTACGACGAGAAACAATTCAGATAAGAATTCGTCGATCGATGTAAGATATTGCACTGCCGGAATCATGGTTATGAATCCGGCAATGATGAGATAGACGGTTATGCGGTCGAGCCTAAGCATCAAGACAACTGTTGATTATTTTATGGTCAATGCAATAACGAGTGAGATTATACTTGCCGAAATACCTACGATTGTTGAAACGACCGAAAGTTTGTAGGCACTGTTCTGATTGTATTTAGAGTTGTCTTGTTTGATTTCATTGGGCTCTACGACCACAACATCGTTGTTCTGCAACCAGAAGTACGGCGATTTGGTTATGTCGGAACTGCGAAGGTTGAGGCGGCCGTATTCGATCTGTCCGTCGGCGGTGCGACGCATCACCATGATGTTGTCACGTTTGGCATAATCCGTGAGGTCGCCGCAGTCGCCGAGCGCGTTTAGTATGCTGTAACGGTCGGCTGAAGTGATAATTGTGCGAGGAGAGCCGACTTCGCCGATCACGGTGATGCTATAACCTCTCATGGTCACGCTGACAGTCGGATCCTTGACATATTCGCTGATTCGCTTCTCGAGATAGTCCTTCAGCTCGTAGGTGGTCATGCCTGCCACATGGATGGTGCCGAGCACGGGAAAGTCGATATCGCCTTTATTGTCAATTTCGTAGGTCTTGATCTGAGGCGAAGTGGTGGTCTCGGTGGTACCGCGTCCCGCTACGTTTGTGTAGGGGAGGTTGAACATGGCCGAAGCCTGAGGCACTGATGAGGTGACGGTGATGATCAGCTCGTTTTCCGGCTCGAGCTTGTTGGTGTGTTGCGGAGTGGCCAGAGTGCCGGCTTGTGAATCTTTGATATCCTCAAAATAAGCGAGGTCATGTTTGGTCTTGCAAGATGAGAAAGCGATTGTTGCAGCAAGGGCTATGATGATTGAAGCAGATTTCATGTGACGATTGATTTCTTAAATAACGTGAAAGGGTTGGGTTTAGTATAAACAATCTTGAGTTTAATACAGGTTTTTTGAGAAATCGCCTTTTATGCCTGTACGAATGGCTTTTATCATTCCGGGGATATATTTCCATTGCAGGTTGAGGAACGCACCGAGGATGTTGCGAGTGGCGAATTTTCTCAAATTGCCGCGCTGGTTATAGCGAGTGAAGATATAACACTGGTTGCGGTAAAATATTCGTGCCCGTTTTGTGGCGGGAGGCAGAATGCCCCAGCGGCTGACGAACGGAATCATATTCTGGCTTTTGCCCGTTTTGGGATGAAAATGTCGGGCGGAGCATATCGTGGTTATGGGGTGACCGGCTTCTTTTGCACGTGCGGTGTATTCGGCTTCGTCGCCCCATATAAACATCTCTTTTTTTATGAAGCCTATTTTTTCAATCAGCTTCCTGTTGATGAATGTGCCGTTGAACGGGCTGCCGCAGTCGGGCAGATATTCGATGGAGTCGTAGTAGGCTGTTTCAATCGGAGTAGAGAAGAGGTTAAATGCCAGTACCGACGGATTGTCGCGGTTTATCACGAGCGCATTGCTGTAAAGGAATCCATGCTTGCCGGCGACATTGAAGAGTTCGCGGATCTCGTCTTTATCGGGACGCCCGTCGTCATCCATCAGCAGAATCCATTCATAGCCTTTGTCGAAAGCCGTTTTCATGCCTGCATAGAAGCCGCCGGCACCGCCGTCGTTTTCTTTTTTTAGGAGATAGGTGATTTTGACGGGCTTGCCGTTGTCGGGATATTCAAGGGTTGACTCTTTGCCGAATTCAGTTTCCTTATAATTGGTGAGATCAACCAGTCCGGCTTCGGAAAGGCGCTGCTCGGTATCGTCGGGCGACTGATTGTTGACAATGATTATCTCATCAGGCGTTTTTGTCTGATTGAGCAGGGCGTCAATGCATATCATCAGGTCTTTGCTTCGGTTGTAGGTCACTACAACGGCTGCAATGTCACTATGTAGTTCTCGTTCCATAATTATTTTAACGTAACCATGAGGCCTATTATTGTGATTCTTTCCGAAAGTGACGCGCAATGAATCGTTTTATTACAGCCGATTTTATTTGGGCCGGAGCTGCGATGATGAAAAGGGCTAACAGTGAAATGCTTACCACGCTGTCGAAAATAATGCCGTCGAAAAGATGATAGCCTATTCCGGCAAAAATCATTATCATGAGGGGCCAGATGCTTTTGGCGGCAAAGCGGATGCGGATGAATTTGCGGGTGTCGGCGGCGCGGTAAATCAGAAGTGCCGAATAGGTGAGGATGCTTGAAAGGATGGCTCCGTTGATGCCGAAATTACGTGTCAGCAAGATGTTGCTCAGGATGCTTATTGCGATGGCCATAAAAAGGCTCGGGAGAATCCTCGCTGTGCGTTTGGCGCACTGATACCCGATTTCAAAGAAGGCAGCCAGCGCGAAGATCATCACATAGATGGAGTTGAGAAACAGATACTGGCTGCTCGTCTGATATTCTGCGCCGACAAGCCAGCTGTAGTTGAGGCGGAGCGCAAAAGGGAAAACGGAAACCAGCAGGCAGAGGAGGTAGAGATAGTTGTTGAAAACGGAGGAAAAGAAGTTGTTTCGGTCGGGGCTGTTGTATTGCTCGATTGCATTCTGCTGCCAGGTCTGATAGAAGATGTTGCTTAAAACATAGAGGATGCCTGTAAAACGGCAAACGAGTCCGTAGTAGCCGTTTTCGGTCAGGCCGAGATAGCGCTCGATGAAAAACTGATTGTTGGCGGTGATGAACCACCAGCAGAGAGCCACGGGGATGAGCGGCAGGCTATATGTAAGCAACTGCTTGCTTACCGATTTGACGATGAACCGGTTGCGTATATAGATTTTGAATAGCTTTATCCGCAGGTCGATGAAAAACAACGTGATGACTTTCGCGGCGATGGCGGCGATGAATATACCGTCGATCCCCATGCCGACGCCGGCCAACAGTATGATGCTCAGCAGTGCTGTGAAAAAGGCATTCATTATGCCGGCTGCCACGAACGTTTTTGTTTTGCCAAGCCCGCGCGTCACCTGCACCGAAACCTCATAGATGGTCTGGCTGATGCCGTAGGCCAGAATGTAGGGAAGGAACTTGACCGGATGAAAAATGTTGAAAATGATGGCTAACAGGGTTGTGATCAGGATGTTGGTGATCAAGGTGCGGGTGATGAAGCTGACAATCGCACGGTGACGGTCGATATCTTTTGTCTCAATCAGGAAGCGGAATCCGCCGTCGGTCATCTGGAAGCACAGAATCGGGACGAAGCAGAAAGAAATCGTCATGGCCAGCTCATAATAACCATAATCGGCAGTGTTGGTTATGTAGTGAGTGTAGAACGGTACGAGCAGAAATGTGATCAGTTTTGACCCTAAATTGCCTATGGCATAAAGGCCAAGGTCCTTTACGAATTTCTTGCTGCGCGATGGCGGTGTTGACGACTGCATGGTCATTTCGAAGCGTATTGGGCTGTCAGACGGTTATAAGTTTCAAGGAACGTTTTCACGCGGTTGTCCCACATCCATTTTTTGGAACATTCAAGAGCGCCTTTCGACAAGGCGTTGATGCGTTCGGGGTGCAAAATCAAGTCGTCGATATTTTCGGCCATGAACTGTGTGACACGGTCATACCAGTCAATGGGAATTTTAATGCCGCAGCGTTCGCACACTACGCCGGCCATGCCGCAGTGGTCGAGCGTCATTGTAGGAATTCCTTTAGCCATCGCCTCCCAAAGTACGGTCGTGGTGGCTTCACCCATCGAAGAAATAATATGAAGATGTGCTGCTTTGAAAATCTTCTGAACATCGGAGCGTGAAATTGCGCCATGGAATGTGATCTGAGGCAAAATATCGGTAAACTTGCGGCGTTTTTCAGGGCTTATGTCTCCTTTTCCAACCACGTCGAGATGCCATTGGCGTGACTTCGTTTTTAAAAGGGCGTCGAGAGTTATGACAAGTGCTTTGTTGGGATCATCAACGCGGCCGACCCAAATGAGCCGTAGCGGCTCATCGGCGGATTTCGTAACCGGTTCCGATGTTTCAGTCTCAACAATTCCGTTTTCCGGAAGATATTGAGCTTTCACACCGTGCCATCGACGCAGAAGTCCTACACCGTTTGGCGTGGCAGTGAAAATGACGTCGCTATTACGAATGGCACGGCGTACCCAAGGAGAGAGTATGAAATAGGCGTTGTGGATCACCCTGCGCAATGTGGTTTTTATTTTGTTTCGCCACGGATAGGCCTTGTATAGCCTGAAAGGACGGTTCTCGACACACATAATAGGCCCCCAAACATAGGGAACATCTTTTATTTTCCATGCTTTTCCGGGCTGTTTAAAACCGATAGGATTAAGCAAGTGGATCAAATCTATGCTTTTTTCCGCCACCAGGCGCTGGAGTAGCGGGAATACGTCGCGATGCCACTGCTTGACGTTGCGGTAGTCGGCGAGGTCTTGTTTTATTCCTCTCTCAGGCGGAAGTTCACCGATCGGAACATTGATGAATTTCACTCCCTGAAGCGGATTGTCGGCAAGCCATTGTTCTACTTCTTGCTGATATTTTGGATAAATCACAGTCAGGTCTACATATCGGCTCATTCGGGTAATATAATTCCAGCTCACGGCACATTCCGACCCACGGACTGGTGAGACGGCAAGCGTGAGCAACGCCACTCGGATGCGAGGATTTTGCCCGGTTGTCAGTTTTGTCATACTGTTACTGAGTTCAGTTCAAAACAGTAGCGGGGACAATCAAGCCTACCGCTATTTAATAGGTAGAGTGTTCAGTTTGATGTTCCGAAAAACGTCATTCAAAACACCTGAAAATTTA
>CABUBG010000011.1:0-34877 GCA_902489785.1 uncultured Porphyromonadaceae bacterium
GAAATTTTATCATCTTTTTGACTCGTTAGGAGTCAACTTTTTTCAGGACGAGACACTGTTTCAAAGGCTTTTAATCAGCGTTTAATCATTACTTAGAGCAGAGAAATAAGGAAGCGAAAAAAAGAGAAGTTTTGCTCGTTTCGTTTTCAAATCATGCACATTTCGTTTTTGCGATTATAAAAAGCTATTGATTAAAGCAATAGGAGAACATTTGTGGACGAAGATAGCCGAATGGGGTAAGGATTCTGGTTGTCTTCCTTTGATTGATCAAAATTCTGCAAAGAACATTGGTCATAGGATAAAATTTGGCTACGAGCTGAATAGAAGGGAGATAGAGAAGGGATTCTCTATTTATGAGATAGTTTGTCGGAATAATGTAGAACTCTTGAATGATGGTTGTATCAATCCTTCATCGATTGACCCTCTCGATATAGCGGAAGCTGTCAAGATGCTTTCTTGGGAAAAAACATTATTAATCTTAGATGATTGGCAGAAGAAAATATTACAACATACATTGTCTCAAAAGCCCTGCAATAGAGAGTTAAGACATTTTGAAATAATTCTGATTCAGACAATCCTGAAAAATCATGGATATGAACCTGGATGTTAATATCTTATTATAAAGTGAACTATCCAAGCTAATATCGTTTTGGACCAATCTTTCATCATATTAGTATAATGAAAGGGATAAAATACGAGGAATATAAGAGGTCTAAGCTGGAGTGGGAGCAAGAGCCTGAGGGTGGCTCCTATGACGTAATTGAGGCTGATTCGGAGGAGGAACTTCGTATGTATGAAACTAATATGAGACTACGGCCTAAACTGTTTGAGCAGAATCCTGAACTTAAAGCTAAGGTGGAGGCGCGTATCCGTGCCATCAGGTTGAAACTTTATGGTGCGGAGAATAACAGAAATGATGCGTCTGACGTTAATATAGAATAGAATGGCAAAGAAATTTGAAATACGAAATAGCACGGCTGAGTTCCTGATGTTCGTTGCCGAGGGCAAGGAGGACGGGATTCAGGTGATGTATCGCGATGAAACGATTTGGGCCACGCAGAAAGCGATGGCTGAGTTGTTTGATGTCGGCGTACCCGCTATAAGCAAGCATCTTAACAATATTTTTTCTGACGGAGAACTGCGTGAAGAAGTGGTTGTTTCCAAAATGGAAATAACCACTGAGCATGGTGCCATTGAGGGTAAAACCCAGACAAAAGAAGTTAAGTTCTATTCCCTCGATGCCATAATATCAGTCGGTTATCGCGTCAATTCGACCCGTGCAACGCAGTTTCGCCAATGGAGCACCTACATCCTTCGCCAGTATGCAATTCGTGGGTATGTGATTGACCGCAAGCGCATGGAGAACGGTAGCTTTATCGGCGAGGATTACTTCGAGCATTTGCTCTCGGAAATACGGGAAATCCGACTCAGCGAGCGTCGTTTCTATCAGAAGCTAACCGACATTTACGCCACCAGCATAGACTATAACCGCGACGCTCCGACAACTCGTGAGTTCTTCAAGAAGGTGCAGAACAAGATGCACTACGCTGTGCATGGTCACACCGCTGCCGAGCTGATTATGGATAGAGCATCCGCCGAGCGTGAGCACATGGGTCTGACTACGTGGGAGAAAGCTCCTGATGGCAAAATCGTAAAGATGGATGTCGTAATCGCCAAGAATTATCTCAAGGAGAACGAAATGGAGGCAATGGGGCGCATTGTCAACTCTTTCCTTGACCTTGCCGAGGATATGGCGAAGCGTCATGTCCCCATGACTATGGAGGATTGGGCCAAGCGCATCGACAAGTTTCTTGACCTTACTGACCGGCCGATTCTCACCGATGCTGGTCATGTCAGTGCTGCAGAAGCTCAATTCCATGCAGAAACTGAGTTTGAGAAATACCGAGTCATTCAAGACAAGCTCTTCCGTTCTGACTTCGACCGATTCAACGACGACAATCTTCCGGCTCTGGATCTTCCGGTGGAATAAACATAACAACGACTGCCTTGACAGGGCGGTCGTTGCAGTTTCTGCGGTTTTGGAGTATGGGCTGAGGGGGTGCGCATTTCGAGCACTCCCTCGCCTAATGCTGAGGGAGGCTATTGGTTAGCCGGGGTTTGGTTTGGGGTATATAGTTCATAGACCCTTTGGAAGGGGTTAGTGATTCGCTAACCCTTTCGGAAGGGGTGTTCGTTTTTAGCACCCCTTTGTGGATTGAAGGGAGTCTGATTTTAAGATGGGTGGCGGAGGAGTTCAATTTGGGCTTTTTGGTGGCCGATTTGCTCTTGCTGGGAGAGGATGAAGTAGGAGGAGATGACGGCCATGAGGAAGATTGCCACGAAAATAAGGGCGAGGAGCCAAGACGGGAGGATGTTGAGACCGCGGATGAAGAGGCCGGTGTGGCGCGGTTTGAGCGATTCAATGTCGAGGGCGCGGCGATAGTCGGCACGGAAGGTCTGGAGCTCTGCGGTGAGCTTTTCGATGTGGGTATCGAAGGCTTTGTCGCGGGCTTCGAGGTCTTTGAGTCGTTCAAGCATGGCATTGTGTTTGACGCAAAAGTCGTGGTTATCGTCAGTGCGGAAGTCGGCAAGTTGCTGGCGCTCTTCCTCCAGAAATTCCAAGAGCTTGGGGCGGATAGAAGGTAGATAATTGGACATTACACGACTTACTTCCTCCACGCAGAGCTGGCCGATTGCCTTGTCGCGATAGAGATTCGTAACCATCTTTAGGTGTTGCTCCGGTGTCTTGGTGAGCCAGCGTGGCAGATCGGGATAGACTTGGAAGAGGTATTCTTCGTCGGACATAATGCCTTCGGGATTGTCATCCATGTCAATCGATACTTCATGTTTCTGATAGACGCATGAAGGGGTCATCGTTTCAGTGACCACTTCTGAAGAGGTGGTCACTGAATCAGGGTAAGAGGTTTCTTCGAGTTTTGCGACTCGTTCTTCAAGGGGATTGACGGCCTGGGCGACTGCATGGTTGACGTAGTCGGTGGTGGCCGGAATTAATTTTTTTGCCATAGTTATCTGCGGAATTTACGATATGATTTTGATTCTTGTTCTTGTTCGCGGGCGCGTTTGCGGAAGGTGTCGAGGCTGGTGTCGGTGCCTCCGAGCGAGGGGAATTGTGCCTCGTAGGGCTGGAGAATGAGGTCAAGGGCGACGCTGACAGGAATGAAAAACTCGTTGCCGGAGTCGTCATCGGAGGGGGTGGGCGTTTCGCCAACACCCTCGGAAAGGCTGAACGATTCGTTCACCCCTTTTGAAAGGGTGGGTGAAACGCCCCCTCTATTCCTTAATGCGCGAAGCTCCGGATTATCCGCCAGTCCCAGTCGATGCGGGCAGACATCCCATACCGACGGCAGGAGTTTGCGATTGATGTCAGGATTGTCGGCGCAGAGTTTGTCGAGAAATTTGTCGTAGCGGTGACTCGCCTCGGTCTCGGCTGCGACTTCAATTGTGCCGAATCGCTCGGCGAGTTTGCCGTAGGTGAACAGCGTCTTGTCGAGTTTCGAGCCGGTGATTCTGAACTCGCCCTTAGAATAGCTGACCCCTTGGATGACTCCGGTGCGTGAGATGGCTAATGACAATTTCACGCCATCACGTTTTAGAAGAGTTTCGAATGACCTCCAGTCGCTGGCCGACTCCAGAGCCTTGTGAGCGGCCATCAGTATCTCATGGCGATGCAGGGCATAACCGCATAGCCGGTCGGCGTTGATTCGTTTGCCGTCACGTTTGCCGAAGGTCAGTCCATACTTCTTCTTCAGTCGCTTGCAGATGGCCACGTTTCGCCAGAGGTCATTCTGTGTGTTGAGCAGCTTGCCGTCGTTGTCGACGAGGTTGACAATTAGATGCGCGTGGGGGTGGGCATGGTCGTTGTGGCGAACAAGCAGCCATTGCGTATTCGCATAGCCCATGGCCTCCATCCAATCCTTGGCGACGCGGAGCATGAGCTCGTCGCCCTCCTCGTTATTCGGAAACTTCGGCGCATCGTCGGGGTGAAACGAGATTGAAAAATGTCGCACCGGATTCGGTGCATCGGGTCGCATCGCGGCCTGAAGATTGAATGAATCGGCCACCGCTTGATTGGTGACGGTGCACACTCCCTGCGACCCGAGGATGCGGGCCGCAGTGTCGCGGTCATCTCGATTTGCGTAGTTGACGACCCCGATGAAATCGGAGCCGCTGGTGAAATTTACTATCATGACATTCGGATTTTGTTGATTAAACTTAGGACATCGTCGAGTTTGCGACGCACCTGCGTGGCGAGTCCCTGAAGGTTGTAACTGTTGGCCAGATGCATGGCCTGGTTGAGATTGTTGGCAATTCCGAAGAGCTGGCGAAGCTGTACCATCATCTCTGGCGAGATTCTTTCAGCCACGGTTTGCTCCATCGCGGCCTGATTGAGATAGGTCGCCAACGGCAATCCGGCACGGTCAGCTTGTGCCTTGACGAAGCTTAGTTCCGCATTGGTGAAGCGGACCATCGCCCGGTTTTTGAGCCGTTCCGACTCTTCTTTTGTGGGTCGGCCACCTTTATTCTTTGACATATATATTGATTTTGAAATGAGTGAAATAGGGAAGCCTTGGCTTTCCGTTATCCGCCAACAGCTCGCATCCTTGGATGTGGTTTGGCGGGGTTTTCAGCTGCTGAAAACATAACCTCGCTAACCCCTCCATTCATCCCTATGGGATTCACGGAGTGCGACGAAGCTGGCTAAGCAATTACCCGCAAGCGGGACCGTCGCGGGTTTGCTCCAATAGGAAGTCGGCGATGTCGAGCCCCCGGGCCCGTTGTTCATCTGTAGCTCGGTCGGTCAGCGTCGTCAGCACCTTGACCGACTTGCAAATGGGCCGGAGCATCTCGGCTTTCTTGTTCCATTCATCCTCGGCACCGAGGTCGGGCATTAGCATCACATCCCGGCCACGAAGCACTTGCGAAGCCTCGACGTTGAAGCATCCAGCTTTGCCGCCGGTGGCGATCCAGACAAATGAAGGGAAGAAATGAGCGCAGATGATAGCGGTTTTCTCGCTCTCAACGATGACTACTTTTGCCTTCGGATTTGTCAGTAATAGATGCTCACCGAAGAAACATTGACAGAGGTGGAAGTCGGGTAACTTCAGCAACGAATGTACCCATGACACATGAGCGCGTTGCGGATCTTTGATTCTGTGACCGTCCTCGTTGTAGTGCATGACCTTGCCCGCACGAACTAGGCCAGCCGAATCGATTTGCCAGAACACAGTCGCTCCCGGCCACTGGTCTGAATGGCCTACATTATATAATGTGTAGAGTCGCTGGGCTTCATCCTGACCGAATTGTCTGGCAAGGAATCGGAAGAGATTGTCATGCTCGTAGCCGGATAATGTCGCCGTCATGATGTCGGGGGATATGTAGGACGGCGGCTGTTTTGGCGGCGCGACTTTACGAATCGGGGTACATCTTCTCGTCAAATCGGCAGGATGATTTTTGAAGAATTCGGCCGGGGTATAATGATATTCGCAATTGTTCTCACGGTCACATCGGCCGACGTTGGCGTCGTGAAATCGCTGGGTATATTCGCCAGTGTCATCTACATAATATGTCAACTTCCGCTGGCCACACCAAGGGCAAATTCCCTTGCGTTTGGGCTTGGAGTTTTCGAGATGAAAATTACTTTGATGCATAAAATCGCTGCTGAAAAAGTTGGTTGGTTGAGCGGGAGTATATATATGTACGCACCCACTCAACTAACTTTCGTTTAGTCTTTATAATCGGGAATTAGGCGGAACGGATTGCCTTTGACAAGGCCGGTTTGGACTTGCTCGATCATCCGTTTGTTTGTGTAGAACTCAATCAGTTTCTTGATTCGATGCTGGGTGATATTAAGAAATCCTTCGGCGAAAAATTCCAATTTCAGCCCTTCGGACAGTTCTCCACGTTTCAGCTGTTTGTTGCCGTCCTCGAAGATTTTGAAGAGTACTCGGCGGTGGGTGTCCGAGGGAATGTCGGAGAACGGCTCCCATTTTGGATCAGAGGAGGAGGTTTGCTTGAAATCCTCAACTATCTCCGGCAATCCAAGGTCATTGATTCGGAAGGCAAAAGTCTCGAAAGGAATATCACGAGTAGCTCCGGCTTCAACGGTACTATAATCCTGATCCTTGACCTTTTCAATTTTCAGAATTGTCTCGGCTTTGTTGATGATTTCTGTGCCGATATGGCCACGGGCATTGTTGTCATTCTTGTTCTGATGAATGATGGTGTGGAGATGAAAATTGCGCTCCTCGGTCCACTTCATCAACTTGTTGACAACATCGGTCGCCTCCTTTGGTGAATTAATATCGAAGAGCAAATCTCTGACACCATCGATTACCACGAGACCCACGTTAGCAGTATCGTAGATAAGCTTCTCAATAATAGCCATTCGGTCATCGACGGAATACTTGCGAAGAGCACAGAAGGTCACACGTCTACCGACCTCGGTATCCGACATTCCCGACAGCCGGGCAATGCGCTTGAACACCTTCAGCGCATGATACTTACTCTGCTCCGTGTCGAAGTAGAGGACATTACATTGATCGCCAGGCAAACGACCTTGGTATTCCAGAATCTTACGCCCGCTCAGAGCCGCGGCTACTATAGCCGACCCGTTGAAAGTCTTCTTACTCTTGGCGGATCCGACGGCCGCGCTGAAGTTGCCGAAAGTACAAGACGGCGACTCACCGATGAGAATGGCCACCGGCGGTGGCGGCACATTCTCAAAGATGTCGAGCTGGCACTCCTTGGTGATTACTTCCAGCTTAGTGGGCTCAGCCATCTCCGCCTGCAGTGCGTTGTAAATCTCCTCGTTCATGTCGCTCCCCAATTGTTACGCGGTTTGCGACGCTGGCCTTCCTGCATCTTGGCAATAAGGTCTTCCTTGGTCTGTTCGGTAGTCTTGCGGCGACCGTTTTCCATCCATTCGATGAGTTCGCCACGCTTAAAGAGAAGCTTCTTGCCGGGGCGATAGTGAGGGATTTCACCATTCTGCACTTTGGCGTAGATGGTGGTTTTTTTCAGATTGAGAATCGCACATGCCTCGTCAATTTCAATCATGTCCTCGATGTCGGCAGGTCGGTCTTTCTCCAGGATTTGGCCAAGCATCTCCTTGAGTTGCTTGACCTCGGCGGTGAGATTCGCAATTGCTTGCGGCATCGCCTCAAATGTCAGTTGTTGTTCCATAAAAGATTTGATTAAAATTTTTTGATGGCACGAAGTTCCTGAAATTTGATATTTTTTGTGGGTTATAAATAGAGTAACCACCACATAACCAGCGAATAACCATAACCTCATCTAACATCAGCCACAAAAACGTGGATATAATAAATGCCAGCCCAGGAAAAGAGACTGGCATTTGAATCGGTTATTTTCGTTCGCTTAGAAGTGTGACTCTGAATGTTCCACCGTCATAGGTCAGTTTTGAGTTGATTGTCCCCTCAGCCCAGTTGGCGAGAATCTTAGGGAAGGCTCGTTTGAGAAAGCTTGACACCTGTGGACCGCTCCAGTTATTGTCGGCTAATGCCTTCAGGTTCCTTCCGAAATGAAGAACATCCATTGGGGTCAACTGCGAGGTTTCCCTATCAACTTCAAGAGCAGTTGGCATCCTCTTCTTATTAGCGAAATCCTCGGCGATTTTTAGAATCGTCGGCATATCCTCAGCTCTGGCATATTTGCTCATCTCATTTTGAGTGTAACTGATCACCTTTTCAAGAGCCTCGCTGTTGTTCTCCGGAGGTGGCGAAATCACTTCCAGCTTTTTCCGTGCCTGACGGATCTTTGGATAAGCATCGACAACCATCCATCGGAGGGTGAAGTAGATCATCACCATGAAAACGCTTGAAACGATGAAGGCGCAGATGCCAACGAAGGTGTCGGAATGGAGTTCGGTAATGACATAAATGTAGGTCACCACTCCTACGAGAACGGTTAAAATGGCGTAAACCGCTAAGGAGATAATTTTGAAGATGTTCATATCGTAATATGTTTTTGTTTGTTTCTGCTTGCAAAGTTATTGAGGGTAAATGTACAATACAAATACTAAACTCCAGCTTTACAGAATATTAAGGATATCGGAATATCGTCACTCATTTTTGTCACTCGTTTTCTTTTAAACGAATGAAGACTGCATCTTTCGCCAAAATTGAACGACATTGAACAACAATGAACGCTTCGATACGCTTTCCTACAATGTTTAACGCTGTATTCGAGACTTTTACAAGGGCCAGTAACAACATTCCCCGTAAGCTGGACATAAGGTAACGACATTCCCCATGATCTGGACATAACGCAACATAAGCTGCTCTGGGGGAAATGGCCATTTGGCCCGGACGATGTAATCAATTTTGCGATTGTCATAGATGTAAATTTTGGGTTCGTATCAGAAAAACGTATGAAATCGCAGATAAACCGACCGCCTCCCACATTCTCCCAACTATTCCTAACAAATACAATATTCTCCCATCTTCTCCCAACTTGGAAGGGAGGACGCTGCTCTTGTATGATGTAAATCTCTGTTGCCATAATCATTGAAATTTGAAGTTTTGTTGACTTTATAGTATAACAAATTCAGAGGACATTTCAATGCTATATTACAGATATTTAATTAGTTAGGTTTCTTGAGATTACATTCACGAACATTGTCGCACTCAAAGAGATTCAAGCGCACTCAAACAGACTCGTCCTCCATCCCAAGCCCCGTTAACGATTGTTTGCATGACACAAAAAAACGCCAGCCGAAGCTAGCGTTAATAGTGGATTGATGGAGCTGTTTATCCGAGTATGTCTTCAGCTTTGACAACTGGATCGCCGTATTTTTCTCCTGAAGATTTCAACATGAATCCGACAAGGAAGTTGTGGATGAGTATGCAACCGCCTCGCCATTGCTTATCATCGAGTTCACGTAGCGCATCATTGGCTACAATGCTATAGCTCTGCTCAAGCAGATCAAACACCTGGTTGGCCTGCTCGCGGTTCTTGCAGGTAATTACAATGTCCTTAGGAAAGCCATTGTGTTCCATATCAGTTGTTCTTGTTGATGAGATTGACCACTACTTTTACCATGGTGTCTTTCTCTTCGGTGCGGCTTTCGGCAATCATGAGGGTGAGCGCCACGAGGGTGTTGTCGGCGATGCGCTTGGAGCCGTCTTCGTTGTAGAGTATGCCGTTGTTGTTGAGAAACCAGAGGAATAGCGTGGCGGCAATGCGTTTGTTGCCGTCGCTGAACGAGTGATTCTTGGTGACGAGATAGAGCAGCATGGCTGCCTTCTCTTCAACGGAAGGGTAAAGGTCAACACCACCAAAGGTCTGATAGATCTGACCGATGGAGCTTTTGAAAGAATCGTCCTTCTCGTTGCCGAACAGGTCACTGCCGCCAAATTTCTCATGAAGACCACGGATTACTTCAATGGCATTTTCATAAGTAGCATGGAATGGTTCGTTGCCGGTAGTGTTTTCGATTGAGAGCTCTTGATAGTCGTAGCGGTCGAGGGTGTCGAGGGCATAAGTATAATCGACGACCACGTTGAACAGAGAGCGACTGTCCTCGGTAATCAGCTCTTGGTGCTGAATGGCACGACCCATCACCTTGACGAGCTGGCTTAACTCGTCAAACTTCTCGGCCCGGATGCGCTCGTTGACGGCATAACCATTGAGCAGGTATTGCTTCAGAACCTTAGTAGACCATTGACGGAAGGCTATGGCGCGTTTTGAGTTAACTCGGTAGCCTACAGAGAGAATCATATCGAGATTATATATTTCAATTGCCTCCGTTACAAGCCCTCGTATGCCTCGATTCACGACAGTTTCCATTTTGGAAACTGTCGTATCCCGATCCAGTTCTCCGCTTGCGAAAATATTCTTAATGTGTTTGCTTATTGCAGGAACTTTTACTCCGAAAAGGTCTGCCATGGCTTTTTGGCCAAGCCATACTGTCTCGCCCTCGACGGTGACGTCGATTGACGTGCTCCCATCGGGACTCTGGTAGATTACCAGTTGATTGTTGTTGGGTTGGTTGTTCATGTTATCTTCTTCTTTTGCAAAGTTAACAATAATATTCTGATTCACAAAGGGTCAGCAACTATTTCTAAAATGGAAACAGTTGGAGTTGTTTCCATTTTGGAATGAACTGACGGTCATTTCAGCGAGAGCTTGTTGATTGCTTCGGTGGCGCGGGGGCTGAACTGGTCGAGGTAGATTTCGGTAGTTTTGACTGATGAGTGGGTCATCAGGTCGCGCAGGGTGTATATGTCTGTTCCCTCGTAGATCTGCAGTCCGGCGAAGGTGTGGCGGAAGCCGTGGAAGGTGAACGGCTTCGTGATGCCAGCATCTCTTAGCCATTGCTTGAATGGATGCTGAGTCATGCTGCGGCGGAAACCTTTGAACACCAATCCTTCGCCTTGTTCCCCGCAAAGCTCAAGCGCCTCCTCGTTGAGCGGAAGAATCGCCGGTGTGCCGGTCTTTTGTGTGACAATGTCGAGTTGCCAACCGCCGCTTATTGACGGCACAATGTTTTCCCACCTCAGTTTCTCGATGTCGCTGATACGCAGTCCGGTGAGGATGCCGAACAGGGCAACTCGCTTCAGCACCTCGTGTTTGCATGGAGTGGCTACCAGTGCTTTGGCCTGCTCGAGTGTCAGAGACGGCTTCTTGACCTTTTGCAGGGGGATTGACTCGATGTAGTCGTTGATGTTTTCCTGCAGATACTTAGCCTTGTAGGCTTGCTTAAGAAGTGCGCGGAATGTGCAGAAGAAGGCTGCGGCCGAGTTGTTGGCCAGATGACGTTTGCCATGCTTGAGATCCTTGGCTTCAACGAGCAGATAGGTGGCAAACTTCTCGCAAAGCGTTTGGTTGATGTCGCCGAAGCGGCATTTGCCCTTGACGAAGTTCTTGAAGTGTAGATAGGCCGACATCCATTTGTCGCGCTTCTTCTTGGCGAATCCCTCGAAATAGGCGAGAATGTCCATCTTCAGCTTTTCGTGGTCGAGGAATCCGAATTGCTCGTTGAGCAGGGCGTTGAAACGGATGTTGCGGATTGCCTCGGCTTTTGCCATCATGTCGGCATTGTATTCTCGTTCGGCCACGGTCTTGGGCTTGGCGAAAATGTAGATGCCGAGAAACTCGCGACGCGTGAGCTTCATGGTTTCCGGGTTGCGGACTGGTGGATAGAAGTCGAGGTAAAGCGTAAGTTTACCGTTCTTGATCGGTCGCTTCAGGAGCGACACGGTGGTACATGTTTTGTGTGGCATAATTTTATATTTATGGTTTGGTGGGCAAAAGTAATAGATGGTACTTGCATGAACTGGTTATAATTGGGATAACCTGCAATAACCAGCAAATAACCATAACCTTAGGCTACAGAATGGGTGGCGCAAGCAGATTGTCGAACTCCTCGCGTGAGAATTTGGTGAATTTGCCGACCTTCACCTTCTTGATTTTATAAGTCTTGAGATAGTGGCAAACCTGGTCGTGGGTCAGGCCATATTTCTCCATGGCCTCGGCGTAGGTGTACCATCCGATAGTAGGGTCGGGCACATCGAGTCCTTTGGCGATGTCAACATCTCGCTTGGAGTAGTAAGTCACGCCGCCTACCTTCTTCTTTGGAATAGCCTTCTTGCTGACGAAGTTCCAGATGGCTGAATCGGTCATGCCGAATTTCTCCTTCATTTCGGCGGCAGTGTACCACTCGGTGATTTCCGGGTCGGCCTGCTTTTTGGCGAATACCCGGTCGCAGTGACTTTTGCTCCAGTATGTTCGGCCAAACTTCATCACCTTTGGAATGCCCTCCTTCTTCCCGGCTTCAAACACCCAGGAATTCGACACTCCAAACTTCTCGATGATTTCCTTGGTAGTGTACCACTCCTCGACAGAAGGGAAAGAAGATTTATGTCGGATTTGGTAGTTGCTGCCAGCAATCATAGCTTCCACATCACTCTTTCTGATAAGAGTCATACGATTGCTGAGATGAGCAGCTTTCAGCTGTCCACGATAGATAAGATTATAAACAGTCCTGCTCGTCATGCCCAACAGGACTGCCACCTCCTTGGGCTCAAGATACTCGCGGAGATTTACAGCTCCGACGGACTGATTTTCTCTGTCGGAAGAATCAGCAGATTCATTACTCTCGACAAGCTGGATGCGTTGTCGCTTCTTGTACGCCCGTTCTGAGCATCGCTTGCTGCAGTAACGCGTCGTTACCTTTTGTGCCTCGAATTCCGCACCGCAGAACTCGCAGACCTTTTTGATTCTGATGTTTGTCGTACTCATATTTGCTCTCTTTGTGAGGTTTCATTTCGTCTGTTGGAGAATTATCTTGAATCATCTTGAACCATGTTGAAAGATGTCCATTTCCTCTCTGATGGAAACCGATAGTAAGAGGGCGAGGTACGAAAAAGGTCGGAAAAGCATAACAAAAACGGTCACAATCGCTTAGAAACGAGAGTGACCGCTATTGTTTGCGCTCGCAGAAAGTGCTTATTTTCTAGTATTTAGTGTGTAATATTCTGATTTACAACGTGCTATCTATTTGCCGATGCAGAAGCGGGAGAAGATGGTGGTGAGGATTTCGGCAGAGGGGATGTCGCCGGTGATGGAGGAGAGGTGGTGGATGGTTTCGCGGATGTCCTGGGCGATGAGGTCGCCTGGGATCTGGGCGCGGAGGGCTTCGATGGCGCGCTGCGACGACTGGGCTGCGGCGCTCAGGGCTGCGGCGTGGCGTGCGTTGGTGATGAGGATGTCGTCGGAGCTGGCGGCGTTTTCGCAGTCGGCCATTCTGACGAGGCTGTCGCGG
This sequence comes from uncultured Porphyromonadaceae bacterium, assembly GCA_902489785.1. GTDB lineage: Bacteria > Bacteroidota > Bacteroidia > Bacteroidales > Muribaculaceae > Paramuribaculum. The sequence goes on from CABUBG010000011.1 coordinate 12,806, forward strand.
AGGCTGTCGATACCCTGAGAGAGAGAGGCGGAAACGGCGATGGTGGCTATGTGGCCGGAGGCGATGTCGCTGTGGCCGGCGAATGCGTGCGCTGCACTGACGGTGGCTTCGTCGGCGTGAAGGTCGGATTTGTTGAGTAAGGCGATGAGGTAGCCGTCGTTTTGCAGCGCGGGCATGGCTGCTTCGTGGAGGACGCCGTCGGGCAGGGGGGCCGTCGAGTCGATGACGCAGATCACGATGCGGGCATGTGCGATGGCTTGTCGCGAGCGTTCGATGCCTATCTGTTCGATACGGTCGGCGGTGTCGCGCAGTCCGGCGGTGTCGATGATGCGGAACCGGTAGTCGCCGATCACCATGGTCTCTTCGATGGTGTCGCGTGTGGTGCCGTGGATGTCGCTCACGATGGCGCGGTCGTCGTCGAGCAGGGCGTTGAGGAGCGATGATTTGCCGGCGTTGGTGGCGCCGACGATGGCCACCGGTATGCCTTCTTTGATGGCCTGGCCGCTGCGGAACGATTTGTAGAGGCGCTCAACTTCGCTGTGCACCTGTTCGGCCAGGTCGATGAGGCGCGTGCGGTCGGCAAATTCTACGTCTTCTTCGGAGAAGTCGAGCTCGAGTTCGAGCAGTGCGGCGAGGTCGACGAGCCGTTCGCGCAATGTGGCGAGGCGCTGCGACACTCCGCCGCGCATCTGTGTCATGGCTATGCGGTGGGCGGCGCGCGAGTCGGAGGCGATGACGTCGGCCACGGCTTCGGCTTCGGCGAGGTCCATGCGCCCGGCTGCGAAGGCTCGGCGGGTGAATTCGCCGGCTGTGGCCATGCGCGCTCCGTGACTGATGAGTGTGTGGATAAGCTCGCGCTGCACGTAGCGTGAGCCGTGGACACTCAGTTCGACTACGTCGTCACCGGTGAAGGAGTGCGGTGCGCGGAACACGGTGGCCACGGCCTGGTCGAGCTCGCGTCCCTGTGCGTCGGTGATGATGCCGAGATGCGCGGTGTGCGATGCCGCCTTGGCCAGCGGGAGGCCGTTCCAGATGCTGTCGGCGATGTCTATGGCCTGCGGGCCGCTGATTCGTGCCACGGCAATGCCGCCGACGCCCGGCGGTGTGGATATGGCGCAGATGGTGTCGTTGAGTGCTTCGGTTGTCATTTTCTGCTGTTTTTGGGCCGGATGGTGCTCCAGCGGTGGAAGTCGCATTGTTTCTCCACTTCGTTTTCAATCTCGTCGGGGAGCGATGAGAAGAAGTCGAGTCCGGTGGCTTTTTCAACATCGTCGATGCTCACGGCGGCTGCCTGCATCCCGCCGGGCACTTTGTCGTTGGGCATTATGAAGCCGATGCCACGCACCGGATTGGCATGCGGCGCGAGGATCACCTTGAAGAAGCGCTTGGGGACGGCGACGCGTGTGTCGCCGATATATTCGCGGATGTTGTCGGTGAGCACCGGACCGCAAACGATGATTATCGAGCTGTCGGCTTTGGCCCATGTGCGGCATTTCTCTTCAAGTTTCTTCCACGAGCCGGAGTTGAGCGAGTGAGCCTGGGGGCAAATGTTGGCCAGAGAGAATGTGGCGTGCATGGCGTCGCTCGACCATTTCATGTCGCCCGCCGGAGCCATGTGGCCGCGGTCGTAGCCCGAATAGCTGTAGTCGTAGGTCTCGGCGCAACCGGCAACGTCGGGGTCGTTGTAGAACCCTGATTCTCTTGGCACTTTACCCTCAGCCATTGAGGCGGTAAGCTCCCAGGCCACCCAGTTGGGCACATGCTTGGCGGAGTTGAACGACACGGTCATGCCGGGATAGGTGACGATCTGTTCGGGTGTGCCTTTCGGGGTGATTACTTTTGTCAGATTCTCGGTACCGACAGCCTGTGCATCCGCCTTCTTTTTTGCCGATGAGGCGTAGAGTTGCCAGGCGCCCACGCATGCTGCGATGATTATTAGAAATATGAGCATCTTTCCGATGCCCGTTCCTGATTTGCTGTTACGTTTAGCCATTTTATTGTTTGGGAGAGATGTTGTTGATAATGCGGGATATCTCGATGATCTGGCCGGTTTCGAGCGGATCACCGATGGGCAGACTCACGATTTCGGCCGCCAGCTTTTCGGTGACCGGCAGCGGTCCGTGGGGCAGCCCGGTGTAGCAGGGCTGCAGGTGGGGCGGCACGGGATAGTGGATGTCGGTGCCTACGCCTTGCTCAAGCATGTATTGCCGTAGGCTGTCGCGCATTCCTTCGCCAACGCGGATCACATACTGGTGCCATACGCATTCAAAGTCCGATTCCGGCATCGGCGGAAGGGTTATCAGCGGGTTGGTGATGTAGCGTGAATAGGCCTCGGCGCGCTCGCGGCGTCGACGGCTTATGGCATCGATGTCGGCCATTCTCACGCGCAGCATGGCAGCCTGCAGGGGGTCGAGGCGGCAGTTGTAGCCGGCGAAGATGTTGTGGTAGCGGCGGTCGCTGCCATAGTTGGAGAGCGCGCGGATGGCGGCTGCCAGTTCGCCGTCGTGAGTCACGACAGCTCCGGCATCGCCCAGGGCGCCGATGTTTTTTGTCGGATAAAAGCTGAAAGCGCCGGCGTGGCCGAGAGCTCCGGTCATGTCCGACGTGTGCAGCCCGCGGCAGCGTGCGCGTGCGCCTATCGACTGCGCCGCGTCTTCCACCACGATCAGACTGTTGTCTCGTGCCGCCTGAGCTATCTGCGGGTCCCAGCAGGCGCGGCCGTAGAGGTGTACCGGCAGCACAGCCTTTACGCGGTCGGTCATAGCTTTTTTGATGCCTTCGGCCGACAGGTTCATGGTCGAAGGGTCGGGGTCGACGGGCACCGGGATGAGTCCGGCGTCGGTCACCGCGAGCAGCGAAGCAATATATGTGTTGGCCGGGACGATCACGGCGTCGCCTTCCCTGAGCCTGCCCAGCCGTATCAGAGCGGTGAAGATGAGGCGGAGCGCGTCGAGACCGTTGCTCACGCCCACGGCATACGGCGCTCCGCACAGCGAGGCGAGCTGTCGCTCGAAAGCTTCATTTTCCTCACCGCCGATGTAGCGGCCGCTCCCTATGACGCGTGCGGCGGCTTCTCTGAGCTGCGGCTCGTAGGGAGCGTTGGCAGCTTTGAGATCAAGGAAGGGATATTTCAGGCGATTGTCAGTCATCACGCTCCCCGAATGCTTTGCGTTTGGCCTCGACGAAATCGTCGAAGTGCCGGATATAGTCGGTTTCGTCGAAATTTGTCGACGACAGCACAAGAGCGATGCTTCCCGATGAGAAATTGGAGAGCGAGTCCCAGATGCCGGCCGGGACATAGAGGCCCTCGTAGGGACGGCGAAGCGTGAACGTGCGCGACGAGATGCCGTCGGAAACGGTCACGTCGAAGCATCCGGCCGTGGCCACGATGATGCACTGGTCGGTGTTGTGGCAGTGGCCGCCGCGCCGGGTGTCGGTCGGTATGTCGTAGATGTAATAGATGCGTTTGATGGCAAAAGGCAGTTCGTCGGAGTTCTGAGCTACGGTCAGGGTGCCATAATTGTGCGGATGCCGTTCGAGGCTGATTATCCGGCAGTCATCGATTGTGGTGGCCGGCGTTTTAGATGTCTTGTCCATAATGGCTGTCGTTGGATAATCGGTCGAATTCGTCTTTGTTGCGGATGTAGTCCACTTCGTCGTAAAGCGTGTCGGTGGCTATGAGCACCGAGGCGTTGGTGGCGAAATTGTCGATCTCGCGCCAGGTCATAGGAGGCACAAAGAGAGCCTGATCGGGGCGTGAAAGCGTGAACCGGCTCACTTCGCCTTCGGCAGTCTGGGTGGTGACGCGCACGCTGCCCGACAACGCCACTATCACTTCCTGCGCGGAATAGTAGGCATGGCCCAAACGCATCTGACCCGAAGGCACGTCGGTGATCCAGTAGACGCGCACCGGATTCAGCGGCAGAGTCGAAGGATATTGCAGCACCGAGAGGTTGCCGCGCGTGTCGGCTATTTTGATGACATCGAATATGTGCGGCTTATTCGATACCATTTTCCGCGAGGTTTAGCAGATATTGTCCGTAGTGGTTGTTTTTCATCGGCTCCGCGAGCTTAGCCAGCTGCGCTGCGTCGATCCATCCTTTGCGGAAGGCTATCTCTTCAAGAGCGGCCACTTTGAAACCCTGACGTTTCTCGATGGTCTCGATGAAATTCGATGCCTCCATCAGAGAGTCGGTGGTGCCGGTGTCGAGCCATGCGAATCCGCGGCCCAGACGCTGCACCGACAGGTTGTCTGATTCGAGGTAGGCCTGGTTGACGGAGGTGATCTCAAGTTCGCCACGAGCCGACGGACGGATGGTCTTCGCCGTTTTCACAACGGAGTTGGGATAGAAATACAGCCCCACCACGGCGAGATTCGACTGCGGTTTCTGCGGCTTCTCCACGATGGATGTGGCGCGCCAGTTCTCGTCGACGGTCACCACGCCGTAGCGCTGCGGGTCGTGGACGGGATAAGCAAAGATGGTGGCGTCGCCGCTGTCGGCCGTCTCGGCGGCCTTGCGGAGCATGGCTGTGAAGCCCTGGCCGTAGAAGATGTTGTCGCCGAGCACAAGGCACACGCTGTCGTCGCCCACAAATTCCTCACCGATGATGAATGCTTGCGCCAGACCTTCTGGACGCGGCTGCTCGGCATACTGGAAGTTGACGCCGATGTCGCTGCCGTCGCCGAGCAGACGCCGGAACATCGGCAGATCGGTGGGCGTGGATATGATGAGGATGTCACGGATTCCGGCGAGCATCAGCACGGAGATCGGATAGTAGACCATCGGCTTGTCGAAAACCGGGATCAGCTGTTTGGAGATGCCTTTGGTTATGGGGTAAAGTCGGGTGCCTGAGCCGCCGGCCAGTACGATGCCTTTCATTGCTGCGAATTAAGTGGTTAGAGGAGTGGTTTAACGGTTGCCGTACATCTCGTCGTAGTATTTGCGATAGTCGCCCGAAGTGACGCTCTCGATCCAGGGCTGGTTGTCTAGGTTCCAGCGCACTGTCTTTTCGATGCCTTCAGTGAACGGCGTCTCGGGATACCATCCGAGCTCTGTGGCTATTTTTGTGGGGTCGATGGCATAGCGCATGTCGTGGCCGGGGCGGTCGGTGACGTAGCGGATGATGCTGTAGTCGATCGGGCGCTCGGGGTGGCGGAGCAGACGGCGGTAGGTCGGCTCCTCGCGCATGATGCGGGCTATGATGTCGATGATCGATTTGACGATGTTGATGTTTTGCTCCTCGTTGAAGCCGCCGATGTTGTACACCTCGCCGATGCGTCCCTCGCGGAGCACCATGTCGATGGCTTTGGCGTGATCGGCCACGTAGAGCCAGTCGCGCACGTTCTCGCCCTTGCCGTAGACGGGCAGCTCTTTGCCTTCGAGGATGTTGTTGATGATGAGCGGAATCAGCTTCTCGGGGAAGTGATAGGGGCCGTAGTTGTTGCTGCAGCGGGTGATGTTGACGGGCATGCCGTAGGTGTCGTGATAGGCCAGCACGAACAGGTCGGCCGATGTCTTGGCGGCAGAATATGGCGAGCGCGGTGCGAGCGGGGTGTGCTCCGTGAAGAAGCCGCGGCCGAACGTCTTCAGATTCTTGCGGCCTTCGATCACGCGCTCCACTTCGTCGCTCACTTCAAGCGGACGTGCCGTGTCGTAGTCTTTTGTCAGCGAGCCGTAGACCTCGTCGGTGCTTATCTGCAGGAATTTTTTGCCTTCGCGGTATTTCGGTTTGCCTTGATCGTCAGTGCCGTCGAGCCATGCTTTGCGGGCGCAGTCGAGGATGTTCTGCGTGCCGAGGATGTTGGTCTCGAGGAAAAGACGCGGGTTGGTGATGCTGCGGTCGACATGCGATTCGGCGGCGAAGTTCACCACGAAGTCGGGGTCGAATTCCTCCATCAGCCGTGTGACCAGCTCACGGTCGCCGATGTCGCCTTTTACGAACTGCACGTTGGGGAGCTCGATTTCTTCCTTTATCGTCATGGGGTTGCCGGCATAGGTGAGGGCGTCGAGAATGAGTATTTCAACGTCGCTGCCCCATTTGGCCAGCACATATTTCACAAAGTTGGCGCCGATGAAGCCTGCGCCTCCTGTCACGAGATACTTTTTCATGTAGTCGTTGGTGTAAGATTGTTCAATGTTGCAAAAGTACAAAATCATATTTATATAATGTGTGCCGATGCACATTATTTTTACGGGTGCGATTGCGGTGTTGTGGCGGCGTCTGCGCTTTTTCCCGTTTCGACGCTGGTTCAGAAATTATTGCAGCCGGGCGCAAAACAAAATGCCGCGGAGGATGTTTCTATAGTAAAACGAATGCCCAGATTGCAGGGAAACGGGAATTCGGTAATCGAATTTTCAAATTCCCGACGTGATTTTGTTAAATTTCAAAAATTATTATATCTTTGTGCCGAATTTATCATTTTTAAACCAAATTCAAATGAAAAAATTATTCCTTATCGCTATTGCAGCTGCCGGTATGATGACAGCTCAAGCACAGCAGGCATTGGAAGCACCTTCTTTCGGATCGAATTGGTCAGTAGGTATTGAAGGTGGTGGCATCACCCCTCTTTACGATGGCTCTTCATTCATCGGTGATATGCGCGGTGGCTTTGGCGTTCGCGTCCAGAAACAGATCTCAACCGCATTCGCTCTCGGTGTTGAAGGCGCTGCTTACATCAACACATCCTACGGTGAATCCAAAACAGCCATTGACAACTCATATGTAGGCGCTTACGGTGCAGTCAACCTGTTCAATCTCTTCGGCGGTTACAAATGCGACGGCCGTTTCTTCGACATGGAAGTTCAGGCCGGTGCAGGCTGGGGACACACCTATGTTAACGGCGACGGTGACTACAACTTCTTCGCTACAAAAGCTGGCCTCAACTTCAACTTCAACGTTACCAAAAACCTCACTCTCGCTCTCCGCCCCGCAGTTATCTGGAATATGAGCGACGCAGATGTAAACCAGACCTCTGCCGCTTACAATAAAGAAACATCTGCTTTCCAGATCTTCGTAGGCGTTAACTACAAATTCGGTGAAGGCTTCAAATGCGCCGACCTCAAAAACCAGGCTGAGATCGATGCCCTCAACGCTCGCATCAACGCTCTCCGTGGCGAACTCGACGCTTGCCTCGCTGCTAACGCTGCCGCTGAATCGCAGGTTGCCGCTACAGCTGCTGAACTCGAAGCTTGCAAGAACCGCAAACCCGAAGTTGTTCAGGCTGTCAACAACAACCTCCAGAGCGTCCGCTACGTATTCTACAAGATCGGTAGCTCGAAGATCGGTATCGACCAGCAGCCCAACGTTGAAATGGTTGCTTCTTACCTCAAGAACCACAAAAACGCAAAAGTTGTTGTCAAAGGCTACGCTTCGAAGGACGGTAACCTCGAATTCAACAAGAAACTCGCTGCAGCTCGCGCTGAATCAGTTAAGACAATGCTCGTTAAGAAATACGGCATCGCTGCTGACCGCATCACAGCTGAAGGCGAAGGCATCGGCGAAATGTTCACCGAAAACGACTGGAACCGCGTTTCGATCTGCACACTCGAAGACTAATTCCTAATTCATAAAAAATCTTAAAAGCCTGCCTTTCGGCAGGCTTTTTTGTTAAATAGGTTATGAAGCAGACGAAAAATAGGACTTAAAGTAAAAAAATGGTCCATTTTAGCACAAATATCTAAAAAAACGTTATCTTTGCACCCAAATACAGATATATACGTATAATTATTTAAAGCACAATGAAAAAAGTTTTACTTATCGCAGCAGCCGCTTGCGCTGTAATCGGCGCTCAGGCTCAGGAAACCAAGGCTTATGTTACGCCCGGTTTCTTTGACAACTGGTCAGTGGGTATTGATGGAGGTGCTACTACTCCTCTTGCAAAACATCACGCATTCTTCGGCGACATGCGCGGAGCTTTCGGTCTTCACATTCAGAAACAGGTTTCGCCCGTTGTTGCCGTAGGTGTTGAAGGCGCTCTCGCTGTCAACACATCGTCATGGTCACAGAAATTTTTTGAGGATACTTTTGCCGACTATTATATGCCCGGCCGCAGCACCACTGCAATCGACAATTCTTATGTCGGCGCATATGCTTCGTTCAACCTCTTCAATCTTTTCGGTGGTTACAAATGCGACGGCCGTTTCTTCGACATCGAACTCGTAGGCGGTGCAGGTTGGGGACACAACTTCTACAATAAGATGGCTCTATATCCCCTCTCTATCGACGCTCAGGATCAGAACTACTTCGCTACAAAAGTTGGCTTGAACCTCAACTTCAATGTTTGCGAAAACCTCACCGTTTCTCTGAAACCGTCGGTTACCTACAACATGACCGGTACCAAATTCGAACCGCTTGATATCGATCAGACCTCAGCCGGTTACACCCGCGAAAAAGCCACATTCAACATCTTCGCCGGCGTTAGCTATAACTTCGGCCCCGGCTTTGTTTGCGCCGACACTAAGAATCAGGCAGAAGTTGATGCCCTCAACGCCCGCATCAACGATCTCCGCAGCCAGATCGACGCTTGCAACGCTGCCGCTGCCGCTACTCAGGCTAAAGCCGCTGCCACTGCAACCGAACTCGAAGCCTGCAAGAACCGCAAACCCGAAGTCGTTCAGTCTGTAAACAACAACCTCCAGAGCGTACGCTACATCTTCTACAAGATCGGCAGCTCAAAGATCGGTGCTGACCAGCAGCCCAACGTTGAAATGGTTGCTTCTTACCTCAAGAACCACAAAGACGCCAAGGTAGTTGTCAAAGGCTACGCTTCGAAGGACGGCAACCTCGAATTCAACAAGAAACTTGCTGCTGCCCGCGCTGAATCGGTTAAGACTATGCTCGTCAAGAAATACGGCATCGCTGCTGACCGCATCACAGCTGAAGGCGAAGGCATCGGCGAAATGTTCAGCGAAAACGACTGGAACCGCGTTTCGATCTGCACCCTCGAAGACTAATCCCCCCCTTCCCACATACACAAAAAAGCCTGCCATCTCCGGCAGGCTTTTTTGCATCCCCCCCCGGCAGGCTTTTTGCATCCCCTCCCTCCGCTCTTCCCAGCTCCGCTCCCACTCATTTCCATTGCGTCGCCGACCTCGACGCCGTTCCCGCCTGTCACCCGCATGGTATTGTGGCGCTGGTCCGCGTCTCCCTCGGCCTCTTCTGTTCCTTCTGTCCTTCTGCTCTTCTGTTCCCTGTTCGCAGCAGTTCGGCAGATTCTTTTTGCAAAATACTATTTAATAATGTATATTTGTAGCACTCAAACGTTTCAACCGCTAAAAACAAATATCAAAACAAGTATATGAAAAAGATCGTAATCTTTGCCGTTGCAGCATGCAGCCTCTTTGCAGCTCAGGCTCAGTCCGTCGTTTATCGGGCTCCTAAATTTTCCGACAACTGGTCGCTCGGTCTCGGTGCCGGTGTGGCAACGCCGCTTAAAGACCACGCCTTCTTCGGCGACATGCGCGGCACATTCGGCTTTCATGTTCAGAAACAGCTCTCACCGGTGTTTGCACTCGGCGTTGAGAGTGACTTCATCATCAACAGCCATTCCTGGACCGAAAACGACCCCGCACTTCTCAATGCAGGCATCGACCTCACAGGCAACAGCTCGTCGGCTCTCGACCGCGTTTACGTAGGCGCTTACGGTTCGTTCAACCTCTTCAACCTTTTCGGCGGCAACAGCTGTCCGCGCCGCTTCTTCGACATCGAAGCCGTGGCCGGAGCCGGTTGGGGCTGGGAAGATTTCCTTCATCAGAACTATTTCGCCACAAAGGCAGGGCTGAATTTCAATCTCAATTTCAGCAAAAACTTCACGATGTCAATGCGTCCGGCTGTAGTTTTCAACATGACGGGCACTGAATATGCTCCCCTTGATGTCGATCAGACATCAGCTGCCTACAGCCGCGACAAGGCTACGTTTAATTTCACACTCGGCTTCACCTATCATTTCGGCCCCGGTTTCTGCACGGCTGAGGCCGGCAACAGTGCCGAGATCGACGCTCTTAACGCCCGCATCAACGGCCTCCGCGACGAAATAGCTGCCGCACAGGCCGCCGGAGCCGTCACACAGGCACAGGCCGCTGCCGTTGCCACCGAGCTCGAGGCTTGCAAGAACCGCAAACCCGAAGTGGTTCAGTCAGTCAACAACAACCTCCAGAGCGTCCGCTACATCTTCTACAAGATCGGCAGCTCGAAGATCGGTGCCGACCAGCAGCCCAACGTCGAGATGGTAGCTTCCTATCTCAAAGCCCACAAGGATGCCAAAGTGGTGGTGAAAGGCTACGCTTCGAAGGACGGCAACCTCGAATTCAACAAGAAACTCGCTGCCGCACGTGCCGAATCAGTAAAGACAATGCTCGTCAATAAATACGACATCGCCGCCGATCGTATCACGGCTGAAGGCGAAGGCATCGGCGAGATGTTCTCGGAAAACGACTGGAACCGCGTTTCCATCTGCACTCTCGAGGACTGATCGATAATCCAAAAACGATAACGACGCCGCTGCGGGAGCTTGTTTCCTGCAGCGGCGTCAGCGTTTCTGTTACCTTCGGCTCCTGTTGACCGGCCTTTCATGACCTGCGTTGTGCCCTTTCGCATTGTCTTTCGATGAATTAACAATTATTCTTCCGCCCAACACGAAAAGAATTTGTAATTTTGTAACTATGATTTTCGAAAAGGTGCAAATAGAAACTCTCGGCCGACTGCTCGCCGATTGCCGCAACGCCGCTATCGTGTGTCACATGACACCCGACGGCGATGCCCTCGGCTCGTCGCTCTTCCTGATGCATCTCCTTGAGAATCTTGGGAAAAAAGCTGCTGTCGTGGTGCCTGATATGCCACCGCAGTCGCTCTGTTTCCTGCCGGGTTACGACAGCATTACCATTGCGTCTTACCAGACAGCCCGTGCGGCCACGCTCTTTCGCTCGGCCGACCTCATTTTCTGCCTCGATTTCAATGATCTGAAGCGGATCGACCGCACCGCGCCGATGGTTGAGGAATCCCGGGCTCCACGCGTGGTCGTTGACCATCATCTGAACCCGTTGATCGAAGCCGACGTGCTGATCTCGCATCCCGAAGTGTCATCGACGTGCGCGCTCCTTTTTCAGCTTTGCGAAGCTCTCGGCATCGACAGCGCCCTCACCCCCGACGCCGCAATGTGCTGCTGCACAGGCATGATGACCGACACCGGAAACTTCTCCTACAATTCCAACGATCCGCAGCTCTACCGCATTCTTGCACGTCTCGTGGCCACGGGCATCGACAAGGATGCGATCTACACGCGTCTTTTCAACACCAATTCCGAGCAGCGCGTGCGCATCATGGGTTACGGGCAAAGCTCCAAGCTTCAGATTTTACGCGAGCATCAGGCCGCTCTGATCACGTTGTCATACGAGGAACTGCAGCGCTTCGGCTATCACCGGGGCGACACGGAGGCCCTCGTCAACGTGCCCCTCAGCATCCCCGGTATCACATACTCGATATTCCTGCGCGAAGACGAGCCTGATTATGTGAAGGTGTCGATGCGCAGCAAAGGCGATTTCTCTGTCAAACAGATCTGCGAGGATCATTTCGGCGGCGGCGGGCATCGCAACGCTGCCGGCGGAGAGATGCGCTGTCCGTTTACCGTGGCGATCGAAAAAGTGCTTGCCGTCATGCCCGGTTATGACGGTATGCTGCCCCCGCCCGACGATGATGCCTGTCCTTCAAAATAGAATAAACTGACAATAACAATAATCAAGATAATGAAAAAATCCAGTAAGATACTTTCTGCAATCATTGCCTCAGTCGTGGCGATTTTCACGCTTCAGTCATGCGAAAGCGGCCGCAGCTATTCTGAATTGCTCAACGACGAGAACATGGCCGTCAACCGTTTCCTTGTCGACCAGTGGGTGATTCCTGAAATACCCGCCGATTCGGTGTTTCTGACCGGTCCCGAAGCGCCGTATTATCAGCTTGACGAAGACGGCAACATCTACATGCAAGTGCTCGATGCCGGATCGGGCGAGAAGGTGGCCGACGATCAGGTGGTCTACTTCCGCTTCAAACGCTACAACCTGTCGTACTATGCCGGCGATCTCGAATCGACCCCGAGCGAAGGCAACCAGAATGATATGACGCAGACAGCCACATCGTTCCGCTATCAGAACTTCACCATCCCCTCTTCATCGCAATGGGGCACAGGCATCCAGATGCCGCTCAACTTCCTGAAGCTCGGCTGCGATGTCAACCTCATCGTCAAATCGCAGTATGGCTGGACAAGCGAGGTGAGCTACGTGATCCCGTATCTCTACCGCATCCGTTACTATAAGAGCCAGATCTAAACGCGCCGGCCCGACCGTCACGATCTGACACCAAATATTCAATCAATCATCACATCATGACACTTATAAAATCCATATCCGGCATCCGCGGAACCATCGGCGGTGCCCCCTCAGAAGGCCTTTCGCCGGTCGACATCGTCAAATTCACGGCTGCCTACGCAACGTTCATACGCAAGAATTCGCCGGTCGGATCCAATGTGATTGTCGTTGGACGCGACGCCCGTCTCTCGGGCAGCATGGTGAGCGGCATCGTCGTCGCCACGCTTTGCGCCATGGGCTTTGATGTGGTCAACATCGGCCTCGCTTCGACGCCCACCACGGAGATCGCCGTCACCGGTGAGAAAGCCGACGGCGGCATCATCATCACGGCCAGCCATAATCCCACACAGTGGAACGCTCTGAAGCTTCTCAATCACCACGGCGAGTTTCTCAACGACGCCGAAGGCAAAGAGGTGCTCCGCATTGCCGCTGCCGATGACTACCGCTTTGCCGAAGTGGCCGATCTTGGACATGAATTCGCCAACAATACCTACAACCGTCGCCACATCGAGCAGGTGCTTGCCCTCGACCTCGTTGACCGTCAGTCTATTGTCGACGCTAACTTTACTGTGGCTGTCGACGCTGTCAATTCCGTTGGCGGTGTTGTCATCCCGCAGTTGCTCCGCGCTCTCGGCGTGAAGAATATCATCGAGCTCAATTGCGAGGCCAACGGACGTTTCGCCCACACCCCCGAGCCGATTCCCGAAAATCTCACTCAGATCGCATCGCTCATGAAAGAGGGCCGCGCCGATGTGGGTTTCGTGGTCGACCCCGACGTGGACCGTCTCGCCATCGTGATGGAAAACGGCGAGATGTTTGTCGAGGAATACACGCTTGTGGCTGTGGCCGACTATGTGCTGTCGCAGACTCCCGGCGCCACCGTTTCCAACCTCAGCTCTTCGCGTGCGCTCCGCGATGTGACCCTCGCACACGGTTGCAGCTATACGGCTTCGGCTGTCGGTGAGGTCAACGTCACCACAGAGATGAAGCGCACGGGTGCCGTGATCGGCGGCGAAGGCAACGGCGGCGTGATCTATCCCGCCGCTCATTATGGCCGCGATGCTCTCGTGGGCGTGGCTCTGTTCCTCACCCTTTTGGCAAAGAGCGGCAAAAAAGTGTCGGAGCTGAAAGCCGGCTATCCCGCCTATGCCATTGCCAAAAACAAGATACAGCTTACGCCTTCGATCAATGTCGATGCCCTGCTCGATGAGGTGAAACGCATCTATGCCAATGAGAAAATCACCGACATCGACGGCGTGAAAATCGATTTTGCCAACGGATGGGTGCACTTGCGCAAATCCAACACCGAACCGATCATACGCATCTATTCCGAAGCTCCTACAATGGCCGAAGCCGACGCTCTTGCCGACGACATCAAGGCTGTTGTTGCCGGAATGACCGTCTGATGCCACTTATTACCGTCTCTCTCATCGTTTTCCCCATCACCGCTCACTCTTCTCGCTGATGAAACATCGTGCAATAGTCTCGATTGCCCTCATACTGTCCGTTGCCATCGGCATCGCGGCCGACCGCGCCGTGCCTGTCGGCTACGGCCTTGTCAATGTGTCGGCGGCAAGCCTGCGCCATGATCCCGCCCATGCTTCGGAGATGGAGACGCAGGCTCTCTACGGCACGCCACTGGAGATACTTTCCGACTCGCTGGCCGACTGGTGCATGTGCCGCATGCCCGACGGCTATGAGGCATATATCCCCCGCAGCGCTTTTGCTCCGAAAACTGAACAGGAGATGGCGCGCTGGCGCTCGGCCGACCGGCTGATCGTCACGGCGTCGGGCGAGCATCATCTGGTTGCCGACACGCTCTCGGCATCGCCGCGCAATGTGGTGAGCGATGTCACGTGGCTTTCGATACTGGAAGGCCGCAAGGCTCCCGGCTCGGCTTTCGTTCTGGCCACGCTCCCCGACGGACGTCAGGGCTATCTGCCGGCGTCGGCAGTCGCCGATTTTGCCGAATGGGCCGCACGCGGGCCTTCGGCCGACGCCATCGCCGATGCCGCCTATGCCATGCGCGGAGTGCCCTATCTCTGGGGCGGCGCTTCGTCGAAAGCAGTCGATTGCTCCGGGCTCACGCAGCTGTGCTATTTCTCTGCCGGTCTGCTCTTGCCGCGCAACGCATCGCAGCAGGCAAAAGCGGGCGCCGGGATCGATCTCGCCGACTCCGCGGCATTGCGCCGGGCCGACCTGCTCTTTTTCGGCGAAGGGGAGGGGGAGCGCATCACCCATGTGGCGCTCTTTGATGCCGATTCACGTTTCATCCATGCCTCGGGCCGCGTGTTTGAAAGCAGTTTCGATCCGCAGCATCCGCTCTACATACCGCGCCGCGTGCTGAAAGCCGTGCGCATCCTCGGCACGCCTCAAGCGGCGGCAATGGCAGTCGCTCACCATCCTGCCTACTTCAATCAACGTTAAAAAACCGTCGGTCGCTACCGATTGTTATTATTTTACTCCACATCGAACCATCAACCAATAACAAAACATAATCTATTATGAAAGCAAACCGTCTGTTGCTCATCGCTCTGGCCGCTCTCACACTTTCGGCCACGAGCTGCGTCAGCAAAAAGAAATATGCTGAATTGCAAACGCGCTACGACGCACTCTCGTCGGATTACAATGCCGCACAGGTGGCGCTCGCCGAAGGCCGTGCCAACAATCGCAGCTACGAAGCCCTCCTTGAAGAGGCGCGCCGCAACAACCAGGCCCTACGCAACCAGTATGAGGCTCTTCAGGGAAATCTCGCACAGAGCCTCGAACAGAATCAGCAGGGCAGCGTCAACATCTCCAAACTCGTCGACGAAATCAACGCGTCCAACCGCTACATCAAGCAGCTCGTTGATGCCAAATCGAAAAGCGACTCGCTCAACATGGTTCTCACCAACAACCTCACCCGCTCGCTTTCGCGCGACGATCTGCGCGACGTCGACATCAAGGTGCTCAAAGGCGTTGTCTACATCTCGCTGGCCGACAACATGCTTTTCCGCTCCGGCAGCTACGAGGTGAGTGACCGCGCAATGGAGATTCTCGGCAAGATTGCCAAGATCATCAAGGACTACAACAACTATGATGTGCTCGTTGAAGGCAACACCGACGATGTGCCCATCTCGCGTCCCAACATCCGCAACAACTGGGATCTCTCCGCTCTCCGCGCATCGTCCGTAGTGCAGGTGCTTCAGAACCGTTTCGGCGTTGATCCCTCGCGCCTCACCGCCGGCGGCCGTGGCGAATACAACCCCGTTGCCGACAACTCGACTGCCGAAGGCCGCGACCGCAACCGCCGCACCGAGATCATCATCACCCCCAGCCTCGACCAGTTCATGGACCTCATCGACAAGGCCCCCGAAACCGACGACACCAAATAAGTCATCCTAAGCGCGCAATCAGCAAAGTCATATCAAGAAGCTGCTTCCGTAATTAAGATTGGACGCTTCTTGAATTCCGAAAGAATAATCAAACCCTTTCAGATTTGCACATTTGATGAGCGGCTGTAATTTGAAATCCAAATAGGCTGGAACGCACTCCCGTTCCGGCCTATTTCTTGAGTGTGATAATTGTTTACCCAGCGAGTTATTCAGGCGACTCCTGCTCGCTTACGATGCAGATTCGTCCGTTGTTGACACAACCTTCCCATCTCAGCGTCCCATTTGTGTCTATGGAAATGTAGTATTTGTCAGACTTGGATGCGAAATGGAAATTTTCCGTATCTATGCTTTGATGATCTTGGTATAAAATCATCAAAGCCGCAGTAATGTATCTAAAATGAATGCTTCCCCTCGATGAAAGCATTACATTCAAGAGCGTCAAGAGCGGTGTAATACTCGTCACCGCTTATTTTATCCACCATGTCGCAGGCTATGCGTCCGTCGACCGACTGCATCATGTGGCAAATGATATATGGTCTCATATTTTTGAGTTTAGATTTTCTTGATGAACTTCGCCGGTACGCCACCGACGATAGTGCGCGGCTCCACATCCTTTGTCACCACAGCTCCGGCGGCTATGATTGCTCCGTCGCCTATCGTCACACCCGGAGTAATGGTTACATTGGCTCCGATCCAGACATCCTTGCCGATGTGTATAGGCTTGAATGTCATTGAGCCGCGCTTTGCCGGATCGGGGTCGTGATTTATTGTCGCCATCATGCAATTGTGGCCTATCAGCGCACCATTGCCGATAAAGATACCGCCCTGATCCTGAAACTTGCAGCCCATGTTGATAAACACGTTCTTGCCAAGGTGCAGATTCTTGCCATAGTCGGTATATATCGGCGGGAACAGACCTACCGTTTTGTCAATCTCGTAACCGGTAAGCTGCGACAGCAACACGCGCAATTCATCGGGTGTGTGATAGATGCTGTTTATTTCCGTTGTGATTCGTATCGCATCCTGTGAAGCCCGGTGCATGAACAGGTGTTCTTCGGAATTGTTAATCACCGTCCCGTGTTCCTCAATATATGCGTTATATTCCTGTGGGGTCATATTTTATCAATTATTGGACAGAAATTCGTTTCTGAACGCGCTCGGGCTTTTGCCGGTGACGCGCTTGAACAGTCGAGTAAAATGCTGTGGATACTGGAAGCCAAGGTCATAAGCGATGATGCTTATGTCATTATCTGTCGCTGCAAGACGACGTTTTGCCTCGGCTATTATCCGCAATGAGATAATTTCCTGAGGTGTGCTTCCGGTTTCCCGTTTTATGAGGTCGCCGAAATAACCGGGTGTCAGACTGGCTTTTTCCGCAAAGTAGGATACTTTCGGGATTTCCGTCAATACAGTGCGACCGGAATAAATTTCCGATAACTCCTTCTCAAAATTGGCTACTACCGATGAATTGGCTTTGTGACGGGTTATGAACTGACGATCATAGAAGCGGCTGAGATATTCAAGCAATACCTGAATGTTTGCCGATATCAGGTCAGCGGAATGTGTGTCGACAGGATGTTCGGTTTCCTCTCTGATTTTTTCGAGACAGTCCATAAAAATCTCCTTCTCCTTATCCGAAAGATGCAGGGCCTCTTTCTGCGAATATCCGAAATAACCGAACCTGCCGATTTTTTCGGCAAGCGGCGTACCGTATATCAGGTCGGGATGAAACATCAGGCCCACCACATCGGGAGCAAGAGGCTCGTCTGTGCTGTCAACGTCTATAACCTGACCGGGCGAAAAGCAGACCACGGTACCCTCCTGATAATCGTAGTATTGCCGCCCGTATTTCAGCGAGCAGTTTACACCGTTTTTCAGATATAGAGCATAGACACCATAGTCCATTATCAACCTGTCGAATCGTTTTGTAGCTTTCTTCAGGTCAATGACTGTCACAAGCGGATGATATGTAGTAAGCCCGTACAGCCGGTTATAGGCATCTATCGAATCAAGTTTTATAGTTTCTGTCGTTTTCATGTTGCAAATTTAAGCATTAAAAGTCTAATTTTCATCGTCATCATAAATGATGGTAGGCTTCGCCATAATAGTGGTAAGCGCAAAAAACGGAGAATATCTAATTTTGCACTTGTAAAAATATCGTCTGAAATATGAGAACAGGAATCAAATTTATCATCTCGGCAGTCCTCATGCTGACTGCGCTTGCCTCTTTCGCATCCTGCACACCGAAAAATTCGTCAGAGAACGGTTCGGAAAAGGCAACTGAGCCGAAAATATTAGTGGCTTATTTCTCTGCACAGGGGCATACAAAGGCAGTTGCGGAGAGAATCGTGTCTGTCACCGGCGGCGATTTGTTTGAAATAACACCGGTCAATGTCTATACCGAAGAGGACCTCGACGGCTGGAACGAGAGCGCACGCGGTACCCGCGAGTCGAAAGACCGAAGCACTCGTCCGGAAGTTAAAGACAAGGTTGAAAACTTCGAGAAATACGACACCATCTATCTCGGATTCCCGATCTGGTGGTTTACCGCTCCTACAATTGTCAATACTTTCCTTGAGCAGTATGACACTTCCGGCAAGACCATCATCCCTTTCGCCACATCGGGTGGAAGCGAATATGGAGATACGGAGAAAGACCTGCGTGTTTCGGCTCCCAAGGCAATCTTCAAGCCAGGCAAGGTGCTCAACGGAATGAATGAACAACAGATAAAAAATTGGATTGACAGTCTGAAATAACATACAGTATGACGGCAGCTCATCGAATAATCAAAACGTTTCTGATAATTCTTTCACTGGCAACATCTATGACGGCAAATGCACAGACAAAAATTCACCTCAATGTCGGAAACCGGACTCTCACAGTTTCGTTAGCAGATAACGAGGCTACCCACAGTCTGGTTGGCCTCTTGAACGATGGCCCGATAACAATCAATATGTCGGATTATGTCGGATTTGAAAAAGTCGGAGCTTTGCCTCAGCCTTTACCCGCATCGGATACGCACATAACGACTGTCCCCGGTGATATAATGCTGTATCAGGGTCGTAATATGGTAATATTCTATGGCTCGAATTCTTGGAGCTATACCCCTCTGGGCAGGATTGACGGCGTTACGGCGTCTTCTTTGAAAGAGTTTCTTGGAAACGGCAATGTGGAAGCGACCTTATCGCTATCGTCAGCCTCCGGTATCGGCGAGGTAAAAGTCGACAATGGCAAAGACGTCATCATATACGACCTTAAAGGCAACCGCTTGAAAGAAATCATAGCGGCTGGCGTCTATATTGTCAACGGCAAAAAAGTATTCATAGAAAAATAGTAAATGGAATGAACAAAACATTTTTATCGGCAGTAATATGCGCAGCAACGTTTTTTACTGCAAATTCTCAAGATATGAACAATCCCAACACAAACACTTCCTTAGCTCCTGTGGAGCAACTTCAACTGACGCAGGAATGGGACAAGACATTCCCAAAGAGCGACAAGGTGGAACATCGCAAGGTAACATTTGTCAACCGCTATGGCGTGACACTTGCAGCCGATATGTACAAACCCAAAGGTGCCGAGGGCAGACTGCCGGCAATAGCTATCAGCGGGCCTTTCGGAGCGGTGAAAGAACAGTCAAGCGGGCTGTATGCACAGCAACTTGCCGAGCGTGGATTTCTAACTATCGCCTTCGATCCCTCCTTCACCGGCGAAAGCGGAGGCATGCCCCGTCGCGTGGCTTCGCCAGACATCAATACCGAGGATTTCTCGGCTGCCGTTGATTTTCTGTCGGTTCAGCCCGATGTTGATGCCGACCGCATCGGCATACTCGGCATTTGCGGTTTCGGAGGTTTCGCCATCAATGCCGCCGCCAACGACCCTCGTATTAAAGCCACAGTCGCTTCTACAATGTATGACATCAGCCGTTGCACCTCAAACGGTTATTTTGATGCCAACGACAACCCGGATGCTCGCTACAAGATGCTGGAGGCAATGACCGCACAGCGCACCGAGGATTACCGCAACGGTTTCTATAAACGTGCCGGAGGTGTAGTAGACCCGCTTCCTGCCGATGCTCCGCAGTTTGTAAAAGAATATTACGACTACTACAAGACTCCGCGCGGATTTCATCCTCGGTCAGGCAACTCTACCGATGGCTGGAACTTCACATCCAACCTCCCGTTTATCAATTTTCCATTACTTACCCGCGCAAGTGAGATACGCAACGCAGTGATGGTCGTGCATGGCGAGAAGGCCCATTCGCTCTATATGGGCAAAACCGCTTTCTCAAAACTGCATGGCAATAACAAAGAGCTTCTTATCGTTGCCGACGCCAACCATTGCGATCTTTACGACAATCTCGAAAAGATACCGTTCAACCAGATTGCAACATTCTATACAACCCAGATGAAATAAATCATTTATCGCAACTAAACAATCAGCCGGTCATATTAGGATTTCTTATAATGACCGGCTGTTTTTGAAGTAAAATCCCTCTCCAGACGCCAGTTATTCACGCTACTTGCAACAGACAATCACCATAACTTCGCTAACAACGAGACAGCGATTGAAAGGATGAATGCCGATGTCCTACAATTTGAAGCCATCGTGTCTAAGACATGGGGCACGGAAGAAGAACTAAAACAGCTAAAATCCGACCATGCCACCCTCGACAGGAAGATAACTGCTGAACTTGCTCCAAAACACGACGAAAAGGACGGCGAGGAAATAACCCCGGTAGATACGCATGTGCAGTCAGTACCGAATACCGATATACCCCCGGATCATAGTGACAATTCTTCTCTCGTAGCAGAACCTCAACCACACTATCAACCAGCGACTAATCATCACACCCAGCCTCGACCAGTTTATGGATCTCATCAATAAAGCGCCTGAAACCGACGACACCAAATAAGTCCTCCGAGATCCACAATCAACAGTTTTTTATATCAGGAGGCAGGTCAAATAGGCGCAGCCTATTTTTCACAATCTGCTTAAATCATAAAACAAAGAGGGCGTGTCAAAACGGAATAGCATTCCGGTGTTGACACACCCTCTTTCTACATTGAACCAAGGAAAAAAACGGACTAATTGCAAAAAATCACAGGTTGAGATACTCTTTCAGGGTTTCAACATATTCTTCAAATGCATTCCGTCCTGTTTGGGTTACGCGGCACGCTGTACGGGTTTTCTTACCGACAAACCCTTTCTCCATTGTGATGTATCCGGCGTTTGCCAGTTTATCGAGCTGCACACTGAGATTACCGGCAGTCGATTCTGTCTTTCCACGCAGATATACAAAGTCAGCTTCTTCTACGTTCATCAGTATCGACATCACTGCGAGTCGCAACTGCGAATGAAGCAACGGATCGAGTTCTTTCATTTAACAGTGTTGGCTTTATGATTGATAATATGTCCCGGCACAACAAACATTGCTATAAATGCAGCCATGAACATCGGCAGATACCAGTTGGCGTATAGTGTCACATCACCGGCTATGCAACACATGGTGAATATGCCGATCACCATACCGGTTATGCCACCTACAGTCAGCGACCGCTCTTTCAGTATTATGCCTTGGGCAATCTCTCCCAATGGCACAACCACAAGGGCAAAAGCCAGCATAGTCGACCAGCTGCATACGTCGCCGATCAGTTGAAAACCCAGACACATTGCCGTTGCAACGATCCCCATAATGCCGACGACCGACCATATTTGAGATGTAATGCGGTCAGAATAATTTTTTACACCGCATTTCTTCTGCTCCCTGCGAGCCATGATTGGTGTCGCGATGCCTCCGACTATCCATATCAGAAACCAGAGATAGTTCCAGACGGGTTGATGAGTAGTGGCAAGCATTATCCATACGAGGATAGTTACCGCAACAGTCAGATACCCCCAAAGAAGCATGATGTTGCCGTTGCCGATGTAGCGGTCTTTCGTCCGGGCGATCATCTCCGTGATGATTGCAAGACTCTGTTTTTCGTTGATCTCTTCTTCTTTCATTTCTTGATAAAATTAATCAGTTTATAATATAAATCATTTCTCTCTGAAAAAAGGCGGCTCGCGATTACCGCCCTCATTCGGTTGTAAATTTAATGCGGTTTATAATATAAACCAAATTTTAATCCGTCTTTTTTTGATTATTTTTCATGTCCACAACAAAATATGGACTTTATGGCCAACAAATCAGCATATTACAATTATGACATCGGCCACACAGATCATGGTAGAATACACTTTCACAACAGATCTGGCTCGGAGATTCATGATTCATATTGTATCATTAGTGTCCACTAAAAAATCATAATAGTTCTTTGAAACTATTGAAATTCAATT
>CABUBG010000012.1:0-33748 GCA_902489785.1 uncultured Porphyromonadaceae bacterium
TTACAAATATTTCTGTAATTTTGTCTTCGGTGAGCATAGCGATAAGAGTATTTGTTTGTATTTCATCACTATAAATTTAATACTTTTATCGCTAATCACCAAATTTTCAATTACTTAATTTCGTCGAACTCACGTTATTATAAAGAAAGTTACATCAGACCTGTCGTTATCATTTATTATTAAACAAGCTCTAAACAAGCATTATGGCAGCATCCGACAAAATTCAGAAATGGCTCGGTGATTTTCAGCAGTCACTCTTCAGCGTCATCAAGATTGCGCTGAAGTCACGCCGCTCTTCTCCCCTGCCCTCCGGCCTGCGCAACCCCGATGAGCTTGTCATCCTCGCCAACGGCCCCTCGCTCAACGACACCGTGGCTCGCCATGCCGACTTTCTCGCCGACAAGACGCTGCTGGTTGTCAATTTCTGCGCCACATCGCCGATGTTCGAGCAGCTCAAACCGCAGCTCTACCTCATTGCCGACCCGCTCTTCTGGATCGTCGACGAGAAGCGCGAACGGCTATTCGGCGCTCTGGTCGAAAAGACCACATGGCCCATGCATCTCTTCATCCCCTCGCGTGCGCGCGTCGACAAGAAATGGCAGCAGATGATTGCCGCCAACCCCAACATACAGCCGGTGATCTACAACACCACTCCCGTCGAAGGCTTCCCCTCTTTTGCAAGGGCCGTCTATCGCCGCGGACTCGGCATGCCACGCCCCCACAACGTGCTCATCCCCTCCATAGCCGAAGCGCTGCGCATGCCTTTCAAAAAAATCTATCTCGCCGGCGCCGACCATTCTTGGCTGCCGGAGATCTCCGTCACCGACGACAATCAGGTGCTCATGCACCAGAAGCATTTCTACGACCAGGCGACCTCGAAAGCCGAAACCGTAAAGCAGGAAAACCTCAACACGGCGCGGCTCCACACCATTCTCTACCACATGCACGTGGCTTTCAGATCCTACTTCATACTCCTCGACTACGCCCGGCACCGCGGTCGGGAAATCATCAACATAACCCCCGGCAGCTTCATCGACGCTTTCCCGCGTATGAATCTCGACCGGACTAAAACCGATTCTCAACAATGACCGACGGCATAGTCATACAGGCACGCAGCGGATCCACACGTCTGCCCGCCAAAATCCTCCTCCCCTTCGACGGGCAACGGCGCATCATCGACATCATTCTCGAAAACATCCGCCGTCAGTGTCCCGGCAAAAAAATAGTGCTCGCCACCACCGACAATCCGGCCGACGACCGCATCGCCGATATCGCCTCCGAAGCCGGCGTGCTCTGCTACCGCGGCAGCGAAAACGATGTGCTGTCGCGTTTCATCGGAGCTGCCGAGAAGTTCGGCATCGACCGCCTGATCCGCGTCTGCTCCGACAACCCCTTCCTGCGCGCCGATTCGTTCGCGCAGCTGTTCAGCGCCCACGACGCCAACCCGCAGGCCGACTATGTGGCTTTCGCTTTCCCCGACGGACGCCCCACGATCAAATCCCACCTCGGACTCTACGCCGAGCTCACCACTCTCGACGCCCTGCGCCGCGCTGCCGCCGCCACTCGCCAACAGCTCTACATAGAGCATGTCACCATCTATCTCTACACTCACCCCGATGATTTCCGCTGCTGCTTCCTCCCGCTGCCCGATGCCGTCAGCAACCGCACCGACATCCGTCTGACACTCGACACCCAGAGCGATTTCGACATACTCCGGCGCCTATACCGCGAATTCTCAGGCGCCCCCGACCGGTCGGTCGAAGCACTTATGGCGCTCATCGACGCCAACCCCGACTACGGCCGAATCATGAAACAGAACATTCAACAAAACGAAAAATGAACCATACATATATTATAGGTGAGATCGGACAAAACCACAACGGTTCGGTCGACCTCGCGAAACTGATTGTCGATCTCGTGGCCCGTCCCGTTCGCGACGAGGCTTCCAACATCGACCTCTCCCCCATGGACGCCGTCAAGCTCACCAAGCGCGACCTCAACGAAGAGCTTGCCGACTCGCAGATGAACCGTCCCTACAACTCGCCCAACTCTTTCGGACGCACCTACGGTGAGCACCGCGCCAAGCTCGAGCTCTCCGACGAGGAGCACTTCGAAGTGTACCGCCACGCCAAAGAGCTTGGCCTCGACTTCGTCGAGACGCTCTGTTCCAAAGGCTGCCTGTCGCTCCTGAAGCTCTTCACCCCCGACCGCCTCAAGGTGGCAAGCCGCGACCTCACCAACCTGCCGCTCCTCGAGGCGATGGCCGAGACTCGCATCCCCATCATCCTATCCACCGGTATGGCCGGCAAAAAGGAACTCGACGAAGCCCTCGACACCATCACACACTACCACAGCGACATCGCCATCCTGCACTGCGTCAGCCAGTATCCCACGATGCCCGACAACCTCAACCTGCGCACAATCACCTATCTGCTGCGCAACTATCCACAGTACACCATCGGTTTCTCCGACCACACCATTGGCATCGCCGCTCCGGCCGTTGCCGTTGGCATGGGCGCCCGCATCATCGAGAAGCACGTCACCATCGACCGCCGCATGAAGGGCACCGACCAGCAGGGCTCGCTCGGTCCCGACGGCGTCAACCGCATGGTTCGCGACATCCGCATCACCGAACGTTGGCTCGGCCGCGACGACATCTACATCGAGCCGTCGGTCGCCGCCGCACGGGTCAAACTGGAACGTTCCATAGCCACCCGACGCGACCTCCCCGCAGGCCACGTCATCACCGGCGATGACATCCACCTGCTCTCCCCGGGCGACGGCTTCAAATGGGCCGAGAAGGACAAGGTGATCGGCGCCGTTGTCACCGCCCCCATTGCACGCAACGAAATCATCTATCCCGACCATATCAAAAAATCCTGATCCGTAAAGCCATGCTGCCTAAACTCGTCATCACCGACATCGACGGCGTGTGGACCGACGGAGGGATGTACTACACCGCCGACGGCGACACCGCCAAACGCTTCTGCGTCAAAGACGGCTGGGGCGTCATATTCCTGCGCAAGCTCAACATCCCACTGGCCATCATGACCGGCGAAAACTCTCAGATTGTGGCCCGGCGCGCCAAAAAGCTCAAAATCGACCGCTGCTACCTCGGCGTCACCGACAAGCTGAAACTCACCATGCAGCTCTGCGACGAGCTCGGCATCACCCTCGACGACGTCGCTTTCATAGGCGACGACCTCAACGACCTCCCGCTCCTCCGTGCCGTCGGCCTGTCGGCTTGCCCCGTCAACACCCCCGACTATGTGAAGCGTCACGTCACCATGCGCCTCTCAACCCACGGCGGCCACGGCGCCTTCCGCGAATTCGTCGAAACCATCCTCCGCCGCGAAGATGTGATGGACCGCGTCATAGCCCTCTGCATAGCCCCATCCGATTCCTAAGACCTATTCACTTGCACAAACGGCACAATCTTGTGCCGTTTTTTGGTATGCAACGCTCTCCTTCACTATTTTTACACCACAAAAACGTGAAGCCTTCTCTTCTACGAGTCATTCCATGTCACAACAATCGCCAGCGGAAAAAGCCGACAGCACTTCAGAACCGATTCAGATCGACGTCGACGCCGTGATACGCTCACGGTTGCCGCGACACTACCGCCATATCCCGCGATTCGTCATCCGGTGGCTCTCCCGCACCATCTGCCAGGACGAGATGAACGAGATGCTCCGCGTATGCCACGGCAAACGCAATGCCG
Organism: uncultured Porphyromonadaceae bacterium; assembly: GCA_902489785.1. Classification (GTDB taxonomy): domain Bacteria; phylum Bacteroidota; class Bacteroidia; order Bacteroidales; family Muribaculaceae; genus Paramuribaculum. The sequence goes on from CABUBG010000012.1 coordinate 3,722, forward strand.
ACTTCTGCCGCGGCGTCATCGATCATCTCGGCACCTCCTACACCGTAAGCGGCGAAGATCGCCTTCCACAGTCCGGACGCTTTATCGCCGTGTGCAACCATCCCCTCGGCGGTCTCGACGGCATGATGCTCATCGACTTCATCACACGTCACTACGGCCCAGGAGTGAAATTCATAGTCAACGATCTGCTCATGGCCATCGAGCCGCTCAGCGGCGTCTTTCTCCCCATCAACAAACACGGCCGCCAGTCGCGCGAATCGTTCCGGGCCATCGACGAAGCCATGTCGGGCCCCGCCCCCATTATCATCTTCCCCGCCGGTCTCGTATCACGCAAAGGCAAGAAAGGACACATCGCCGACCTGCAATGGCAGAAAAATTTCGTCAACCAGGCCATCGCCCACCAACGCGACATAATTCCGGTCTTTTTCAGCGGACATAACTCAAAGTTTTTTTATAATTTTGCAAAACTACGTACAAAATTAGGCCTTAAACTAAACATTGAAATGATACGTCTGCCTAAAGAAGTGTTCCGCAGCCGAGGCATGAGCTACCGCATATGCATCGCCGACCCCATACCGTGGCAGTCGCTCCATGGCGGACCAAAAGCTCAGCAAACCGCCGACGCCATACGCCGCCGCGTCTACCAAATGGAATCATTTCAATAACGCCGCATCCACATCATCCTCCAATGACTCAGCAAATCATCGACCCCATACCAACAGAAGCCATCATCGCGGAACTCACCCCCGACCGCTTCCTTCGCGATACCAACAAAGGTCACAACCAGATCTATATCGTCGACGGACGCACCGCGCCCAACATCATGCGTGAGATCGGACGCCTTCGCGAGATCGCATTCCGCGCAGCCGGCGGCGGCACCGGAAAAGACTGCGACATCGACCGCTACGACCTCATGGAGCCGCCATGCCGACAGCTATTCGTGTGGGACCCCGATGCCAAGCTCATCCTCGGCGGCTACCGCTTCATCACCGGCAAGGACATTGCCATGATGCCCGACGGCACACCGCGCATCGCCACCGCCCACATGTTCCGCTTCTCCGATAGCTTCATCAACGAATATCTGTCCCTCACCATCGAGCTCGGCCGCTCATTTGTGCGCCTCGAATACCAGTCGTCGAAAGCCGGAGCCAAAGCCCTCTACGCGCTCGACAATCTATGGGACGGTCTCGGCGCTCTCACCGTCGTGCATCCCGAAATCAAATATCTCTTCGGCAAGGTCACCATGTATCCCGGCTACAACAAGCAATGCCGCAACATGATCCTCTACTTCATGAACAAGCACTTCAGCGATCCCGACAGACTCGTGCGCCCCATACACCCGCTCGACACCGAAACCGACCTGCAGTCGATGCGCGATATATTCACCGGTGCCGACTATCTCGACGATTACAAGATACTCAACAAAGCCATCCGTGCCAACGGCATCAACATCCCGCCGCTCGTCAACGCCTATATGAGCCTGTCGCCCACCATGCGCGTGTTCGGCACCGCCATCAACGACGAGTTCGGCGATGTCGAAGAGACAGGCATCTTCCTCGCCATCTCCGAGATCCTCGAAGAGAAAAAGCAACGCCACATCGGCACCTTCCACCCCAGACACTGACGCCCAACACCACCTTCTCCCTCACCCTCTACTGTAGTGAAAGCCTGCGGCTTTCACCGCACTTGTCTGCACCGAACCAAGCCGCGCCGCGACCCTCACCTCCACAAAACACGACAGCGGGCTGATTCTCACGAATCAGCCCGCTGTCGTGTGGCGCTTTGGTCGCACCCGGTGTTAACTCACCGTAAGATTTCACTCTAACATTTCTTTTCGACCCCTGATTTATAAGGGAGAAACCAATCAAAACCTCCCTTGGAAATAAACCTTTAATACCTATTATCCTTTTCTTTTTTACCTTAAATCGGGTCGGAAATCCTTAACTGAAAAATTTTACAATGCAAAAATAACATCGATTAAATCATAGCGCAATAGCATATAGCCTCAATATAAACGTTTATATAGGATTAAAAATATTGTTATTTCTGATTATTAATATTTTAGCACATGCCTATTACAATACATAATATAACATTAATAAAACGGATTTTACGTCTCGTTGATGGATTTTTGGCAAAATCAGCGCCGCATCCCTCATCCTTTTCAAGCGATTCTTCGCATGCGTGCGCGTAAAGAGAGCAAAAAGTAGTATATTTGCATTCAAATTCAACCCTGCATGTCAGAAACAAAAGCAACGACATACTACCACCGCGCGGCCATCTCCGGACGTCCCTTCGGAATCTATCTGTGCCTGATATTCATTTCGATGGTGCTGTCACGCTATTCGCTAATGGCTTCGCTCGCCTTTCTGCTTCTTGTCCTCGCCTTCCCGTTTCTGCTCTTTCGCTCGATGCGCAAGTCGCACAGGCTGCGCGACTATGACTCGACAGTAGGAGAGCTGAGCATGGAAGGCCTGCTCACGGTGTTTTACGGCAGTGTGATATGCGGCCTCGTCACCATGGCCTACCTGACATGGATAGAACCCGACTACATCATCACCCTCGTCCGCGACAGCATCGCCATGCTCCGCTCCACCGGCACAGCCGGCAACGCCCATGCCGCCGACATACTCAACCGCATGATCGCCACATCATCCGTGCCCTCGGCATCCGATTTCACGCTGTCGATGGCATGGCTAACGATGGCGGTCGGCGGCATCCTGTCGCTGATCTTCGCTCCGATAATCCACATTGCCAAACCGCGGCGCGACAAGAATGACTTTCAGCAGACCCGCGCCGGCAACCCTGTAACAAACGACTGATAACAACCAACAAAGAAATCTACGATGGATATAAGCGTAATCGTTCCGTTATACAACGAAGCCGAATCGCTCCCCGAACTCGAAAAATGGATTCGGCGCGTGATGACCGAAAACGGTTTCAGTTATGAAATTCTCTTCATCAACGACGGCAGCACCGACGAATCATGGGATGTGATCCGGAAACTCTCGGAAGAGAATCCCGCTGTCAAAGGCGTGTGCTTCCGACGCAACTACGGCAAATCGCCGGCCCTCAACACCGGATTCGCCCGCGCCAAAGGCGACGTGGTGATAACGATGGACGCCGACCTGCAGGACAGCCCCGACGAAATTCCGGAGCTCTACCACATGATCACCGAGGACAAATACGACCTGGTGAGCGGCTGGAAACAGAAACGCTACGACCCCCTGTCGAAGACAATCCCCACGAAGCTCTTCAACGCCACGGCGCGCAGGGTGAGCGGAATCCACAATCTCCACGACTTCAACTGCGGCCTGAAAGCCTACCGAAACAAGGTGGTGAAACGCATCGAAGTGTACGGCGACATGCACCGCTACATCCCCTATCTCGCCAAAAACGCCGGATTCACACGCATCGGTGAGAAAGTGGTGCACCATCAGGCACGAAAATACGGCAAATCGAAATTCGGCCTCGACCGCTTCGTCAACGGCTATCTCGACCTGATAACACTCTGGTTCACCAACAAATTCGGCGGCAAACCGATGCACTTCTTCGGTCTGCTCGGCAGCCTGATGTTCATGATCGGCCTTATCGCCGTGATGGTGCTCGGCGGCATCAAGCTCTACCACGTGTGCAACGACGAAGCCTATCGCCTCGTCACCGACTCGCCCTACTTCTATATCGCTCTCACCACCATGATCCTCGGCACACAGCTGTTCCTCACCGGGTTCATCGGCGAGCTTATTGCCCGCAACTCGTCGCGCCGCAACGACTACGAGATTGAAGAAGAGCTGAACATTCCCGGCACGACCGACGCCACGGCAAAATGATTCCGAATCCACGAATGAAGAAAACGATCATCATCAGTCTGACCCTCGGCTTAGCGTCGGCAGCTGCCCTGAGCAGCTGCAACACCACGGGATGCACCGACAACCAGAGCAGCCTGCCGCTGGCCGGCTTCTACTCTTCACAGACCAAATCGGCCATCACGCTGCAGGACCTTGACATCGGCGGAGTGGGCGCCCCCGACGACTCGCTGCTCTACACCTCGGGCACCGGACTCAGCCAGGCCTACCTGCCGTTCCGCTCCACAGCCACCTCCACAGCCTACTGCTTTCACTACACCCAGGAAGGACTCGACGATACGGCATACAACGACACCATCAGCTTCAGCTACACCTCCGAGCCCTACTTCGCCTCGGAAGAATGCGGAGCGATGCTTCGCTACAAGATAACGAAAATGAGCCACACCAGCCATCTCATCGACTCTGTTATCGTGGCCGACTCGCTCATCACCAACACCGACATCGAACGCATCCGAATCTACTTCCGCACATCCTCAACAGAGCAATGAACAAGATTTGCCTCAAAATAAAACAGTCGTTCGCGCCGGCAATACCGGCAGTGCTTCTCGCCCTGTGCCTCGCCCTCCCGGCGATGAGCCAGCGCAAGATCACTCCGGTGCGGCCCAAGCCGTCGACCACTCAGCCCGTCAACACGCCTCAGAAAGTGGAATACCCGAAAGCCAACCTCGCCGAGATGCTTGATGCCCAGGGAAATGTGGTGCTCGTCGACACCATCACCGGCAAAGAATGGGTCGACAGCACAGCCAACGACAAAGAGCTCAAGCGCATGAAATATCCCCTGCTGGAGTCGGTGTCGGTGGGCCTGAACATATGGGACCCCGTGATGCGGCTCCTCGGCCAGCACTACGGGGGCGCAGATGTCTGGGCCGAGCTGAGCCTCCACAACCGCTACAAACCGGTGGTGGAATTCGGTCTCGGAGCCTGCAACGACACTCCCGACGGACAGAACTACACATTCAAGACCAAACTTGCCCCCTATTTCCGTCTTGGCATGAACTACAACATGTTTTTCAACAACACCCCGGCTTACCAGCTCAACGTGGGTGTGCGCTACGGTTTCACCACATTCAACTACAGCGTCGAAAACATCGACATCACCAACGACTACTGGGGCGAACAGGAAACCATCGAGATACCGTCGCAGCACTGCACCGCCGGATTCTTTGAATTCATAGCCGGAGTGAGAGTGAAGATAGCCGGGCCGATATCGCTGGGATGGAACGTGAAATATCACGCGCTGCTGCATGAAAGCAACTCGCCGCAGGGCAAGCCGATGTATATTCCGGGCTACGGCAAGCGGGGCGGATCCTTCAGCGGCAGCTTTTCGATCATCTACACCCTGCCACTGAACAAGAGCGAAGAGCCCGCGGTTATAACCCAAGCAGGGCATTGACACCGAAACAATAACACGACCGAAAGATGCTCTGCGACCATTAACACCACACAGCCATGGCAAAACGAATAATCATCATCGGAGCATCATCGGGCATCGGCGAACGCATTGCCCTCGATCTGGCCCGCGCGGGAATGCTCGTGGGCATAGCAGCCCGGCGTGAAGAGAAGCTGAAAACCATCAGCGAGCTCGTCCCCGGAAAGATAGTGTATAAAGAGATTGACACGGCAGCCGACGACGCGCAGGAGCGTTTCTACGACCTCATCAAGATGCGCGACGGCATGGACATCCTGCTCTATGCCGCAGGATGCGGCTATCAGGATCCCGACCTCAACACAGAAAAAGTCGTAGAGACGCTGCGCACCAACGTCATAGGCTTTGCCCGCATCCTGACGGCGGCCTTCAAATATTTCCGCGACACGGCCAACGTGACCGCCGGACGCATCGCGGCCATCACATCAGTGGCCGGCACCAAAGGCATGGGCATTTCGGCCGCCTACAGCAGCTCGAAACGCTTCCAGCAGACATTCATCAACGCCCTGGAGCAGCTGGCCTACACGCGGCATGTCAACGTACGTTTCACCGACATCCGCCCGGGCTTCATCCGCACCGCCCTGCTCGACCCCGACCGCAGCTACCCGATGGAAATGAGCCTCGACTATGCATGCCCGAAAATCGAGCGCGCCATACTCACCGGACGCCGCGTGGCATATATCGATTCGCGCTGGCGCATAGTCAACGGCCTGTGGCGCATGATACCCCAGCGCTTATGGAAGCACCTGTCGCTAAGCCTGTAGCAACAAAGAGAATCAGTCATTCAACATCATAATTTCAAAAGCATGAGCGAAAAAAACTTTATAATCCCGAAAGACAAAAAGATTGCACTCTGCAGCGATCACGCCGGTTATGAGATGAAACAAGCCATCATCGGACATCTCCATCAGGAAGGCTTCGGCACCGACGACTTCGGCACTCACAGTTCGGAAAGTTGTGATTATCCCGACTTTGCACATCCATGCGCCAAAGCCGTCGAGGCCGGCGACGACGCTCTCGGCATAGCCATGTGCGGAACGGGAAACGGCATCGGCATGACCCTCAACAAGCATCAGGGCATCCGCGCGGCTCTTTGCTGGAACACCGAACTCGCCCGGCTGGCACGCCAGCACAACAATGCCAACGTGCTTGTGATGCCGGCCCGTTTCATCGACATCGACACCGCCCGTGCCATAGTCGACACATTCCTCACAACTGAATTTGAGGGCGGCCGACACCAGCGCCGCATCGACAAAATTCCCCTCGCCGACTAAACGTCTGAACTAACCCAGATAAAACCACACTACAAAAGCGGTTGATTTCGTAATGACCGCTTTCAAACGCACCTAAAATAAGTTATATCATAAATTTAGTTGTGATATAACTTATTTTATTTAAACTTTTTCATAACTTTGCAATTGTAGACTGCTATGCAGAAGCCCTAATGGGATTCGAGCGGCGGGATGCAGACATTTTTGTAAAAGCGTTTACTGCGCTCTTTCTTGACTCGTTGAAATCTGGAAAATTTAGTTATATCTCAAAATTTCACATCATAATATCTTGTAAATTAATAGTTTATATTGTGATGTGTTTTTATCAAGAAACAAATTAGGAACAGAAACACGAATTATCTTATTTTCTTGTTTTTTTGTTTGCACTACCTTTCTTTCTCTTCACTTGTTCGTACTTTGAGTATTTTTCCAAGTCTTTTCACACGATTTTCATCCTCTCGCCAAGAGTGATTGTTGCAGTCATCTATGGATGAATAACTACAGCCAAAAGAAAAAAGGACAAATCTCTGTTTCTTTCAAGGAACATTGTTTTTTGCAAAGGTAACCATTTCCCTCAAAACACCTATACAGGCAGTCCAATATATCTGCCTATATTTAGTTTACTTTAGTTTAGCATATATATAAGCTAATAGACTAAACTAAACCTTTACCGAAGTTCTCCCCCTTACTTTTATATTCACAGTCAAAAGAGAAGATAATCGCACCGATATTTTCTTTTTTCGCTGCATCCCAATTTTACGGAAGTTCCTTTTATCGTAACTTCTGCCATAGGCATTCTATCCTCGCATCCCAACTTTCGGTCTGCCTGATGAGAATTGTGTCGCAAAGGTACTTGTCATGTCTTTCTTGTATTCAAGGTCACAGCCTGACGGTTCCCGACAAAATCTCCACGCTCCGCTTTGCAGAGGTCGTATTTGGTCGTGAAACCCTGCATAAAGAGCCATAACACCTTTTGAGGCGACATAATTTTCAATCAAGCCCGAAAGTAGCTGAAATGCTAAAAGAGGGAAAATAAAAAACTTAAAACTTAGGATTATGGCAAACTATGCAACAAACATTTTCTACGCAAGGACGGAAAACAAAGCAGACCTCGACAAGATAGAGGCATTCTTGGATGACACTTTCGACGGCTTTGTCAATAGACACAGCGATAGCGTGGATGCGGAGTTTACCTCTCGTTGGGTTTATCCGGAAGAAGAAATCGACAGACTGATAGCTTCGTTGGAAGCCAAAGACAAAACTTATATCAAAATTCTGTCCTACGAATTTACAGACGAATACGTGAGCTTCAGAATCTTCTCACAGGGGAAATGGGATATCAAGTTGTAACCGTAAAATGACATGACTTATGTACGAATACGAAGAAAATAGCGAAATTATAGGTGCGCACTGCACCTTGCTTACCCCCTATAAAGGCTACTCTGAGGGAACAGTTGTCGGCGACTTCGGCAATAAAATAGTGGTGCGTCTTAGTAGTGGCAAAGAGGTGGTCGAGTATCGTGATGAAGTGATTATTTACGATTAAATACAAGAGCGATGCAGCAGATAGCAATGAAATTCGTCCAATGGGACGTACCCGAATTAGAGAAGCTGAAAGACAGCAGGGTTTACCAGTTACGGGAACAACTTGATAACGGAGACAAGTTGAGCCGTGAAGACAAGAACTGGATTACCCGAAACGTGAAAGAGTGCATCCATTTCAAAAGAGGTATCGCATTGATGGGCTACTTCTTTGATTTCTCCGATGTTCTCAAACGATATTTCGTAAAACAGCACGGACATATCGCCGAGTATTACGCCATTGACAAAACAGCGTTGCGCTCTGTCCTGTATGGTCGAATAGAAGACATAGTAGAAGTAGAATTAAAATCAAAGAAACATGAAAGCAACGATTGAGCATAGCTTTTGTCCTTATTGTGACGAGGTAACAGAACTCTACTTCCGTATCATCAACACGATTCTTTTCTCAACCGATGAAGCGGAACTGCGTACCGGCATGGAACGCCTACAAGAAAAAACACGCCTTGATGATTATTTCGTCTTCGGCTATGGCAAGCATCACCTATGGGTTTGCCAAAGACGTCCCAGTAATCAAAAAAAGATTTTCGAGCATCGGGTAATCATGGCAGAATTTTGATGATACAGGCAGGCAGGAACGGGATAATCTTCCATTCCTGCCACGCCGCATTCCCTTTTTTACATCTATCTCTCTCTTTTGGCTGCGCCATATCCTTTTGTAAAAAACAGCCATTCGTGAAAAGCTCCGTCCGCTTTTCCGAAAAGCAGGGTTCTTTCCTTTTTCCCTTTTGTCCCCTTTTCTTTCTGCCGGACGGGAACATGGCAGTACCCCGATACCCCGTTCCGCCTTTTGTCGCCACTTCGTTGATATTCCCTTCTGCGGTACCGCAACCTGTTGTCAGTTCAGTGTTCTGTTTGTAGCCACCTCAATTCAGTCCGACCGAATTACACGAAAATACCTGCCGATTCTGCGGACTTACAGCCGAAACGCGCACCATTGTGCCGGTGGACGGATTGCACTTTCACTTCCCCTGCAACTACGGTTTTCCGCTCATTTTCAGAATAGTTTTCCGCCGAAGTCATCATCATTTTCCGATGCAAAGATAGTATGCAGACGGGAACGACTTTGGAAGTCTTGACCAATGGCGCAGCCGTACAATCTTCCTTTATCGAGCCTTCCGGTTTTGCCTACGGACAAAAATAAAGAGTATTGATGCGTCCGGCCTTGGTGCATCCCCTTAACTGCACCTACTTTTTGAGGCAGCGTAAAATTGATTTAATAACTTCTAAAAACAATTCATTATGAAAAAGATTGAAAACAATTTCGTAGTAACCGGTTTCGTAGGAAAGGATGCAGAAATCCGTCAGTTCACCAACGCAAGTGTAGCACGTTTCCCTCTGGCAGTAAGCCGATTGGAGAATAATGGCGAGGAATCCAAACGCGTTTCCGCCTTTATGAATTTTGAGGCGTGGCGTAAAAACGAGAACACCGGGTCGTTCGACCAACTGACCAAGGGTACGATGCTGACCGTCGAGGGGTATTTCAAGCCCGAAGAATGGAGCGACCAAAGCGGTGTGAAACACAACCGTATCGTGATGGTCGCCGTCAAGTTCTATCCGCCCGTCGAGAAGGAGGAAACTCCTGAAAAGCCGGCCAAACCAGCGAAAAAAGGCAAGAAATAATCCTTGCCTTATCACGACAAAAGCGGCCTTCGGGTCGCTTTTGTTTTACTCATTACGGTGTTGTTGCACCATCTGTACTTTTATACTCTACTTGTTCTCTTTTACCGCATTCAGAAATGCTTTGGCAGGTTTGAATGCAGGGATATTGTGAGCGGGAATTTTAATTGTCGTATTCTTCGAAATGTTCCGGGCCGTCTTTTCAGCTCTCCGTTTGATGATAAAGCTACCGAACCCGCGCAAGAACACCTCGTTTCCCGCAACCATCGACTCTTTTACATTTTCCATGAATGATTCTATCACAGTCATCACCACCGTTTTCTCTATTCCGCTCTGCCGTGAGATCTGAGCGACAATTTCCGCTTTTGTCATATTGTTCTTGATTTTTATGAATACGGTGCAAAATTAACAAATATCTGCCAGTTACAACAATCCGGAGTTATTTGTCATCCCGAAAACTGCTTTTGCTGAATCCTCCGAACACGCCCCTCAAAAGCCTGCCCACTACCAAGAACACCAGCAATAAAATTATAATATCTCCCATAGGTCTTGTTTTTATATAGTTATATCCAACTTAAAGATACGAAAAAACGATGAATTACGCAAGCAATCTATTGATTTTCAATATCCATATTGATTTATAAGTTCTATTTCCGGATGCCCGGCACTCGTCCCGGTGTTCGGTTAAGCTGAACCTTGTATTTATTGAGAATGCTGTACACGGTGCTTTTACTTTGGACACCGCTTTCTTTCCAAATATCACGGATTGAATACCCATTGTTATACATATCCACGATTTTTTTGTCCCGTTCAGTTTTACTCATACTTTTTTTGGAAATCGGAATACTGATACTCTGCTGCAGGCGTATAATTTTATCCGACGACTTCCGCAAAACAGCCACTTCCTCCGGTAATGCCCCGAACATGGCCAATACTTCCGCCGGTGTCGTGTCCGGAAACAATTTGTTGTCGGTGTCAATTTTATCGTGAATGGAGATAATACGCACGACCTTGATGCGGCATAGCTCAATCAATGCCGATAGTTCCCGTAAACCACGAACGGCATTGCTGAATTTTGACATCACCAATTCGTCTCCTCTTTCAAGATTCGACATCAGTTGTTTCCATCTCGGCCTAAGCGTCTCGTGTCCGACCGATTCTTCAACCACCTGTACACACCCATATTGGCGCATCCATTCCTTATCCGCATCAAACGCATCGTAGGAATTAGCCTCGAATATATAACCGACTTTTGCCATATCAATATACAATATTCATGATAACAAGTGCAAATATACAAGTTTTATTCGAGTATATGAATCATACTATATTAAAAAACGAAAATCGTACATTTCCACGTGTTTTATCTTCACTTGTTTTCATTGGTAATCATACTATTAAGTACGATATTAAAAAATGCACAAAATACGGTTTTTCGGATGCGAAGTATCAAAAATAATATATAGTTTTGCACTAAATAGTACGAAATGATATAGTATGAAAACATTAAAATCGAACTTAAAACAGCCGATAATCTTTGCCAAAATAATTGCCGTTTCGATTGCCATATTCCTATGCGCGTCATGCGACAACGGCAATGGCAAACGATTGGCGAAAGCCAAGAATGACCCTGCCGGAACATACAGGGAATACCTGTCCGACATACGCAGGCAGAAAAAACTCTCCATTAAAGAATTGGCCGGACACCTCAAGCAATGGCAAACATTGAGGGATTCCGTATTCCTGCATCTCGAATGTGATACGCTTGGCCGGCTTCATTCCACTGTAAGAGAAGAGTGTGAACAGATACATGATTCCATCCGCATGGAATTTTCACGGATGGTGCTGTCTCAAACACGCACTTATAAGGATATACTGTGGGTAAAAGAACAAATCTCACCGCATCTTGAAGACAAAGAGTTGCATCGTGCGGCTGAAACAATCCGACCGTTCTTTGCCTCATTGGATAACCGGCCCGTCAGTCAGAGAAACCGACAACACATTCTTGCCACTTATCGAACTACCCTTGCTGAAACGATTGATTACGGTATTCATTGTATGGCAGACCTGACGACCTTTATCGAAAAGGAGGATGCCGTGTACCGGGCATTCCTTTCACGTCTGCCTGATTTCGACGGCGAGAATCTTTCCGACATCACTCATGACACGGAACGATGCTGTGCACAGATATTCCTTGCCGCCGAACGGAACGACATCACCTATCGCAATGCCATGATTTATCTGGCCATGCGCACCAACCGCAGGCTGATTCAGAATATCCGAACCTGTATCGACGACATCTGCAATAAAAAAGTCAAGACACCGGCACAGGCACAAGCCTACATCTGGATGCTTCTCCAGCCTTATTCGTCGTTGGACGGTTTCTGCCTGGCGTTGCTTTCAGCCGAAGAAAGAGAGCAACTCGATATGCTTGCCTCGCAGACACCCGACGCTTTCAGGGAGTTGGGCAGGATGCTGCACCCCGGAGACAACCGCTTGGACGAGCTGCCCGGAATGCTGATGGAGGCATTCATACACACGCTGTAAAATATAACAACAGAAAAAGATATGAATATGTTACGACATTTTTATAATGACTTCATGGCATTCGTCCCCCTGCAACTTCCGCAGTTGCTCGATGTGACGACGATGGAAGAACCGCAGTTCTACGGCGACTATGTGCTGCTTACGTTTCCGTTGCGCACCCCTTACGAACTGGACGAAGTAATGGATATGTTCGAGGACGACATGGAGTTGATCACGCTCTACCACCATATTCCGATGCGGACGGAAAAATTCGGTCACAGCACTTGTGCATACTCGAATCCCGCTTTCGGACAGATGTTCAAGATGAACGCCAAGACGGATACGGAGGGCAATGTAAACAGCATCCTTGTCACCATCTATGATTCTTTGGAGCAGATGTACGGGGACTTATGCCTCGACTTGGAACTACACTCCAAAAGCGGGTTCCTGAAATACAAGAAAGACAAGTCCGACGTGCTGATGAATTTTATATGAGAAACACCTTATACCGACAGATGGTCTATTGCATCAATGCCTACCGGACGTGGATAGAGGTTGCCGATGACAATCTCTACAAGGAGCATATCATCTCAAGAACCGACCGCACCGACTACCTCGTTTCCCGTACATTGGTACTGCGTGCCTTCAAGACGAACGGCATACACGCCGAGGGTACGACATGGACTATTCCCGAACACGAACTGGACAAGGCTTTGGCCATCTACCGAAAGCAAGACATTACATTCAAGCAGCGCATCAAGAAAGCGGCCATGTACTTTTCGCCCAAGGATGCCGAAACCCTTATCCGGCTGGCGACATACGGTATTGTCCAGTTGGAACTCATTGTGCGTCCCACTCCCATACCCGAAAAGCCCTATTACTTATGTTACTGAATATCCTGCTACTCATTTTCTGCGCGATACCTTTCGGGGTATCAATGTCATTGTACAAGAACAACAAGCGGTTCATGACACCCTTTTACATGGCAATGGCACGAAGCGGCAACGCCCGTAAACTGTATGTGCAAGTATGGCTGATATGCCTGCTTCTTTTCCATTATGTATATGCCTGTGGACATATGGGTGAGTTTGGAATCCTACTCTCTACCGGTGTCTGTGCCGCAATGTTTTCGTTCCGACGGACGGACAACTGGTTACGCAGGTTGCTTGACCGCCCCCGTGCATTTGTCACACTCGCATCGGGCGCACTGGTCATCGGCTTTGTGCCGCATCTGTACACCTTGGCGATAACCATTGCCTATCTTCTTCTGGCAGCCCTGTTCTATCCCTCCGTTCGGGTCATGTCCGAATGCAAGGATACGGACACACTTTCCGGATGGGCAAAGCATCCCGGAATGTTGTCAGAATCCTATCACGAGAATCATCACGCAAATCTGCCGCATGAAGCGGACAGCGGCAACACTGATATATCCGCACAATATGAATCATTAAAACCGAATGAAAATGAAAAATAACCAAAAGATACCTGTTTCCATATTGGCAGACAGGGAGGTATTCGAATATCTCAAGGAGAAAGGGGATGAACGCAAAACACGCACCGAAGCGTACTGTGACCTGTTGGACAAATCACTGGCAGGTTTCGTTTCTCCGTTTTTAAGAAAGAAGGCCTACGTGCTGCAACCCAACCAGTGCCACCTGACCGTTTCCGACCTCGCATCGGAGTGGCATTGGCACAGGGCTACCGTCCGTTCTTTTTTGAGTGCAATGGAGGCATTCGGTTTGCTGACCCGCATCCAGCTTCCCAAAAGCGTGGTCATTACCATGACCGTACAATCCGGTCAGGCAGCACAGCCCCGCAATGCACAGGAGCAGCCGGACTTTGCCAGACAGCTCCGTGAGGTATTGTCCGATTGGGTAATCGGCAAAACGACCGCTGCCGAAACTGGCGTAATATGTGGACAACTCGTAAGTCTGGCAAAGACTGAAATTGCCGACCGTGACACCGGACTCTGTTTGGACACCCATTCCAACACGACCTCCGCACATTCCGGCACTTTGGTCACGGAACATCGTGAAACAGCCTTGTGCTGCATCGCCCACGCCGCCCTGCAAAAAATCCTGCACAAGTCGAGATTCGATGACAGTTCGCCGCTTGTGGATTTCTTCCGGTTTGACCTCGGTGAAGAATGGGCTGCTTTCATCGAGTCCGCCAAAGACCTCGCCGGGCTGATTCTCGACACCGAGGCATCAGTGACGGACTTCGACATGGACGAAGACCAAGAACGCCTCAAATCGCTTCGCAAACCTTTTTTATCGCTTCTGGCAAAGGCACAGGCGATGGTGGATTGAACCGGGAGTCGAAAACAGATTGTATAACGCGAACAATCCACCTCCATCCCTTAACGGTTATCCTGCCGGTTATAGGAGGCACACGGGCTTGCCCGTCTGCCACGAAACAAAGGGAAGGGGGAGCCTAATACCCCGATAGGTCTCCGACCGTCGGTAGGCTGTCCGGGCAAGCAGCAAGCTGGGACAGGACGGATTGTCCAAACAACACGAAAAGAGTATGGCAGATCAAAAACAGGTACTTGATATGCAGGTGTCGAAAGGCATCACCGCAGCCCAAAGCAACGAACATTTGCGTGACCGCAGTGAAAGGGCGGAAAAGTACGCTATGAATAAGGGGAATTACGACCCCACACGCAAACACCTGAACTTCGAGATTGCGCCCGGAGGCAAGGTACGTCCCATTGACACGAGCCGCAACATTCCCGAACGGATGGCGGACATATTGGAGAGGCGTGGAATCAAAGACCCCAACGAAGGACTGGCAGAACCGAAGTACCGCACGGTGGTGAACTTCATTTTCGGCGGTTCCCGTAAGCGGATGCACGAACTCGCGTTCGGCACGCAGAACGTGGATTTTGATGAAGGTGCGAACAATACCCGTATCAAAAGAATGAGCGATATTGAACGCTGGGCGAAAGACGTCTATTCATTCGTGAGTGGCAAATATGGCGAGCAGAACATCGCCGCATTCATCGTACACCTTGACGAATTGAACCCTCATGTGCATTGTACTTTGTTGCCAATCAAAGACGGCCGCTTTGCGTACAAGGAAATATTCGCCGGAAAGGACAAGTTTGAATACAGCGCAAGGATGAAACAGCTTCATACCGACTTTTTCGCCGAAGTCAATACAAGGTGGGGAATGTCGAGAGGAACAAGCATATCCGAAACAGGCGCACGGCACAGGACTACCGAAGAATACCGCCGTATGCTATCGGAAGAATGTACGACCATCGAGGAAAATATAGACCGCCACCAAAAGGTGCTGGCAACCCTTCAATCGGACATCCGTCTGGCAGAGCGCAGGGTCAAGGGGCTTACGACAATGGTCGATAACCTTGAGAAGTCGAAAGCCGAAAAAGAGGCTCTGCTATCGGCAGCCGAACAGGATTTGAAAGCGAACAAGGGCGATGCGGAACAATTAGCCGCACAAGTTAAAAGTCTGGAGAAAGAGCTGGCAGGCATCAACAGGCAACTGGCAGACAAGCAGGAGAAGTTACAGACGGCTGACCGGCAGCTTGCCGAGCTGAAAGAGAACATGGATGCCATTGAGGAACGTACCGGGGAACTCAAGGAGGAAGCCTACAAATACTCCCATGATATACATTCCAAAGTGGACACGTTGCTCAAGGATGTCCTGCTGGAAAATGTGGTCGGCGAGTATAGGAACGTATCGGCACAGATGGACGTGGCGGAACGGCAACTGTTCGACGGCTCGCTCGTCCAGTCCATAGCGGAACAAGGTACAGACGTGATGCACTGCGCGACGATGCTGTTTCTCGGTATGGTCGATGATGCCACCACTTTTGCCGAAACTCGTGGCGGCGGAGGTGGCGGCAGCGACCTGAAATGGGGGCGCGATGAGGACGAGGACAACCGTGCATGGGCACTCCGCAGCATGAGGATGGCGAGCCGCATGATGCGTCCGGCCATTGGCAAGAAACCCAAACGGTAAGTGGCATACGTCTCATGACAAATCAAAAAGTATAACGAATAATATCATTGGAATATGACGAAACAAATCTTTTTTATATTGGCCGTGCTTTGCACGTTGCAGGCACAGGCAAGTATACAACCCGTACAGGTGGATACTGTACAACATACACCGTACTATAATGTCTCGGAGGAACTGCAACCGATACAGCCCGTCTATCTTGACGGAGTGGTACTTCCGGCATCCCTGACTGGCAACTGGTTTGTCAGTATTGCCGGGGGTACGTCCGCCTTTCTCGGCACACCTCTCGGCTGCGAAGACCTCTTCGGACGCTTGAAACCCTCGTACAGTTTCGCAGTCGGAAAATGGTTCACTCCGTCCGTCGGCGCACGTATCAATTACAGCGGTGTGCAGTTCAAAGATGGAACATTGTCCAATCAGGACTACCACCATATCCATGCGGATCTGCTGTGGAATGTCCTTGGCTGCAGATATGCCCGGCAAGAACAGGTACGCTGGAATCTTGCTCCCTTTGCCGGTGTCGGCCTGTTGCACAATGCCTCTAACGGGAATAATCCCTTTACTGTTTCGTATGGCGTACAGGGAGAATATCGGATTTCCAAACGAGTAAGTGCCATGTTGGAACTCTCCGGCACGACCACCTTTCAGGACTTCGATGGTTACGGACGCCCGAACCGCCTCGGCGACCACATGGTATCGCTGACCGCCGGTTTCACGTTTCATCTCGGAAAGGTCGGTTGGAAACGCGCGGTTGATGCGACATCTTACATTCGTCAGAATGAGTGGCTCGTGGATCATGCCAATATCTTATCCGGAGAAAACAAGCGTTATAAAGACTGGTACGACCGCAACCGACGGACGGTCGCAGAATTGAAGAAAATTCTGGAAATAGAAGGATTGCTTGACAAGTACGGTCATCTGGTTAATGACGATGAGACCGACCGCCGTCAAGGTTATCCCAGAAATAATTACAGCGGATTGAACTCACTACGGGCAAGATTGAAAAACCGGCATTGGGATGGAATCTCGCCGCTTGATTCTGCAAGTATTGGATATGGCAACAACGGAGATGATGCCGAGAAACCGGGCATAATCGTCTCTGAAAGGACGGAACTCATACAAGCCGGGAATTGCATCGGGTCGCCTGTCTATTTCTTTTTTAACCTCAATACGGCGCACCTGACGGATGCTTCCCAAATGCTTAACCTTGATGAACTGGCTCGCGTGGCCAAGAAATACGGATTATCCTTGAGAGTAACCGGTGCGGCCGACAGTTCGACTGGAACTCCTGTGCTTAATGGTTCATTAAGTACATCGAGAGCGGATTATATCGTTGCAGAATTGAAAAAGCGTGGCATACCGATCGAACGCATCGTCAAGGTAAGCAGAGGCGGCATAGCCGACCATGTACCGGTCGAAGTCAACAGGCATACGAAAGTAGAGTTGTTCTTTTAGTTTTTACATTCACTTTCATCGAGTCCCTCAATCTATAATTCGGATTGCAGGGACTTTTGTTATCAATGAGGGTAATAAGATTATAGGTTTCCTGAATCCTGATTACGCTTCGTATGACTGATAATATTTTCTGCCGAATTATGAAATAATCCGCTTACAATCACAAGATATTCCGGTAGAATACCATCCTTTCCCCAAAGCAGCTCTATCCCGAAAAGTTCCGAGAGTGTTCGTGTCATATCGAACCCGAATGCTTCAAGCGAGGGACGTACTTTGTCCGGATGCAGGCAAGGACGGTTGCATTTGCGGGCGCATTCGGAATCGGGACAGTATAGGCATTTTCCTACATAGGCGAATGCCCGACCTCCGTATCTGTGCTCCATTTCCAGCAATTCCCTTTCTATCCTGAGCCGTTCCGGTTTAATCAATTCCTGCGTTCTGTCTATCGGAATATTTTTCTCGACCGGAATTATTTTCGTGGCCATCAGGTGGGCATATTCATATTGGCGCAGAAATTCTCCGGTATCGAAATCGAACGGCGGGCATCCCCAACTATTACCGTAGTTGGGGCATTGTTTGCAAAATTCGACAAAACGTTTTTCGTCCCGGAAGCGTGAAATATATTCGTCCACGCTGATATTTGCTGTGAAATTCTCTATGATATATTCCTTAGTCATTGTCCCACTTTTATGAATCCTGTCGTGGCATCGAACGTCACACAATTATTTCGGAACAGCCGCTCGATGCAGCCGCTCCGGCGCATCTCTTCGGTCGGCATATACGACAACTGGGGTGGGTCGATAAGGGCTATCGCATCGGCAAGCGAGAGGGCGATATCCAGCTCGTGCGTGGAAAAAAGGATGCACTTGTTTTCTTCATGCGCCAGCCGTGCCAGCAGTGTACACAATTCGTAGCGGTTGGGCATATCGAGAAACGAGGTGGGTTCGTCGAGCAGGATAATCGGCGTATCCTGCGCCAACGCCCGTGCGATCATGATGCGCTGGCACTCGCCGTCCGACATCTTGTCCATCGTGCGCTCCGCATAAGCCTCCATGCCCACCGAGGCGAGCGACCGCATGACGATCTCCTTGTCGACCTCCTGCATCTTTCCAATCCAGTTGGTATAGGGTGCGCGGCCGATAGCCACGACATCCTTGCATTTGAGATTGGCGATGCGTGTGCGCTCGGTCGTGACGAATGCCAGCGTTCTGGCCATTTCTGCTGCTCGCATATCGGCGGCGTTATGCCCGTCGAGCAGGATTCGGCCGGTATAACGGCGGTTCAGTCCGGCGATGGCTCGAAGCAGTGTCGATTTGCCCGTGCCGTTGCGCCCGATAAGGGCAGTCAGCCTGCCCTTTTCTATGGTGGTTTCCACCTCGCAGAGCAAGGTGCGCTCGCCGTAGCCTATGGAAAAATCGTGTAACTTTATCATGCGGTGACGGATTTATTGCGCAAGACCACCCACACCACGATGGGGATTCCCAGCAATGCGGTGATGGCGTTGATCGGCAGGGTGAACATTTTAGAAACGAGGTCGCAAAGAAGCAGCACCGCCGCACCCGAAAGAACGGTTCCCGGTACGAGTACCCGATGGTCGCTGTTGCGGAACAGCATTCTCGTGACGTGGGGCATGGCCAGTCCGATGAAGCCTATCGGACCGCAAAAGGCGGTCACCGTACCAGCAAGCAGCGTCGTGGAGAGGAACAGCAGCCCGCGCGAGCGTCGGATGTTCAGCCCCATCGTCACGGCATACTCCTCGCCGAACAGCAGTAAGTTGAGCGGCTTGATCGTCACCACCGCCAACAACAGTCCGGCGATAATCGACGGGACGAGTACCGCAAGCTGGTCGAAGGTCACGTCGCCGAGCGACCCCATCGTCCAAATGACAAAGGCTTTCAGGGATTCTTCCTTGCTGAGATATTGCAATATCTGTACAATCGCGCCGACTCCCGACGAGAACATCATGCCGAGAATCAGAATCACCATGATGTCCTTGATGCGGTGGCCGACGGCGGCGATGACGACCAGCACGAGCGCCGCTCCGAGCCAAGCCGCCCCGGCAATGCCTATCGACGAACCGAAGCCTGCAAGCACGACGAGTGCCACGCCGAGGCTCGCGCCCGAACTGATGCCGAGCACGTAGGGGCCGGCAAGAGGATTGCGGAAGAGGGTTTGCATCTGAAGACCGCTGACCGACAGAGCTGCTCCGGCCAGCAACGCGACCACCGCCTTAATCAGTCGGATATTCAGTATAATTTTCGCCGTCGCCCGCGGGCAGTCGCCGCCCGTCAAAGCCGCCCATACATCGCCGAGCGGTACGGCGACTGCCCCCACCGCCAAATCCAGCAGAAACAGGAAAAGGGTGAGGGCGGCCAGCATGGCAAACAATATGGCGGAACGGGAGCGCATCTATTTCAGTTGCTTGTAATAGACGAAATCTTCCTCGACCAGTTCGGGGTGGAATATCTTCACGAGGTCTCGCAGCACGAGGTCGGGATTTACGACCGCCGACTCATAGTAGTCGTTGCCGCCAGCAGCATTGGTGCGGGCGTTGTTGTTATAGACCTGTCCACCACGGAAACAGCGGGTGTCGATGAACTTCGGGCATGCGGCTTTCAGTTCATCAAGCGTGTTCGCCATCCCCACATGCAGCCACATATCGGCTTGCGAGGCCAGCAGATACGCCTCTTCGAGGTCGATGGGCGCGGAAGCGTTTCCTGTGTTCTTCTTGTAGATGTAATCGCCTCCGGCATCTTTGATTAACCGGGCGACATAGCTTTCGGTCGAGGGCATGAACCAGCTGTCGCCGTAAGGCGTGTTGAGCATGACTGACGGAGCGTCGAGGATATTGTCCGCTACTTTCTTTTTCAGGACATTGTATCTGACGGGGATTTCCGCGAATACTTTTTCGCCCTCCGCCCGTTTTCCGATAACCTCCGAAAGTGCCACCAGCCATTCGGCTTTGCCCAGCGGAGACTCTTCGAGGTAATCGCCGACATACATGAACGGGATATCCAACTCTTTGAGCTTACCCTCCATCGAGCTTGCCCCGTTCACGCCGTAAAGCAACACGAGGTCGGGGTCAAGCGAGAGCAGCAGTTCGTAATTGATGTTCCCTTCGTAGCCCACATCTCCAACGCTGTCCCGCCGTGCCTGAATGTCGGGATTGGAGATGTAGTCGATGCCTGACACGCCGACTACGCGTCCCGTTTCGCCGATTGCGTCGAGCATGGCGATATGGGTCGAGGACATGCAGACGATGCGCTCGGCATCCCCCTTGAGCATCTGACCGGTGAAATCCGCCGGAACCTCTTCGTCATCACGGGCAATGAACAGGTTCGTAGTGATGCTGTCGGCGCCCTGCCAAGGGTTCGTGACGGTAACCAATACGCTCTTTTTGCCGTCTGCACCTTTTATGTCAAACCCCGAAGCGTATTCAGGTGTATAGACCGTTCGGTTGAAATCGGCGAGTTTTGAACTTTTATTGTGGCAGCCTGTGAATGCTAATACAAGTAGCAACAGCAGGCTTAAATTCTTTAATGCTTTCATATCGTTACATATTTGTATTTTCGGACTTTTTCTTGTTTTTCCCGAACTTCGGGGTAATGCCGATGAAGAACTCGAAGTTGATGCCGGGCATGGGGCGCGAGAGTACCGAAAGGTAGTCCTCGTTGAAGAGGTTGTTGACGGCGAATTTTAACTGGATGTCCACCGGTTTGAAAAACAGGTTTTTCTCCAACGAGACATTGCTCATGAAATATTCGGGCAGGTGTCCTGTCAGCGTATAGTCGTTGCTCGACATGGTGTAACGTTCCGAGTAGAACGCCCATTTGTAAAGGAACGCCCAAGTCCGCCACGACAACCGTCCGGTCAGCGATGCGGAGTGCTTCGGCACGTAGGGTAACTGCTTGCCCACTGACTGGTCAGCAGGCGACATCTTCTCACCTTCATTGATGGAGGGTGTCCACGAATAGGACCCGTTCAAGTCGATGAGCCAATCTTTCGCCGGCTGCACGGCGAAGTTCGCTTTGACCTCGACGCCGTAGGCGTGGACCTTCTTTACGTTGCGGGGCGAGAAGAAGCCCTTGGTGGTGGGCAGCCAGATAATCCAGTCGTCGATGTAGGAGTCGAACCAGTTCGCACCGCCGCTCAACTTGTAAATGCCTTTCTTGCCGACATCGAAACTCACCCCGGCATCATAACTGAAACCTTGTTCGTTTTTCAGGTTGGGATTACCTCCCGGCAAAAAGTATAGGTCGTTCAGAGTTGGGAAACGGTAGTTACGCGATATGGATGCTTTCAGCATCACATTTCCTTTCGGGGAAATGATACCGTCAATGAAGAAAGCCGGAATGAGTGGAATCCAATCGGAACCATACATCTCTTCCCGCAGTACCACCGACATACCCAAGCGGTCTATCGGCTGCCACTTGGCGGATACGGAGCCGGAGAGTTCCACGCGCCCCTTGTCATAGCCCACGATGGCCTTGCCACCGTCCTGCAAGATGATGTTCTTGTCCTCGCTCCGTACCAAATGCTGGTGTGCCGATACATTGGCGGTGAAAAACCATTTTTTATCCAAAGAATACTCTCCCTCCGCCTGACCGTAAAACGTGTTTACCTTGCTGCGGGAGCGGGTCATCGACGCCCAGTTGTCAGGTGCGACCTCACGCTTGTAGTCGTAGGCCATCCATGTGTGTATGTAACCGCCTTTCACGCCGAGTTTCCAGTTGCTTTTCATGTGATCCCAGGACAAGACGCTGCGGAACGTCTGTTCTCGCTGGCGGTTCTCGAAGTCGGTTGCATCTCCATAGTCGGTCGTCAACATCGGAAGTTCCCGGTTGGAGTTGATATACCAGGCGTTCAGCCCGAAACGGTCGCCTTTCCCGGTATTGTAATACACTTCCTGAAGCAAATGCAGGTCCTTGAACGCCCCGGAGCGGTTGCGCTCTTTCGGGTGATACTGTCCGACGATGTTCTTATCCTCGTCGTAGATGTTTATCTTTTTGTCGTGGTTGGTGTACTTGTAATCGTTAGGCGAGGAAGAATAGACCGCACGGGTGGAGACGTGCCACCGCTCACTTCCGTAGGTGAAGCGGGCGAACTCATCGAAGGTCTTGAACGAGCCGATGCCCTGCACGTACTGGGCGTTGAACCCTTCAGCGACTTCAGGAGCCGTGCCGAGTTTGACCAGACCGCCCAGTCCACCGCCCGTTTCGTTCACCGATGAAGTACCGTGCAGCAGCGATGCCTGGTCGATGAAGTAGGACGGAATGGTGGAGAAGTCGGTCATGCCGAGCATGGGGTTGTTGATGCGCATCCCGTTCCACGTCACCTGCGTATGGCTGGGCGACGTGCCTCGGAAGGCGACGGTCGAGAGCGTGGCGCGGCCGTAGCTCTTGACAAACACGGACGAGTTGAACGTCAGGATGTCCGCCATCGAGAGGGCGATATTTTCTTTCAGTGCGAGTGAATCGAACTTCGTCTTCTGCACGCCGATTTCCTTCATCGGCCGTTTGCCCCATACGGTCACCTCGTCTATCTGGTGAATACGCCGGGTGATTCCCTGCGCAGACAGCACGGATGGACAGACAACCAATATTGAGAAAAGTAAATATTTTGTATATGTCATTTCCTTTTGTTTTTAATATGGTTATTTACCGCAGCATATGCAGAGAATGATGCCCGCATAAAATCTTGATAGGCATTGAATCCGTTTTCTTCAAGCAGTTGGTCGTATTCGTCCTCGAATGAAAGTTCCTGATGAACCGTCTCTTGTTTCTCAATGTGGTGTTTTACCCGATTCAGATCATTGAATGACACGCTAAACGAATCAAATCCGGCTGCCCATCCTGAAAAATCCGCATATTCCGGATATTTTCGATAGACAACGCCTGTAGAACTTTTTACTTTATTGATAATCTTTGCGAAGTCCGTGGGAGATGGTATCTCTACAAGTATATGAACATGATTGAGAAAAGCATTGCAGGCATAGACATGACAGCCTTTCCTTGTGAAAATTTGTACCATCTGATCGAGAATCATTCCTTTGGTTGTCATTGGAATCGTCATCTCCTGTCTTTTCGTGATGAAAATAATATGGTATATATGCCGCAATTTATTCTTCATTTCCAACAAAATGCACCGGGGATAATCCCGACATAAAATTCATCTATCAATTTCCCTTCGGGCGAGTAGCGGTATATCATGCCCTGCTGCTGGTAATCGATGGCATCGGCGATGTACACTTCTCCGTTGGCGGGGTTTACCGTCAGTCCGTAATAAATCGTGCCGCTGTATTCGAGGAACGGACGTACCGGCACATGGCTGGCTGTCACGTCCATGCTCCAAATGGCCTTGTTGATCCAGTAGAGTTTGTCCCTGTCGCCATTGAGCTGCACCTCCGAGGGCCAGTCGCCCAACTTGAACTTGAACTGCTTCTCCACGGTGAAGGTCTCGGCATCGATGCGGTAGAGCGACGGGGCTTCGTAACCGTAGGGGCTGCCCTCATAACCGCCGTCGGTCACCGTCCACATTTTGTTGTACTTGTCCATGACCAGCGATGTCGGTTGTATGCCGACCTTCAGTTCATCGACTACTTGATCGGTTTCGGTGTCGATTTTGATGATGCGGTTCTGGTAACTCCAGCAGTTGCAATAGACGTATTTGCCGTACTGCACCATTTGCTCCGTCGAGCCGCTTTCCATCGTCATGTCCGGCACTTGAATATAGCCGGTAATTTCGTATTTCTTCGGGTTGATGATGAAGATGCGGTTGTCCCACAATTGGGTGACGTATGCTTTTTCGTCGCTTAGGAAATGAATGTAGCGCGGTGAGGTCAGGTTCTCGATGCGTCCTACCTCCTTGAAGGTGTTCAGGTCGATGGCGAAAATCACGTGGGAGTTGTTCACCACGACCCAGCCCTTGTTGTCGTAGATGGTCATCGACTGTGCCACGTCGCCGAGTTTCATGCCGTTGGCACGGAAGAAGATTTCGTTCTGCACCTGTTTGGTTGCCGGGTCGTAATAGGACAAGGTAGCATTGCCGTACTGGAAGTTGCCCTCGTTGGTGATGAACAGTCCGGCTCCCGTGGCGTTGAAATCTTCCACGGCATCGCCGTAGTCCCACTTCATGCAGGATGTCAAGGATAGTGTCACTCCGACAACTACGCTCCATAGCAGATATTTCAATTGGTGATAGGTCATACCGTTATTTTTATAGTTAATCCCCGGCAGCTTACCTTACGGTAAGCATACCGAGGATTGGCAGAAAATTTATTGTTTCGTTATCTATTCGGCAAGCTTGTACTTCCCGTCTTTCATCTCTTGGAAAGTGGGGTTGTAACCACATTCTTTGACAGACCATTGAGATTCTCCTGTTAGAACATTGTTTTCAAACAGGTATTTGAAAGAACTGAAATCAGTAACATCTCCTTGCCCGCTTATACTAATCCCTTTTGCTGATTTGAGACCTGAAAAATCAATGGACAAAATACCATTAGAACCAAAATCAGAATACGGGCATGTTATTGAAAGATTTTCGGATATTGATTCTACGTTAGGATAAGATACTTTATCTACTTCCATATCAAACATAAAAGAAGATGTTGCAATATCAAACTTCCCATTTATCGTTTTTAATTTGGGACATAGAATATTAGTAGCCTCAATCTCAAACTTAATTTGTGCATCAGCTCCATCCGTTCCAATGCTTTCCAGATTGGTAAACTCAATATCATTCTTAAGTTTGTAAGTCGTAACTGAACATGAACCGAGAATTTTTTTCAATAACGGGAAGGTAATATTATTTGCATTCCTATTTGTCCCTAATGTTAAGGTCCCTCCAATTTCCTGCAATTTAGGAAATTCGATTTCCGCCGCCGTATTAACACTTCCCGAATTCAATGCAATAGTCATATCTCCTGCCACACGAATAAATGGCATAACAAATTCTTTTACATAAAAATAATCTATGCATTGGAAGTCACCCTGTATATTTGAGATTCCTTCCAACGTAAATTCTGTCAATCGACAATCTTTAGGAAGTAGAAAAAGGCTACCGTTAAATGTTTCCGATCCTACGATTTTATTTAGTTGCTTACATTGTAGGGTAAGTGTATTTCCGTTAAAATTTATCTGGGACAAATCCAGTTCTTCTATGAGCAGATTAGTTAAAGTCATATCACCGAGTACATCTTTCAAAGAAGCTATATTGAGTTTATTGACTTTATTCGCATCCACACTGGTCTCTCCGCAGGAAATAAGACCGGGAAGTTCAACAATGGAAATTTCTTTGCAATTTTTTATAGTTAGTCCTCCAACCGAATGTAATTCGGTCATTGCAAGACTTCCGATGGAGGACATATCGGAGAATGAGGCAGTACCGGCCACACTTTCCAATGCCGGTAGATAAATTCCTTGCAGTTTGGGAAAATATTGGATTGTAAGTTCATTCCCGACCTGTTTGAGCGCTGAGAAAACAATGGCTTCGGTTGTCGCTGATTCTTTTTGTGCTACCGAACCTTTGACAATTAAGGAAGCTCCGACAGATTCAACGGCATTTGCATCCAAATCAAGTAAAGCATCGGAAGTTATATACATATCCTCACCAATGAACTCGACTTTGGGTATAGATATTTTTTCAATGACAGAACTGTTAACGACAAAATCACCGGTCACTCCAAGCAAAGAGGGCAGATTAACCGTTTTGAGCATTATGTTTTTACTGGCAGAAGTTGTCGAACCTAATTTGAAACTTCCGAGTTGTTCCAGATTATCCAACCCGGTCAAATCCGTTCCTTTGTAAGACGGATTGATGACAAGGGAGTTACTGATTTGTTTCAGGTTGGCAAGTCCGTCCAGATTGGTGATTTCTTCTCCGTCTGCCGTTCCGATGGTCAGGCTGCCTTCGATTTTGTTTATTCCTGTCTTTGCAAAATTATCAACCTCGGCTTGCGTGGCAAGTACTACGCTGCCGCTCTGTTCGATGTCTGTATATTGATAAGTATAGGAATATACTTTGCTATCCTGCATTTTGGAGGTAACTACGAATTTCCATTCATTCTCCCAATCCTCTATGGTCGATGGATTCGGGTTAATAGAGGCTCCCTCGCAAAGGGCATACTCTACGGTAGCCCCTTTCAGACTGGTATTATAAGGTATCTCAACTGTAATCTTGTCCCCGACTATCATGGCTTGATAGGTAATGCCATCTACAGTTAGAGCAAACTCGGAGATGAAGTGATCCTTGCCGTCTATTCCGCTTACTTCAGGGTCGTCATCACTACATGCAGCAAGGCAGAGCGTAGCGAAACAGAATAGGATGAAATGATATATTTTGTTCATAATGAATTTTATTTGTCGTTATTGTTGTTTTCATCACAGAACTTGAAAACTTCCGTGGAATTTTCCCCTAACCATCCGGCTTTTACATTGACTCCGGTCTGCACCTTGATAAAGTCGATATGGGAAAGGTTTGCAGACGTGCCGTCGATATTGAGCGCATCGGAAATCTTAAAATAGTTTCCAAGTGCTCCCGCGTTAGGATTGTCTTTATTGGGCATATCATCACCAATATTATCGGCATATCCCCACCCGAACGGATTATTGGACCACATGCCTGTCGACGGGCTTTGTTCGGTACGTGCTTTCAGGCATGTGCCGTATAACGTATAGGAATCCTCTTCAATCCACAAAGGATAATAAAACTCTTGCGGGTGATAGTTGCCGAGACGGTCAATCGCCCCTTTATTTCCCTTGTTGTCTTGCCATTGGGTGTCCATGTTGGGACCGGGACGGAAATAAGTTACGGCATAGTCCTGAATGGTTTCGGGTTTTCCATATTCAGAACCCTTCAGTTCATACCATTCATCGTTGGGCAAGCCGTCTCCATTGACATCTTGCATTACCCATACAATGCCCGGTTCATTTGACGAATCAAAGGCATTTCCTTTGATGGAAAAATCATAACCGCCTTTGTTTTCGATACTGTGGTCGAATCCTACTACAATATATCCTCCCCAACCTCCGAGAGAAACATATTGTTCATTATCAAGACGTTTTTGTGCGTAAGCACAGGCTGCTTCGTGCGTGCTTTCCCCATTGAAACCTGCTGTATTCGTTTCGTTTACAAATTGTCCCGGAGCCGGAACAAATTCATATACTTTATTGCTGTAAATGGAATTTCCGGCAGCAAAAGGTCTTTTTCCGGCCGCTTCACAACATTTCACCGGAATATTGACACTGACTTC
The DNA here is from genome assembly GCA_902489785.1 of uncultured Porphyromonadaceae bacterium. Lineage (GTDB taxonomy): Bacteria > Bacteroidota > Bacteroidia > Bacteroidales > Muribaculaceae > Paramuribaculum. Next base: position 31,718 of record CABUBG010000012.1, read on the forward strand.
ATCGACACCGGAGACCGAAATATTACGGGTGAGCACTGCTTTTGTATCTTGATTGTCGTATTTCACAGTAAAGGTAAGCGTGTGTTCTCCGGTTTTAGCGGGTTTGAAACCGTAAACCAAAGAATTGGCTCCCTCAATCGGTTGCCCGTCCAAACTCCATTGATAAGAAGGCTCGGCACTTATTGATACAAAGGGGCGGACAAACAAAGTACGTCCTAATTCTACGTATTTGGTATTATTCTCGGTAAAATATAAAGATGACGGAACTACGATTTCAATCGGAAGTTTATCGACAACCTCAATAGAAACTGTCTTCTTTGATTGTCCGTCTTCATTTGTTACGGTTAAGGTCAGTTCATAAGTTCCCAACTCATCTTGCTTGAATGTATAAGTATTTTCCGTTCCGACTTCGTTTCCGTTAAGAGTCCACAAATAAGTAGCTCCTTCTGCATTTTGAATGTCGGGTGTAAGGATATACTCACGTCCTGCGACAACTTTAAGCCCTATAGAGGGGGTTACCAATGAAATAACGGGCGGAGCCAATTCATTGACATCCACACGAATTTCTTCCTCTGTGCTGGCATCCCTCGTATCCACACGCAGGGTAACGTAATACGAACCGCATTCGTTGAAAATGTATTTCAATTGAGGCTCGTCGGAAATGATACGACCGTTGCATTTCCATGAATAAACGGCGTAATCGACATTCTGATAGGTCGGCTCAATAACGACCTCTTTTCCTATCTTTACAACGTAGATTCCGTCCTCGCTATCCAACTCAATGACAGGAGGCAATATCACGTCCTGCGATATTTCTTCGTCTTTGTTGCATGCAAATAGAAATATCGTCAAGGAGAATAAAAGCAAATACTTCTTCATTATATTTATAATTTTAATGCTGAAATTCCCTTGAAGAAAGTATTTGATTCCAATCTCCATTGGGATATAATAAAAAGGGGCAAATACTTTGCACTTGCCGTTAAAAAGCATTTGCCCCAAATTCATGTTATTCGTTTACGGTTACATCAATATCGTCTATAGCAACGTAAGCAGGAGTGTTCAATCCGTATGCGCTTGAATCGCTTCCTTCGAAATTGATAGCTACAGTACATACGCTGTCACCTAAACCGCTTAAATCCACTTGATTCCATCCGGTACGGATTTTATTGGTCAAACCTGATTCTGCATCTTTACTGGAATCGAAGTTTGCCAAATAGTATTCTACTTCCTTACCTGTAGGTTTACCCGTCGCATCCAACGCAACAAATACCACCTTAAACCATCCTTTTTGTGCCGACAAAGAGCCTTGTGTAAACGAGTTGCCATCCTTCATGACTAAGTAGGTATAAGTCGTATTACAAACCCATACGCTGTTGAATTTACCATATTTCGGTGTACCCTTGACAGGAGTGTTTGTGGTAACGACTCTGTAGCCGGTTGCATCGGTCAGGTAAATCTTCGCACATTTGTCATAGGTTGCTTGTGAATCATTGTATGAATCGCTATAACCGAAAGCTACAGCAAAATTTTTACCGCTATGACCGCCGTTGGGCCAGTACACGCTACATTGGTTTTGATAATCCCCCTGTGTCAGATTATGGAAATTAGAGATGGCAAAACCACCATTCCAAAATTCATATTCCCAAGGCTGTCCGCTTACCCATTCTTGTTCCAAATAGTTAATCGGGAACTGAATGTACGTACCGGTTTGCCCGATTTGAGTGATGTAGCCGGTCGTTACCTGCTTGCCGTTGGCCGTGGCAGAATAGAGATTGTTTCCATACTGGTCAGAAGCCATTACGCTGGAAGGTACGTTATCAAAATCGATAAGCGCATTGGTAGAACTTATCGCGCGGGTTTGAATCGCACTCTCCTCATACGGAGCAAGGAAGTCATCGTCGGATGAACATCCCGTGAACACTGCGGCGGCCATTGCTACAACAGCCATTGCCAAGAATCTAAAATTCTTTTTCATAACTTAATTATTAAAAGTTAAACAAAAAGTTTAAACACACATTCGTTTTTATTGCG
>CABUBG010000013.1:0-32832 GCA_902489785.1 uncultured Porphyromonadaceae bacterium
TTACAAATATTTCTGTAATTTTGTCTTCGGTGAGCATAGCGATAAGAGTATTTGTTTGTATTTCATCACTATAAATTTAATACTTTTATCGCTAATCACCAAATTTTCAATTACTTAATTTCGTCGAACTCACGTTATTTTACATAGGCTTCGATCCCGGCTTCTTCCATGAACCGGTAGTTCTCTTCCGAGCCGTATCCCGAGTCCGCGACTCCGATCTGAGGCAGTCTGCCGTAACGGTTATGGAAAGATGTGTAGAACGGAATCATCGTCAATGGGTCGCCGGGGGTCTGGAAGAGTCCGAAGTCAAGTATGAACTGATTCTCCGTCCCGATCTGCAGATTGTATCCCGGCTTTGTCTGGCCGTTGTTCATGGCATCTTCCTTCATGCGCATGAATGTGGCGTCGGGGTCGGTCTTCGACATTGAGTTGCGCAAGCCGATCTGTTCAAGCCGGCAGTCATACTCATCAAGCTTATCGCGGTGCTTCTCCAGCACCTTTATCTGTTTCTTTTTCTCGCGCTGCTGTTTCTTCCGTTCCTTGTCCGATGGTTCCGGTTCGGCGGCAAGTGCTTCCTTCAGTTCGCCGATGAGCGAGTCTAGTGTTTCGGGGGTGAACTCCACCGTTTCCGCCCCCGCCGCCTTGTCCTGTGCGACAGCCTCGTCTATCTGCTGTAGTAGAACTCGTATTTTCTCCTGAAGTTTCGCCCGGTTCTTCTCGACAGTCTTGCGCCATACAAAGGTGTACTTGTTGGCTTTTGATTCTATTTTTGTACCGTCGACATACTCCACATCAAGCGTGATGAAGCCCCGTTCGGCCAACAGCAGCACAACCTGTGTGAAGATGTTGTTGATCTCTTTCTTCACGCGGTTGCGGAAACGGTTGATCGTCACGAAGTCGGGACGCTCCTGCGCCGCCAGCCAGATATAATGGATGTCGCGCTGCACGGCTTTCTCTATCCTGCGGCACGAGTAAATGTTGTTCATGTAGGCATAGAGGATAATCTTGAGCATCATCTTCGGATGGTACGGACAGCGACCTCTTTCACGGTACAGCTTTTTGAACTCCTTGAGGTCAAGTTCCTCGACTACGGCGTCGACAACCCGAACAGGGTCGTTTTCCGCTATATCTTCATTCGGGTTCAGCAGAAAAAACAGCCTGTCGTTGTTACTGTAAGTTTTTGTATGTAAATTTGCAGTAGACATTTAATTATTTGTTTGTCATAAAGTTACTAAAACTTTTTGACATGACAAAGCCCCGGCTTGTGAAAGTCAGGGCTTTGTTTTATGTTTTACAACAGGTTATGAAAAAAAGGCTGCGCCTATTTTGACACAGCCTCTTCACTTGATGATTTGGCGGAGAGGACGAGATTCGAACTCGTGGTAGGATTGCTCCTACGTCAGTTTAGCAAACTGGTGGTTTCAGCCACTCACCCACCTCTCCATTATGGGCGCAGCATTAGAACTGCTCTCAGCTCTTATTTGCGTTGCAAAGGTAATGGTTTATTTTCATTCATGCAAATTTTTTTGGCTTCCGCATGGTTTTGTCTGGCGATTGCGCCAGCAACGAACTATCCTGCAACTTATTAGCGCGATTAATGCGATCGAATTTTACGAAAACAAGGGAGGCCGCGGCGTCAGGTGTGGTGCTGGATGCGAGGATAGCGGGGTTGATGGATGGCGGGGATTAGCGGCGCCAGGTGTGACGGAGGAGGAGGTAGTAGTCGGCCAGTATGTTGGGGCGGGCGGGGCGGGTGTGGAGGAGGTCGGTGGCGGGGAAGTCGGTGTAGGCTTTGCGCATACGGGCAAAATCGCGGTGGGCGCGCCATACGGCGCGGGCGTTGGCCCAGTCGAAGGTCAGCATGAATTTGGCCCAGGCGATGGTGTCGAGGAGGCGGCGGCGAAAGAGGGAGCTGCGGCGCACCGTGTCGGGCAGGTTTTTGTGCAGCATCAGCAGGTTGTTGCGGAAGTTGAGGTAGGTCTTGCGCGGGTTGGAGGCATCAAGGCTTCCGCCTCCGAGGTGATAGACAACCGACTGCGGGACGACGTAGATCTGCCGGCCCATGAGATGGATGCGCCAGCAGAGGTCGATCTCTTCCATATGGGCGAAGAAAGCTTCGTCGAGTCCGCCGGCTTTGAGATAGTCGGCCGTGCGCACCATCAGAGCCGCTCCCGTGGCCCAGAATACCGGCATGGTGTCGTCATATTGTCCGGCATCTTTCTCCACGGTGGCAAACACGCGGCCACGGCAATAAGGATAACCGTTGCGATCGATGAAGCCGCCGGCAGCTCCGGCATATTCAAACATTTCGGGTTTGCGATACGACCGGATCTTAGGCTGACAGGCACCGGCATCGGGCGTGCGCTCCATGAAATCGTAGAGCGGCGTGAGCCAGTCGTCCTTAACGGCGATATCAGAGTTGAGCAGCACGGCATATGGATAAGCCTTGGCATAGTACTCGATGGCCTTGTTATACCCGCCGGCAAATCCGTAGTTCTCAGTGAATTCCAGGAGATCCACTTCGGGGAATTCCTCTTTAAGCAGGCTGACGGAACCGTCGGTGCTGCCGTTGTCGGCAACGATGACACGCCCAACGGAGCGAGGTGTATGCCGGACGACCGACGGGAGAAATTCACGAAGGAGCTTCTCGCCGTTCCAGTTCAATATTATCACGGCCACATTCGGCATTTCGGATTCATTCATTTTATCACCTCTCCTTTCATTTCATCGTCGCCGACCGACAGAAGCCTGACGTCGACAATCGTGTTGTAGAGCGAAGGATCGTCGGGCAACGACACCTTGATATAATTGTCGGTAAAGCCGTGCATGATGCCTTCGTGCGATGTGTGCTCAACGAGGACCGGGCGCTCCGTGCCGACAAACGATTCGTAGAACCCGCGAAGCTTCGCCTCGGAGATCTCGCCCATCACAGCGGCGCGGCGGTGCTTTTCCTCCTGACTGACGACATAGTCGATATCCGTGAGGGCGCGGGTGCCGGGGCGCTCCGAATAGGGGAAGACGTGCAGGCGGGAGATCGGCAGTGAACGGACGAAATCGCTGGAGCGGGCAAAACATTCGAATGTCTCGCCGCGGGCTCCAACTATGAGATCCACGCCGATGAAAGCATGGGGCATGACCTCCTTGATAAGCTCGATGCGGTGGCGGAACAGGTCTGTGACATAGCGGCGGCGCATCAGCCGGAGGACGGTGTCGTCGCCGCTCTGCAACGGTATGTGGAAATGCGGCATGAAGTGACGCGACTGCGCCACCCATCTGATCATATCGTCGGTGAGCAGATTAGGCTCTATCGACGAGATGCGGTAGCGCTCGATGCCGTCGACATCATCAAGGGCGCGGATGAGATCGAAGAAAGTTTCGTCGGTGCCCTTGCCGAAATCGCCGATATTGACGCCCGTGATCACTATCTCCTTGCCACCCTCAGCAGCAACCTGCCGGGCCTGACCGACGAGGAAATCAATGGAAGCCGAACGGCTCCGGCCGCGTGCAAAGGGTATGGTGCAATAGGAGCAGAAATAGTCACAACCATCCTGCACCTTAAGGAAATAACGCGTGCGGTCGCCTCTCGAACACGATGGAGTGAACTCCCGGATATCCTTGGCCGGCGTTATCTCTTTGCGGGCACACGCGTCGGCCATCCAGCGGTCGACATAATCGGCAATAAGAGCCTTCCGGTCATTTCCGGCCACGAGCGCCACGCCCGGGAGCGCAGCCACCTCGTCGGGTTTCAGCTGGGCATAGCATCCGGTCACGATAATGGCGGCCTGAGGGTAGCGGCGGGCAAACGTGCGGATGGTCTGACGGCATTTCTTGTCGGCCGCTTCGGTGACCGAGCAGGAATTTATGATTATGAAGTCCGGTTCATCGCCCGGATTCATCCGCATAAGTCCGTGTGACTCAAGCATTGAGGCAAGAGTCGACGTTTCGGCAAAATTCAATTTGCAGCCAAACGTATGGTAGAGCGCTTTTTTCACGCCTGCTATTTCGCAATCAGTAGTCAAACCTGTTATATTAGTCGGGAACGATTGTCTATTAATCGATAATATTTGCAAAATTAATAATTGTTTGTGAATTGTTGTGTATATTTGTAGGTCAAACGACAGCCGCAGCGCTTTTCCGACAGCGTTACAACCAAAGAAGCCTGTGGATTGTTTTGATTTTCAATACCGGCGGATCAAACCCGCTCATGTGGCCGCCACAATCTATCGCGTTACGAAGCATCTATAACCATCTCCGAAGATCATGCTCAAAGAAGACCTGATAAACATCTATGCCACGAGTTTCCGTGAAAACTGGAACCGTCCGGCAATTACCAATTATGATACCGGCACAACACTGACCTACGGCGATCTTGCCCGCCGCATCTCCAACACCCATCTTTTCTTCGAACTTTCCGGCATCAAGAAAGGCGACAAGGTCGCCCTGCTCGGAAGAAACTCGGTGTCGTGGATAGTGTGCTATATGGCCACGATCACCTACGGCGCCGTGATAGTGCCGGTGCTCAGCGACTTCAATCCACAGGATGCGCAGCACATAATCAACCACAGCGACTCCGTGATCATGTTTGTCAGCGACAACATCTGGGAGCATCTCGACTTTGACCACCTCACCAACATCAAGGCGGCGATATCGCTCGACACGCAGGAAGTGCTTGGCGACCACACCTCAGGCGAGAAGATAACCAAAGCACTGAAAGCACTGGGCAAAGCCTACAACAAGCGACATCCCAAAGGCTATACGGCATCCGACGTGCGCTATGGCTACTTCAGTCCCGACAGCATTGCCGAAATCAATTACACTTCAGGCACCACGGGATTTTCAAAAGGCGTGATGCTGACGCTAAACAACTTGTGCGGCAACGTGGTGTTCGGCATGCAGTCGAAGCTTCACTATCCCGGATCGCGCTGCCTCTCCTTCCTGCCGCTGGCTCATGCCTACGGATGCGCCTTCGATATGCTCGTGCCGCTTGCCGTGGGAACACATATCACGGTATTCGGACGTCTGCCCTCCCCTAAACTTCTGCTGAAGGCCTTCAGCGAGGTGCGACCGAACCTCATACTGTGTGTGCCCCTCATTCTGGAAAAGATCTACCGCAAGCAGCTGCTGCCGGTAATCTCCAAGCCATCCATGAAAAGGCTTATGGCCATTCCCCTGCTCAACAAGCGTATATATGCCAAGATCCGCAACAAGCTCGTCGAGGCATTCGGCGGAGAGTTTGAGGAAGTGATTGTAGGCGGTGCGCCGATGAATCCCGAAGTCGAGGATTTCCTGCACAAGATCCATTTCCCGTTTACCGTAGGCTTCGGTATGACCGAATGCGGCCCGCTCATCAGCTACACACCGTGGCGCCAGTTTATCGTCGGGTCGTCCGGCCGCACGCTCAAAGGTCTGATGTATTCCAAAGTGCTGAGCGACAATGAGGCTTTTATCCCCGGAGAGATCTGCGTCAAGGGCGAAAACGTGATGAAGGGTTACTACAAGAACCCCAAAGCGACAGCGCAGGTGCTCGACAAAGAAGGCTGGCTGCACACCGGCGACATGGGCACAATAAGCGACGCCGGCACAATATTCATAAAAGGACGGTGCAAGACCATGATACTTTCAAGCAATGGACAGAACATCTATCCCGAGGAAATTGAAGCGAAGCTCAACAACATGCCGTATGTGGCTGAAAGTCTTGTGGTAGAACGCGGCCGCAGGCTTGTGGCGATAGTCTATCCCGACTTCGAAGCCATGGACAAAGCCCATCTGACGGCCGACATGATGCCCGAAGTGATGGAGAAAGTGCGTCAAGAAGTCAACAAACTGACGGCACCCTACGAACGCATCGACGAGATTCAGCTCCGCGCCAACGAATTTGAGAAGACGCCCAAGCGGTCGATCAAGCGCTATCTTTATCAGTAAGCGCCTGCCGCCAGGCGTCTAACGACCGGTTTTACCGAACCGGATATTATACGACCTCGGCTACTTCAACCGAGTCGTCATCGCCTCCGCCGGCATTCGGCGTGGGTGTATGATCATCGTCGGATGAAGATGTGAAATCCGAACGGCGGCGCTCATTGGCGATCCACATTGCCATATAGGCGACCATGGCCAGGATAGTTGCGCCCGACATACAGTATTTCTGCACGGGAGCGAACGACGACGTGAACTGAAGCGTAGCTGTCAGAGCGATCAACGTGCCGGTGAGAGCCCACATAAGCATTCCCGTTTTACGCATGAGCCCAACGATAAGCATGCCGCCCAAAGACAGTGCGCCCGCGCCCATGATAACCTTGTCGATCATGGCGTCGCTCTGGCGCCAATAGTCGGTGGTAAGGAAAAGGACTACCGATGCGATCACCGAAGCGAGCAAAAGGCAGAATGTGAGCACCCACAGACCGGAAGTGGAGAATTTCCGCTTTTGCGACTGCGACTGCAGTCGTGCGATCTCGGCTTTAAGCCAGCCATTCTCTTCCTGAGCCTCCTTCACCGCATTACGCAGGGTAAAGAGGCTTTTTTCAATCTGCATGGAGTGCTTTTCGCTGTTCTCAACACGCTTATTGGCCTGCTTAATCAAAGCATCGGCAGAAGCGAGCCGCGATTTCAGTGCGGCCATTTCGGCATCGTTATCCACGTCCGAAGGGGCGCCGGCCGGTAAAGGCTGCGCTGCCGGAACGGCAACTGAATTCTCCACCGACTGAACAAGAGCTGCACGAAGAGCCTTAGCATCGGGATAACGGTTCTTCGGATCCTTTTCGAGGCACTTCATTATGATATAGTCGAGCGCCTCGGGATAATCGCGGGTGTAGGTCTCGCCCGGATATGCTTTTTCGAAAGCAGCCTTGCGCAACGGTTCGATGGGCGGCGGAGTCTGCTCGGTCTGCTCTTTGTACACCTCATAAACGGCCACCTCCTCGCTTTTTTCCGTATCCATCGGGAAGGGCACGCGTCCGGCAAGAATCTCATATAAGAGGATGCCGAGGCTATAGACATCGGAGGCCGAAGTGATAGTTTCACCACGGAGTTTTTCGGGCGAGCTGTATTCATGGGCGCCACGGGCGCGCGAGCTGCTTTTCACGCAATGATTGTCCTGAATGGCCAGACCGAAATCGAGGAGCACAAAGGAGCCGTCGTAATTGCGCCGCATTATATTATTGGAATGCAGATCATTGTGATTAACGCAATATTTGGCTATCAGCTGCGACTCTTTCTGACTGTCGATAAGATAACGCGAACCGTCGGAAGGATCGGGCTGGAGATCATCGGCGTCGGGATCCATCAGAAACTTGTAGAGATCAACATGACAATAGGCCATGGCGCCGACGATCTCGCGGGCGAAACGGGCCACCTCATCATATTCGACAAATTTGTGGCGTTGCAGATAATCGCACAGAGTGATGCCGTCGATATAGTCCATCTCGACAATCGCCTTATTGGCAATCAGGCGCGGCTGGTAGATGCGTACGATGTTGGGGTGACAGCCATTGCCGATTTTGAGGAGCACGCGACATTCGTTGAGAAAAGTCTTGTAGGCGCGATCGTTCTCATCGTCAATCACTTCGTTTGACACCTTGATGGCCCGGATGTAACCGAGATCATGGTGGCGCACCTTATAGACAGAGGCAAACGACCCCTTTCCAAGCATGCGCAATTTTTCATATTCTTCAAGAAATAAAGCCATAGACTCACTGAGGATTTGAGAGGGTGAAATGAATCATCACCGATTTTCCGAGTTCAATCATGTCGCCATCGGCAAGCGGAAACAGAGTGTTCACGTCGTGAAGTTCACGCACCGTTTCGCCATGATAAATCTTTGTCGAAGTGCCGCCGCATGCGCGACAACCGCCCGGGCAGGCTTTAAGCCAAAAACTTCCTTTGCGCGAAATGATATCGGCCTGCATGCTGCTGACGCAAAGATTGTTGCGAACGATCGACTCATCGGGATCCGACTCATTGATTATGATATCGTTTTTACGGAACGTCCCGCCATTTTTTGCAATGGCACCCCGGCCGATATGATAACATTCCCTGACCGAAGAATCGAGAGTATAGACCGGCTCACGGAGCGAGCCTGTCCCCTCCTCCACATAGAGCCAGGCTTTATGCTGAGGTTTGGGAATGTCAACCGCACGCCACGACACATAGAGCTGATTCTCAACAATAATGCGCGGATTTGAGCGGCGAATGGTATCAGCCACAGCAAACCGTATGGTGATCGATTTTGCTCCGACACCCGTGAGCAGTGCATTGTCGAGAGCGTGACGCAGATCGTCGCGCATCTTCTCGTCGGCCCAGGGATATTTCATCGGATCGTAGGACTCGCTTTCCACTTCGACCCACACTATAAGATTGGCCAGCGCGGAGAAATTGGTGCCGGCGGCCGGCTTCAGTTCATTGACAATCAACCTGACGGCCTGGTCGCGGTTGTCAATGGCATTATCGAGTATCGACTGCTGTTCATCGGCCTGTGACGGCTGATTGTGCTTCGGCTGAGACGACTGCTGTTGAGGTGCGTCGGCAGGACGTCCGTTGATTGAAGCGGCAATCTCAGAAAGCTTATTTTTCAGTTTGCTGAACATATTCTGTTTGTTTAATTAATGCACTTCATAGCCCATGCTGTTAAGCACCGGAATAACCAGATCGGCGACTATGCGCACAGCCTCGGGTGAAAGATATCTTGTTCGTTTATCGTAATCGATCAGGCGTTCAAGTCTGACGGCGATTGCGAGCGGAGCCTGCTGTTTGGCTGAATTGATGAAACATATATACCAGCCGTCGTTGGCTTCGTTTTTTCCAAAAGGCGAGCGCTTGTCATATCGCTCAGGTGTGCCGGTCTTGCCGCCCATACGCTCCGAGCTTACATTGGCTAACGGCAGTGCGGAGCCATACCCTTTAGCGCGATGCTTGTCGGATTCGAGCTGCATGAACGAGCGCAGATGAGCCGCAGCTCCCGGATCGAGCACAGGCACGGATTCCAGCACGGGCATATCAAACTCGCCCTGACGCAGCACATATCGTGTGGGCACGAGGGAGCCGCCATTGGCAACGATCGACACAACACGAGCCATATTCATAGGCGTTGCAAGCAGTCCGCCCTGACCCCACGGGAAACCGGTCTCGACCATGTTCCAACGGAAGTCCTTACGGCGGGTCTTGTCGGTCTGCCGTTCTTTCATGTAGACACGGTCAAACACGTTGTAGCTCTCCTTTGCCACCTGATCCATCATTTCATGCAAGAGCGGCGAAGCCTGGCGCTCGTTGCGGAAGAAGAAATAGGGCGTATAGGTGTTGGTGGAGTTGACGGGGTGAACACGTGCGCCTACTGTCGAATAGAGCGATTCAAGCTGCGGATACAGATGGTTGAGATTCACCAGATTGATGAAGAAGTTGTTGGACGACAACTTTATAGCGTCCGACATCATCACATCGCCCTGCGGTTCGCCACCGCCTTCAATTCGCTCTCGACCCATGACGGTCATAGGATAACGCCAGGCTTCGGGATTAGCCATCAGCCCGGCCATAGCACTCATCACTTTGGCGGTAGAACCTGGCTGCGACTGGAATGTCAGGCCGAGATCGCGTTCGGTGATCGGTGCGTGGTTGTTGCCAAGCGCTTCAGCAGGATTAGAGCGGAAAATGCGCATATCCTGCAGCATGACGATCGAATCCTGCTCGGGAAGCGGATAGTTGGCCGAGCAGAGCAAATCGCCCTTCGAGGCATCAAGCACTACCACCGACGCCCTGAGATTCGGGCAACCGCCCAAACGGCTGTCGGTTATCAGCACCTGACGCAACGTGTCCTGCAGACGCTTCTGAAGCAGAGCGTCTATGGTGAGATAAAGGTCGCGCTGTTGACGAGAATCATTATGCTCGTCGATGACCGGGTTGCGCTCTATGCCATATCTGAGGAAAGGAAGCATCACGGAATAGTCGTGCATCGTGCGCTTGAATGTGGCATTCGAAGCCGGCATGAAACGGTTTACGCGATATTTGTCGGATTCCATCACCACGACTGAATCGCGAATGTCGATGCCGCGCAACTCACCGAGATGGCGCGACTCGGCGATATATCCTGTAGGATTCTCGACGGAATTGTAATAGACCTTCTTTGTGTTGGCATCGCCGATCATGAAAAGAGTCTCATTGCCAAACGGATAGTAACGGCGACGGCGTTTGCTTGCCTCTACCTGAATCTGTTCTTCCGTGAGACCAGCAGCCAGTAGCTGCTCCTTGGCCTTCAGCAGCTCATCGCGTGAACTCGTGGCAAGAAGGACGCCGTTGCGGTCGTAGATATTTCCGGAGTGCATCCTGTTGAGGATCAGATTAATTCGGGGGTTATACTCAACGACGCGCTCACCGAGTGTATTGGTAATAAACGCCGGGCGGATGAGTGTTTCGTTCTTATCAAACAGCTGATATTTCAACAGAGTTGCGAGGATGACTACCCCACCGGCCATGAACAGCAGGGCGCCGGCGGCAATGGCATTGTCGTAGGTGCGCGCATGGGCGGCCTGACTTTCGGTAGCCTTCAGGCGCGAAGCCGAGACGACGACACCAAACATGGCCATTGTGATGATTATGCCTGTGCGGCCGTAGCTCAGGAACGGCACCGAAATGCCCGTCAGCGGCACGAGACCGAGCGAGCCCATGACGATGAAAAGGAACTGGACACCGGTGACGATGGCGATGCCCATGACCAGATACATCACAAACGGATGCCCCGCTTTACGGCCGATCAGCAGCGAGCGGTGCACCACGAGCACAAAACATATGATGACGAGGAGCAAGCCCGCAAAGCCGAGCATCTCGCCTATCGACGTGAAGGCCATATCGGTGTGGCAGGCCGGAACGAGCGAGGGGCTGCCGTCGCCGAGGCCCATACCGGTAAGGCCGCCGGAAGAGACGCTCCAGAGACCTTGTGCCACCTGATCGCCGCCCGTGACGGTATTGTTCCACACGCCCGACCATGCCATGTCGGTTCGGTTGGTGAGACGGGCGGCCTCGCTGTCGGCACCGAGAGCGGTCAGGATCTGTGCGCCGAAGAGGAACACTACGATGAGCAGATTCAGGAAGATGGCGCTTTCATACACCTTGTGATGACGGAACCACCCGTAAGCGATCCATACAACAAACCATGCGGCAGCGCCAAACACCGGCGGGAAGCCTGCGATTTTGGCCACAAAAAGGAATGCGATAAATGTGAACAGGCCGAGAAGCAACTGGGCAAAATCGCGACGCGCCATCGAATAGATCATGATGAACGTGACCAGAAGCACGAGAGCCGGGCCCATATCGCTCAACACTTTGAGATAGATGAGCATGAGCACGAGCATGACCACTGTCACGACGGCTATCGTGGCGAGCTGACGGCGGAATGTGAAACCGGTGAGCCTTTCGGAGAAAGCCTGAAGCAGCAAGGCATTCTCGGCAAAAAAAGCGGCGATGAATATGACTATAAGATACTTGCTAAGTTCGCTTGGCTGAAACGAACCGAGATTGACGCGTGCGTCGCTACCTTCGGGGCCTGTTCCGAACATGGCCAGACACGCTATGAGTACCAGCGCGACCGCCAGATAGAAGAAGCCCGACGAGAATGACAGGCCGCTGCGTTTGCGGAGCGAGTCGTTTCGCCTGAACTTTGAGGTGACAAAAGTTTCGATGGGGTCAAAGGGAATGACGCCCAACTGTATACGGCTCTTCCCGTTGTAGAATTTCGCAAAATTAATGCTCGACACAGCAGCCATGGCCACCAGTCCGATGGCTAACGCTTTCGCCATCACGAAACCGTTTGGCTTGTCGGTAAGCGGGCTTGTCATGGCATATGATCCGAGCAATCCGATGCCGGTCAGGGCCATGATCATCAGCAGTAGAAGATAGTCGGTGGAGGTGTGCATCCGGCCGTCGCGCCATATCATGAACACAAACATAAGCGCCCAGCCAACGAGGAAAATGGCAAGGCCGGTGTAGACGCTTTGCGTATAACTTTCTGGGGAACGCACTATCAAGACGTGATCCGACTTGAGCATCTGATAGGTAGAGTTGTCGAGCGGCGAAAGCACGTGGGGCGACTGGCGGAAAGAAAGGTCGAGCGTCCCTTCCAGCGGTCCGGAAGTAGTGCCTTTTTCCTGTCCGTACTGACAGCCGGGTGCTATGGGCAGCACGCTGTACGACTTGCCCGGCTCGACATTGAAGCGGGCCACACCCTGACCGTCGGTGACGGCATATCCCAGAGTCTTGGTGACGAGTTCCAGTTTTGAACCGGCTTCTTTTTCACCGGCTGTGGCAACGGTGTCGTAGCTATACTGGCGCAGACGCACGCTTATTCCGGAGAGAGGCATTTCCGGATTGGTTTTGCGGTTGGCAACCCTGACCACGATATGACCGCCGAGCGACGGATCGCCGAACGTGTTCTGCAGGTTGGCCGGGCGGTTGTTCCACTCCTCGTCCATTCCGAGCTTGACATAGTCGGCTTCGACACGGCTTTTCATGAGTCGGCCGCCGTGTTTCAAGGCCGTGTCAGCAAGCATTTTAAACGCCGGCGTGTTAAGCTGTCCGAGGTTTTCGATGCCGCCATTTTCTCTAATTTTCATGCAGATCCAGCCTGATGTCACAGAGGCGTCATAGGGATCGGTCATGTAACCGCCGTCCATAAGAAACTTCATCAGCGAATCGGGCGAAGTGGCGGTGCTCAGCAGGAGGGTGCGTCCTTCGGACAATTCAACTTGTGCCTCGGAGAGAGCCGCATCCTGGTTGGAGAGCATCGACTTGACGCCGAGCAGCATCAATGCGGCACAGATCACATATCCGATAACGATGTTCAGTCTATTCATGATAGGAACTGTGTTGGTCTAATTCGTTTTTAAGCTCCTGAATACGGCGGTCGATGCTGTCGTTATCACGTTTCTGCTGTTCGAGCTTGTTAATCTCGCTCTGGAGCGAGTCGACCGTTTTTCTGTCGTCGAGTGAATTTTCGACATTCACAACATAGACGGTATCTCTTTTGACAGGTTCGGCCGGGACAGCAGTGACGGCTGCCTGCCCCGAGATATAATTGATGATATACTTTCCGCCAAGGCCGAGAGCAATGCCGAGAGCCAGTATCAGGAGTAATATCCATAGCCAGCGGCGGCGTTTGGACGGTTTGGACGGATTATCGGCGGGGGCAGTATCCTGTTGAGTTGTTTCGCCAGACGTATTGTCAATCACGGCCACAGGCTTTCCGACAGCTTTTTCAGCGGTGATGTCGGCCGTTGGGGTGACATCGCCTGCAGGTTCAGGCACGGGTGCCGGGGCCGGTGTTGTTGCCTGCACATGAATGCTTGCTATGACCACCGTGACATTATCCTTGCCGCCTGCCGTATTGGCGTCGGCGATCAGCTGTTCAACCTCTGATTCCGGTGTCATTCCCGACCCGAGGACATCAGCGATCTGCGCGGATGTGAGCATATCGCTCAAGCCGTCGGAACAGAAAAGATATTGCGAGTCGCCCTCGGGGATGGCGGAGATGGAGGCTTCGATGAAATTGCGGTCGGAGGCCGAATGCAGCTTGTCGCCGAGCAGACGGTCGATGAGATTGCGCTGCGGATGGCTCATGGCCTCAGCCTCGGTGAGATCGCCTTTCTCTTCCAGACAACCCACCAGCGAATGGTCATGGCTGATTTTCTTGAGTTCGCCGTCGTGATAACAATAGATTCTTGAATCGCCGACGTGAGCTATGTTTATGCATCTGTTGTCGAGATCAATGATGGCAGCCGATGTCACGCATCCCATCATGGAGAGTTTCGGATCATCGTCCTTACGGCGGATTATCTCATTGTTGGCTTCGGCGACAGCCTGCTTGATTATTTCCAGAAAACGGTTGCCCTGCGCGTTCTCGACATATTCCGTTATTGTCTGGCGGGCTATCTCGGCAGCCACCTCGCCGCCTTCATAACCGCCCACGCCGTCGATGGCGGCACACAGGATGTGGCGGTCGTCCCACACGTAAGTGCAGATAAACGTATCTTCATTGTTGGTGCGCACGCGGCCAGGATCAGTATTACCGAATATTTTTGTTGTGATTTTCATTGTCGCGTTGTTGATTGGTTAAATTGTTGCATGATGCCGCGGATAATGCTTTATCCGCAACAGATCTTTTCTCACTTGGGCAGGTTTTTGAAATGACTGTAAAAAAGATATGCTACAGCCAGACAAAGACTGACAAGGAAGAGTGCTTTCCATAGGGTGATCATAACTTCTGAAATGTGATTTGCAGCTGCTCGTTGAGCATTATGTTGGAAATGTTGGATAAAGCGGTCCACTGCATGGAGTTGGGCACGACGGTCCGTTCATTGACTTTTGTCGGCCCGAACGCCATAAGGGAGAATGTGCCCGTATGCGGATCGCGGCGGATCACGATGTGCGGATTCATCACATACTCGCTGTCGATGCAGAGAGTAGGCGTGCCGCGACTCACCACTGCATTACGGCCGGCGATCTGCAGCTCGTTGCAGCTCATTTTGTAAGCTTCGAATTTTCGGCCGTCGAGGATGAAATGACAGTCGTCGGCACGAATCATAGCAACGGCAGGCTGAGCCGGAGCCGAAATATGCTTAGTCGCATTGCCGGGATTGCCGGAATCGTCAAAGCCGAGGATTCCCTTAGGATCAAAACGTACCCTGAACTTGTCCTTGTCAAGAGGCACCATTCCCGGAAGAGAAGCAAGGTTCAACGCCTGCGGGACAGCTTTCATGGAGTTGACGGTGTGAAGTGTGGTGACAATTCTGCCTCCGGAATTGTCGGAAGCCGAGGTATAATCGTCGGGAGCGTATAACGATGAACGGATAAACAGCATTTGCGAACCGTCGTCCATCTCCGGGACTCCGTCAATGATAGTGCCTTCGGGGATGCCAACGAGCTGAAACACCCAGTAGTTGACATGTGGCCGGTATTCGGGATACTTCTTCATCCATTCCTTAATCTGTTTGAGAAACAGGATGACGGCATCGTTGACTGTCATCTGAAAAGAACCTGAAAGAAAGTCATAGTCACTCTGCCGCACATAGACCACAAACGACGTGTGAAAGAGCAGACTCACCTCAGTGGTTTCAAATTCTTTCTCCTGTAGGAACTGTCGTTTCAGGCTGTCGAGGATGTCCTGACGACGCAACCGGCCATCGGAAAAGCCGTCGGGATTATCGGTTTTAGTGCCGTCCTGCGGTACAAGCAGATCTTTTATTTTTGAAAAAAATGTCATCGGTTATAACATGTTGTTCGCACTCATCGGCTGACGGCCGTAACGGCTCATCAACACACTTTTTCCACTGCGTTCGCCGACAAGTCGGAATGACAGGGCGGCGAGACGTTCTTTTATCATGCAAATATAATTATTTTTTTTCAATCTCACAGCCATTCGCCAAACAAACCGCGAAAGCAAATCCGACAATTTTACAGTGCTACATGACAGGAAATTATTATTTTTGTCCGTCAACAAATCTCGGACGCCCGTTGTTTTAACTGAAAGAAACGCCGACCGACCGGCACATATATAATTCCGCCCAACATGAAAAGATTATCAATCAACGCAATAGCAATCATCACAGCTATCGTTTCCATCTTTACTTCCACGCCGACAGCGAGCGCGCAATATTACGAGATTGCCAACCAGATACCCGGACTGCTGCAACCGATGCTCTCCGGTTCAATGAACTATAAAGGATATGTCGAGGCCACGGGAATCGCCGGGTTCGGCAACAACCGCGCCAATTTCATCGGCGTTTCCACATCGCAGGGCTTTCAGTATGCCTCATGGTTTTTCATGGGTGTGGGCATCGGAGTCGATGTGGCCATGACGAATCAAAGCGATCAGAGGGACATATACCCTCCCGAAAACGCTCCCGACTATTATAGGCATGCTGATTCACAGACTAAAGTAATGCTTCCGGTTTTCTCTGATTTCCGCTTTAACATAGGAGGTTACGATGCTGCATCGATGTTCATCGATCTGAAAATCGGTGCCACATGGCTTCTGGGCGACAGCTACCTGTGGCTGCAGCGGGGACGTCTGGGAGGAGGCACGCAATTCTATCTCAAGCCATCGCTGGGAGTGAGAATACCTGTCAACGCATCCAATCCCCGTCAGGCTGTCAATATCGGTGTGACCTATCAGCTGATCACCTCCAACAACAACTGGACCTACTGGGATGACAACTCGGCCACCCTCAACGGCCTCGGTCTAAGCATCGCCTATGAATGGTGACAGAAAAAATTTTTGATTATTCTATAGAATGTGTTACCTTTGCGGGTGCACGACAAAGGGGTGCCGTCAGAGATCAATACGACGGCTGAGATTCATACCCTCCGAACCTGATACGGTTAGCACCGGCGCAGGGATTGTTGGAATTCTGCTTTCTCAGCTTACTGTCGGATACATCGGCTGCTGACACCAACCGCAATCCGGATACCCTTTATGCCGTCAGAGACATAACCAATAACGAGAAGGCAATGAAACGTTACATCCCCATTTTGAGCATAGCCGGTTCCGACTGTTCGGGAGGGGCCGGCATTCAGGCCGACGCCAAGACAATCTCGGCTATAGGGTGCTATGCCATGAGCGCGATCACGGCCGTCACGGCTCAGAACACCACCGGCGTACGCTCTATCCAGGGAATAAAACCCGAGATACTGACCGACCAGATCGACATGGTTTTTGAGGACATCCGCCCGCTTGCCGTCAAGACAGGCATGCTCTACGACCGCGCCAACGTCGAAGCTACGGCCGAGGCTCTGCGGCGCCATGAAGCCACCAATATAGTGGTCGACCCGGTGATGGTTTCCACCTCAGGCTCACTGCTGATCGAACGCGACGCCATCCACTCGATTACACGCGATCTTTTCCCGCTCGCCACACTCGTAACGCCCAACCGCGACGAAGCCCGCGAGCTGACCGGCACTGATGATCCCGCCGAACAGGCGCGCGCCCTTCACGAGATGGGATGCCGCAACATATTGCTGAAAGGCGGCGACTCCGACCGCACCGACATGAAGATCGACTATCTCTCGATTGAAGGCGACGATGAGCTCATCACCCTTACGGCCGACGTGGTCAACACCCGCAACACCCACGGCACCGGTTGCACGCTCTCGTCGGCTATAGCCGCTTATCTCGCCCTCGATTTCGACATCGTCGACGCAGCCATGCGCGGCAAGCTGTTCGTCACCCGCGCCCTGCAGGCCGGAGCGCACGTGACAATAGGCCGCGGCCATGGTCCCGTTAACCACCTATTCAGCCCCCGACACGCCAAATACATCAAATGACATGAAAATAAAAATCAACGACACTGTAATTGAACTTCCCGATGGAGCAACTGTCGGTCAGGCACTTGCCTCGCAGGACATCAACGCCGTCGGCATAGCGGTGGCTCTTAACGGCACTGTCGTCAGTAAACCGTCCTACGATTCCACCGTGCTCAGCGACGGCGATTCGTTAATCATCATAAAAGCATTCTATGGCGGATAAAATCGTGCGCATATTCATCACGCCAGAGGCTATGGCCCAGAATGAGGCGGCTACCGTAACCGCAATGCTCGACAGCGGGTTATGGGACATAGCCCATCTGCGGCACCCCTCGGCATCGCTGAGAGAGATGCGGCATCTGATCGAGTCTATCCCGCAGCGTCTGCACGGACGTCTGAGGGTTCACGGCCATTTCTCGCTGGCCTCCGAGTTCAACCTCGGAGGGCTGCACCTCAACGGGCGGTGTCCCGTAGCCCCGGCATTCTATTCCGGACCGGTGAGCCGTTCGTGCCACAGCATCGAAGAGGCCGCCGCCTCGACCGACTGCGACTATGTGACCTTGAGTCCCATCTTCGACAGCATCTCCAAGCCGGGATATAAAAGTGCGTTCAGCGCCGACGATCTTAAAAGCATCAAAAACATCACCGCTCCACGCATCATCGCGCTCGGAGGGATCACGCCCGAACGCGTCGGCGAAGTCATCGCCCTCGGGTTCGGCGGATATGCCGTAAAAGGCGCCGCCAATAGTTTCATCAAAGATTCAATAATTACTCAATAATAGACAATGCTACAGTTTATTACACACCCCAGTGACAAATACTCGATTGCCGAAGAAGTGCAGATGGCCATCGAGGGCGGATGCCAGTGGGTACAGCTGCGCATGAAAGACGCTTCCGAAGAGGAAATCCGTCAGACCGCACTCGAAATCATCCCCATGTGTCAGGAAAACGGCACATTTCTCATCATCGACGATCACGTGTCGCTGGTCAACGACCTGAAAGTGTCGGGCGTTCATCTCGGCAAAGAGGATATGGATCCGCTTGAAGCACGCGAAATCCTCGGTCCGCATGCAATTATCGGCATCACCGCCAACACCGCCGACGACATTATAAAATACAAAGGAAAAGATGTGGACTATGTAGGCCTCGGCCCCTTCCGCTTCACCACCACGAAAAAGAAGCTTGCCCCGCAGCTCGGGATCGAAGGCTACCGCGACATTGTAGAAAAAGTGCGGGCGGCCGGCGTAGAGCTGCCTATCGTAGCTATCGGCGGAATCGTCCTCGACGATATCGATGCGCTGATGGCTACCGGCATCAACGGAATAGCCATGTCGGGCGCGATCATCAATGCTCCCGATCCGGTGGCCTACACATCCGAGGTATTGGAAAAACTGGCAAAACAATAATCCTAACCAAAATATGAAAGATATACTGACAATTGGCGGACGTGAATTCACGTCGCGTCTGTTTGTGGGCACAGGCAAATTCTCATCCAACCGCCTGATGCTCGAAAGCATTCTTGCTTCCGGCTCCGAAATGATCACAGTGGCCATGAAGCGCATCGACATGATGCACGAAGAAGAGGACGACATGCTGCAGCACATCAACCGCGATCATGTGCAGTTTCTCCCCAACACTTCGGGCGTCCGCAATGCCGAAGAAGCCGTAATCGCCGCCCGTCTGGCACGAGAATGCTTCGGCACCGACTTCATCAAACTTGAAATCCATCCCGATCCCAAATATCTGCTTCCCGATCCGATCGAAACGCTTAAAGCCACCGAAGTGCTTGCACGCGAAGGCTTCAAGGTGCTCCCATACATTCAGGCCGACCCGGTGCTGTGCAAACGCCTTGAAGAAGCCGGCACAGCCGCAGTGATGCCGCTTGGTGCGCCCATCGGCACCAACAAAGGGCTTAAGACGCGCGATCTCGTCGAGATAATCATTGCCGAGAACCGCGTGCCGGTAGTGATTGATGCCGGACTCGGAGCGCCTTCTCACGCTGCTGAAGCCATGGAGATCGGCGCCGACGCCGTGCTTGTCAACACCGCCATTGCCGTAGCCGGCAATCCCGTGGAGATGGCCGTAGCCTTCAAATTAGCTGTTGAAGCCGGACGTAAGGCCTATCTCGCCGGCCTGGGAACAGTGAGCCGCGACGCCGTGGCCACAAGTCCCCTCACCTCATTTCTTGCCTGACACCAACCCTAATGCAACCTCCATATGAAAATCGAAAATATCGACGTTAACTCTTATCCCGGCTCAGAAAAGATCTATCTTCCGGGAAAACACTATCCCTTTTTAAAGGTGGGAATGCGACAGGTCAACCTTACACCCACAGTAAATATCGTTGACGGTGAGCAAATAATGACCGAAAACGCTCCCGTGATGGTCTATGACACGAGTGGCGTCTATACCGATCCTGCCGTAAAGACCGACATCAACAAAGGCATTCCGCGTTTGCGCGAAGAATGGATAGCCAAGCGCGACGACCTTGAACAACTTCCCGCCATCACGTCGGACTACGGACGCATGCGCGAGGCCGACAAATCGCTCGACGAGATCCGTTTCAGCCACCGCTATGCGCCCCGCCGCGCACGCGAAGGCCGCGAGATCACCCAGATGGCCCTGGCCCGGAAAGGCATCGTCACTCCGGAGATGGAATATGTGGCCATCCGTGAGAACATGAACTGCGAGGCATTAGGCATCAAAACGCACATCACGCCTGAATTCGTACGCGACGAGATAGCCGCCGGCCGCGCCATCATTCCCGCCAACATCAACCACCCCGAGGCTGAGCCTATGATTATCGGCCGTAAATTCGCCGTGAAGCTCAACACCAACATCGGCAACTCGGCCCTTTCATCGGGCATCGAGGAGGAAGTGAGCAAAGCCGTGTGGAGCGGCTACTGGGGCGGCGACACACTGATGGACCTCTCGACCGGCGACAACATCCACGAGACGCGCGAATGGATCATCCGCAACTGCCCTGTGCCGGTTGGCACGGTACCTGTCTATCAAGCTCTTGAAAAAGTGAACGGCAGCGTTCAGGATCTGACTTGGGAAATCTACCGCGACACGCTCATCGAGCAGGCCGAGCAGGGCGTCGACTATTTCACCATCCATGCCGGCGCACTGCGCGAGCATGCCGAAATGCTCGGCGACCGACTGACAGGCTGCGTGAGCCGCGGCGGTTCGATCATGACCAGCTGGGCTGTGATGCACAACGAGGAGAACTTCCTTTACACGCATTTCGATGATATCTGCGAAATACTCGCCCGCTACGATGTAGCCGTGTCGCTCGGCGACGGCATGCGCCCCGGTTCGATCCACGATGCCAACGACCGCGCTCAGTTTCTTGAGCTCGACGTGCTCGGAGAGCTGACCGAGAAGGCATGGAAGCACAATGTGCAGGTGCTCATCGAAGGTCCGGGCCATGTGCCTATGCAGAAAATCCGCGAGAATATGGACCGCGAGCTTGAGAAATGCCACGAGGCACCCTTCTACACGCTCGGCCCTCTGACCACAGACATCGCCCCCGGCTACGACCATATCACATCGGCCATCGGTGCCGCCCAGATAGCATGGCTGGGTACCGCCATGATCTGCTATGTGACGCCTAAAGAGCACCTTGCGCTGCCCAACCTCGAGGATGTGCGCCAGGGCGTGATCACATATAAGATAGCCGCTCATGCCGCCGACCTCGCCAAAGGGCTTCCGGGCGCCGGAGTGCGCGACGACGCTTTGTCGAAAGCGCGCTTTGAGTTCCGCTGGAAAGACCAGTTCAACCTGTCGCTCGACCCCGCCCGTGCAAAACAGTATTATATTGAAAGCCGCAAGGACGACGACCATTTCTGCACCATGTGCGGTCCGAATTTCTGCGCCATGCGCATCACCCGCAAACTTACCGACGACTGCGCAAAATAACCCGACATTATCCTATCTATGTTTTACGACGAACTAAAGCATTACGACTGGGATGCCACAACAGCCGCAATAGCATCAAAAACAGCCCGCGACGTCGAGATAGCCCTTTCAAAAGAGCGTCTCACCGTCGACGACTTCATGGCTTTGATATCGCCGGCTGCCGCCCCTTACATCGAGCAGATGGCTCAGCTGTCGCACCGCTACACGATGGAACGCTTCGGCAAGACCATCTCGATGTATATTCCTCTCTATGTGTCGAATGCGTGCACAAACTCGTGTGTGTACTGCGGCTTCAACCATGCCAACCCTCTGAAGCGCATCACGCTGACACTCGACCAGGTCAAGGCCGAATGTGAGGCTATCCGCCGTCTCGGCCCGTTTGAGAATCTGCTCATCGTATCGGGGGAGTTCCCGCGGCTCAACGGCGTGGACTATCTTGAGAAAGTGCTCCACGTGGCCCGTCCCTACTTCAACAATCTCACCATTGAGGTGATGCCGATGAAGGAACGCGACTATTACCGCCTGACAAAGAGCGGCCTCAACGGAGTGGTGTGCTTTCAGGAGACCTATCATGAAGCGGCCTATAAGACCTATCACCCCCACGGCATGAAATCGATCTTCGAATGGCGTGTCAACGGATTTGACCGCATGGGCGCGGCCGGCGTGCACAAAATCGGCATGGGCGTGCTCATAGGGCTGGAGGACTGGCGCACCGACGTGACCATGATGGCACGGCATCTGCAATACCTGCGGCGCAACTACTGGCGCACCCGCTACAGCATCAACTTCCCGCGCATGTGCCCTGCCGAAGGCGGCTATCAGCCGAAAGTGGTGATGAGCGACCGCGAACTGGCTCAGCTCACCTTCGCATTCCGTATCTTTGACCACGACGTCGACATCTCATACTCCACCCGCGAGTCACCGGTTTTCCGCGCCAACATGATGAAACTTGGTGTCACTTCGATGAGTGCAGGCTCGAAGACCGAGCCGGGCGGCTATGTGTCGACACCCGATGCGCTCGAGCAGTTTGAGGTGACCGACTCACGCACCCCGCAGCAGGTCACTGAAGAGATCCGAGCCCTCGGCTACGAACCCGTGTGGAAAGACTGGGACAAATCCTTTGACTGACAACACGCTGAATTTCTTCAAACAGGGGATACCATTTTCCGGTATCTCCTGTTTTTTCGCTACAGAAAGCACATAAAAAAACTGAAAAAAACGGCGAAGAGGGATGCTTTTAGCTGCAATTTAGTTGAGCTTATACGCATAAATGCCTATATTTGCAGCTGATAAACCGACTTACCATGTACAACTTTCTTGCGCCCGACTCCATTCTCCGTTCTCCAAACCACGCCTACACTATCCGTTCCGTGCTCGGATCGGGCGGATTCGGCATCACCTACCGCGCCACGATGCAGATCACATCCGGCTCCGACATGCCAGTGATGGCTGTCGTGGCGATAAAAGAGCATTTTCTGTCAAACGACTGCGAGCGCGACAGCGATACCCAGTCGGTGAGCTTCTCGCAGCCGGCACGCGATCGCGTGGAGCGCTCGCGGCGCGACTTCGCCGGCGAAGCCAAACGTCTGCAGGCCATCGCTTCCGGCCACCCCAACATCGTGCAGGTGAGCGAAGTGTTCAATGCCAACAACACATCATATTATGTGATGGAATATCTCGAAGGTGAATCGCTCGCCGACTATGTGAAACGTCATGGTCCTCTGTCGGAACAGGAAGCTGTCTGCATCATGCGTCCAATTATCGACGCAGTGGCGTTTCTTCACCGCAACCGCATAACCCATCTCGACATCAAGCCGGCCAACATAATGCTCTCCAAAGATGCCGAAGGTAAAGCCCGGCCCGTGCTGATCGACTTCGGACTTTCTAAGCACTACAATGCCGACGGAACGGCGACATCCACCATCAACCTTCAGGGCTACAGCGACGGCTATGCGCCGGTAGAGCAGTATGTGGGCATCAGCACATTCTCACCGGCAAGTGATGTCTACTCGCTCGCCGCCACTATTCTGTTCTGCCTTACGGGCGTCACACCTCCGAAATCAATCGAACTTACCCCGGATGCTCTCTCACGCCATATTCCTTCGACAACAAGCCGGCGGATGGGACTGCTGCTTGAACAATGCCTGCGCATGGCTATGGCCGACCGCCCTGCCGATGCATCGGTGATGCTCGCAGCACTTCCGCGCTACATGAACGACCCGGTGAGACCGATCGCCAATAGACCGGCGGCTCATCAGCCTGCCTATCAAGCGCCAAAGACTACTCCCATATCCACACCCGCACCCGAGCCTCCGAGAACGGCCCCGCAGCAGCCACGCACACCTGCGGTAGAAGAATATGAGGAATTTGAGGAAGAAGAGGAAAAGCCGAATCGCAAATGGCTGTGGATACTTATCGCGACGCTTGTGGTGCTTGGCGCCAGTGCCGCATATTATTTCATCGCCGGCCGACATTCGGGCGACGATCCCGGTGCAATTGCATTCCCTTCGTCGTATACCTTCACCACTGCCAATCCCAACAATCCAGACAACTCAACCCTCACCCACCGGCTGATTCTCGTAACGCCCGAGGAGGTGATATGGGCTATGGATGTTGATGGCACCCCGTGTCCGGTAGCTTTCGGCTCCTACAATGAACAGGACAAAAAGGTAACATTCAGCAGCAAAGAGACCCGCAACAACAATCTCGCTCTGTTCACAACGAGCGGCGACATATCATTCATCCTCACGCCCGACGACAATGAACTGAACGTCAAATACAAAGGTATCGACAATGAATATATCTCCCTGTTCGGACTGGATAATGACGGCATGACTTTCCAAAAAGATGACGGGGCGATAATTCCACAAAGCACATTGTCCGGCACTATATGGAAATCGGATGACGGAATATACCGCTATGACACGCCGACAAGCTACACCTACTTTGAGAACGGGAAACCGCACACGAAAGGCTACATACTCTACAATGGACACATTGGCCATACCAGCGGTGACAATCTTGTTGATGAATTCGTTACCGGCCCATATGATGCGCACGGAATGAATCTCAAACGTTCATCGATCAATAATTCGGGAGGAAAGATGCCCGCGTTTACGCTTTCGCCGGCAGGAAAAACATCAGCCGGCGGCGCCCCACCTATTGAAATGACGTCGCAAGACATACCGGATCTGATTATTATGGAAGATGATGCCGCGGAAACGGAAATAAGATCCATGAATGAGATAGAGGGTGATTATTCGTCATCAGACGGAAATGACCGGTCTGGTGTAAATGATCTCCTTGACCAAAAAACGTCCGTCACTACGGTTTTGGTTGAGGAACAGCATCAAAAACAAAGTCCTTCCAATGACGACAATACAATCTTCTCTTCTGTTGAACAGGATCCTTCTTTTCCCGGTGGCCAAGCCGCATTGCTTCAGTGGGTTTCTCAGCATCTACAATATCCCGCCGCTGCAGCGGAGAATGGCATTCAGGGACGTGTCACCGTTCAGTTTGTCGTAACAAAAACCGGTTCGATCGGACAGGTTAAGGTAGTACGCGGCAAGGATCCTGATCTCGACAGAGAAGCTATCCGTGTTGTAAAATCACTTCCTAAATTTACGCCCGGGAAAATGAACGGACATCCGGTAAATGTGTGGTACACGCTACCCATTGCATTCAAGCTTCAAGATTAATAAAACAACAAAGATTGCCAATCCACATATTTTTGCATAACTTTGCACGTATAAAACACATCTATTTTATTTATCATGGCCGAACTCAATATTGCTGAAGTTTATCGGGCAGCGGAAGTGCTCCAGAATGTGGCACGCCACCCGAAACTGATTGGTGTAACGAAACTTAATCCGGAGGCTCAAGTGTATCTCAAGCCCGAAAACCTGCAATACACAGGTTCGTTCAAACTACGCGGTGCCTACTACAAAATCTCACAGCTGAGCGACGAAGAGAAATCGCGCGGCGTAATCGCGTGCTCGGCCGGCAACCACGCTCAGGGCGTAGCTCTCGGGGCGACACACAATAGCATAAAATCCATCATCTGCCTTCCAGCGGGTGCTCCTATCTCAAAGATAGAGGCCACTAAGGCACTTGGAGCCGAAGTATGCCTCGTGCCGGGCGTCTACGACGATGCCTACCGCAAGGCGATCGAACTACAGAAAGAGCACGGCTACACGCTCGTTCACCCGTTCGACGACCCGCTTGTAATTGCAGGCCAAGGCACCATCGGGCTGGAGATAATTGAAGAGATGCCCGATGTCGATGCAGTTATTGTTCCCGTAGGCGGTGGCGGTCTGATTTCAGGTGTCGCCTTCACCATCAAGACCATCAAGCCCAACGTGAAAGTGTATGGCGTTCAGGCCGAGGGCGCACCGTCAATGGTTGATTCACTTAAAAAATCCGAACGCATCCGTCTTGATACTGTAAGTACCATTGCCGACGGCATCGCCGTCAAGGAGCCGGGCGAGAACACATTTGAAATGTGCCGCAAATATGTCGACGAGATTGTCACCGTGAGCGACGACGAAGTGGCAGCCGCCATTCTCACCCTCATCGAACAGCAGAAGCTCGTGGCCGAAGGCGCAGGCGCCGTGTCGGTAGCAGCCGCAATGTTCAACAAAGTGCCTATCAAAGGCAAGAAAGTGGTGTGCCTGGTTTCGGGCGGAAACATCGACGTGACATCTCTCAACCGTGTAATCACCCGTGGTCTGGTGAAAAACGGCCGCGACTGCACCGTCACGGTTGTCCTTTCCGACAAACCGGGTCAGCTCTCCAAAGTGTGCAACGTCATCGGCGACATGGGTGCAAACATCCTTTCCGTCGAGCATAAGCGCAACTCGTCCAACACCGAAATCAACGGCTGCAAGCTCCACATCGAAATGGAGACGCGCAACAACGAACACGTCAATGCCGTGAAAGAAGCGTTGCGCAAAGCCGGATTCGTTGTCGAGAACTGACGTCTCGGACGTCAATATAACAACATAGAAAATCAGACAAATTGGCCATTATGGGTAAATTTGTCTGATTTTTTACGTCTTTTCATTTATTTTATTATTTGAGGCTATTGATTTACATGGCAAAACGGCTCAAAATGAGTAAATTTGCACCCGAAATTCATTTGATCTATGATTGGAAAAAGTATATTTGCCACAGCGCTGGCGTTAGGCTGCGCGTTTTCGTCTGCCGCACAGGCAGATAGCGTCGCGCACAGTCCTACATCCGCCGACACTCTCAGCCTGTCGCTCGACCAGTGCATCGCCATTGCCCTCAACGACAATCCTACAATCCGCGTTGCCGACATGGAGATCCGTCGCATGGACTACTCTAAAAAAGAAACCATCGGACAGCTTCTTCCGACGATTTCGTTCGGAGCTTCCTACAACCGAACG
This sequence comes from uncultured Porphyromonadaceae bacterium, assembly GCA_902489785.1. Classification (GTDB taxonomy): domain Bacteria; phylum Bacteroidota; class Bacteroidia; order Bacteroidales; family Muribaculaceae; genus Paramuribaculum. The sequence continues at coordinate 26,604 of CABUBG010000013.1, forward strand.
CTTGCCAAGCAGACGATGTACATGAACATGCGCAACTTCGGTGGCTCCTCATCATCTCCCGATGGCGACGAAAGCGATGAACGTCCGGCACAGAGCTCAGGCTCTTCAAACGGCATCAAAGTGGGTCTGGACAACTCCTACTCCGCCGGATTCAGTCTCGCCATGCCCCTCATCGCTCCGCAGCTTTGGAAAACGCTCGATCTTAACGACAGCCGCATCCTCGAGACGGTGGAACGCGCACGCCAGTCGCGCATCGAAATGATCAATCAGGTAAAAAACGCCTACTATACGCTCCTGCTTGCCGAAGACTCCTACCGCGTCATACAGGAGAGCTACGACATGGCTCGCTTCACCGCCGACCTCTACGCCAAGCAGTTCAGCCTTGGCGCCGCCTCGCAATACGACGTGCTCCGCACCGAAGTGGCCGTGAAGAATGTCGAGCCAGAGCTCACGCAGGCCACCATAGCCATCAAGCAGGCACGGCTGCAGCTTCTCATCCTCATGGGCATGGAGCAGGGTCCCGTCATTGCAGCAACGACAACGCTGGCCGACTACGAGCAGTCGATGTACGACGATGTGCTCGGCATAAACCGCGACATCGCCGGCAACACCGACCTGCGCATGCTCGACATACAGACTCAACAGCTGCGCGACGCTCTGAAAGTGCAGAAAATGTCGCTCTACCCCACCCTCTCGCTCGCTGCCAACTACAACTGGACATCAATGAACGACGGCACTCCCTTCAAGGGTCTGCGCTGGAGCCCATACTCCATGGTCGGGCTCACACTCTCAATACCGATTTTTGAAGGCGGACAGCGCTACTCACGCATCAAGCAGGCTGAGATACAGGCAGGCGAAATGAAATGGCAGCGCGACAACCTCGTGCGCTCGATCAACATGCAGACCGACCTCGCCATCGACAACATAGAGATGAACGTCAAGCAGATAGCCTCCTGCTCGGAAAGCGTGCGGCAGGCCGAAACAGCCCACAACATCATGCAACAGAGCTTTGAGATCGGCGCAGCCTCCTATCTCGACCTGCGCGACTCCGAGCTGGCGCTCACACGCTCGCGTCTCGCCTACTATCAGGCCATCTACAATTATCTCGTGGCCGGCAGCGATCTCGAGCTCCTGCTTGGCAATGCCGATACCGAACGCTACACCGGCGCCGCCGAAACGGTTGCGCGCCCTTAACCGCTAACAATCACCTCCGCATATTATAGATATGAAACTGAAAGACCTTTCATTCATCGCAATGGCCGCTGCGCTCACAGCATCGTGCGGCGGCAAGGATGCCGACAAAAATGCCCCGACCGACAAACAGCAGGAAACGCCTAAAGTAGAAGTGCAACAGGTGTTCAGTCAGGACGTACCCCAGACCGTAGAGTACACCGCCTCCGTTGAAGCATTCAAAACCAACAACATAACGACCTCCACGCCCAACCGCATCAAATCCATACTCGTCGATGTAGGCTCGAAAGTGGGCCGCGGACAGCGCCTCGTCATACTCGACGACGTCAATATCGACCAGCTGAAAGTGCGCATCGACAACGCCGAACGCGAATATCAGCGTGCGCTCAAGCTCCTCGAAATCGGCGGCGGCACACAGCAGTCGGTCGACCAGATAAAGACCGAACTCGACGCACAGCGCCGTCAGTATGCCAACCTTACAGAAAACACCGTGCTCGTGTCGCCGATCAACGGCGTGGTCACAGAGCGCAACTATGATCCCGGCGACATGACCGGTACACTGCCCATACTCACCATCGAGCAGCTGCGCCCCGTGAAGGTGATGGTCAACGTTTCGGAATCGGAATACCCTCAGGTGAAAGAAGGTATGAAGGTAGGCATCAAAGTCGACGTCTACCCCGACGAGACCTTCAGCGGTACCGTCCACCTCATCCACCCGACCATCGACGCCGCCACACGTACCTTCGTGGTTGAAGTCACCATCGACAATGCCGACGAACGCATCCGTCCCGGCATGTTTGCCCGCGTGATCATGAACTTCGGCACAGCGCGCCACATCGTTGTCCCCGACCGTGCTGTCGTGAAGCAGTCGGGCTCAGGCAACAAATATGTCTATGTCTACAATCCGGCCGACGGCACCGTTAGCTACAACCGCGTGGAGCTCGGCCGACGCATCGACAACACCTATGAGATTATCAGCGGCGTGCCCGACGATGCCACCGTAGTGATCACCGGTCAGACTCGTCTCGCAGACGGCGTCAAAGTCGACGTTCTCAAAAAAGACAAATAGGAATAATTCCTGCCATCACACCTGAGCGTAACTATTTTTTAACTCTCAACTAACACTTCCTTGCCGGCGGCAAGGAGATTCACCGACAATATGAGCCTATATTCCAGCGCAGTAAAACGCCCGATCATGACCACACTATGCTTTGTGGCCGTAGTCATCATGGGCCTTTTCTCCCTGAGCAAACTGCCTATCGACCTCTATCCCGACGTCGAGACCAACACCATCATGGTCATGACCACATATCAGGGCGCCTCAGCACAGGATATCGAGCAAAACGTCACACGCCCGCTCGAAAACGCCCTTAATGCCGTCAACGATCTGAAGCACATCACCTCGAAATCGCGCGAAAACATATCCGTCATAACTCTCGAATTTGAATACGGCAAAGACATCGACGTGCTCACAAACGACGTGCGCGACAAGCTCGACATGGTCAAGAGTTCGTTGCCCGACAACGCCGAGACGCCTATCATCTTCAAGTTCAGCACCGACATGATCCCTATCGTGATGCTTTCGGTGCAGGCCGATGAGAGCATGCCGGGCCTATACAAGATCCTCGACGACGCCGTGGCCAATCCGCTTGCCCGTATCTCGGGTGTAGGCTCCGTATCGATCTCCGGCGCTCCGAAACGCGAGATACACATCTATGTCGACCCTAACCGTCTCGAAGCCTACAACCTGAGCGTAGAGCAGATATCGGCGGTTATCGCAGCCGAAAACCGCAACATCCCTGGCGGCTCGTTCGACGTGGGCAGCGACACCTACGCGCTGCGCGTGCAGGGCGAATTCGCGTCGGCCGATCAGATGAAGGACATCGTGGTTGGCTCATTCGAAGGCCGCAACATCTATCTCCACGACGTTGCGCGCATCGACGACTCGCTTGAGGAACGCGCCCAGCAGACCTACAACGACGGTCAGAAAGGCGCCATGATCGTGATCCAGAAACAGTCGGGCGCCAACTCCGTCGACATCTCCAACAAGGTGCTCCAGATGCTCCCCGACCTGCAGAAGCGCCTCCCCTCCGACGTTAAGCTCGGCGTGATCGTCGACACCTCCGACAATATCCGCAACACCATCGACTCGCTCGTCGAAACGGTGCTCTACGCGCTTCTCTTCGTGGTCATCGTGGTATTCTTCTTCCTCGGACGATGGAGGGCCACAATGATCATTGTCATCACCATCCCTATCTCGCTGATAGCCTCGTTTATCTATCTGGCCGTCACGGGCAACTCGCTCAACATTGTGTCGCTCTCGGCGCTGTCGATATCGATCGGTATGGTGGTCGACGACGCAATCGTGGTTTTGGAAAATGTCACCACACATATCGAGCGAGGTTCCGACCCGAAACAAGCGGCTGTACACGGCACTAACGAGGTGGCCATATCCGTTATCGCCTCCACGCTCACCCTCATCGCCGTGTTCTTCCCGCTGACGCTCGTCACCGGCATGACCGGCGTGCTCTTCCGCCAGCTCGGTTGGATGGTCACCATCATGATGATCATCTCCACCACCTGCGCCCTGTCGCTCACCCCGATGCTCTGCTCGCAGCTGCTGCGCAAAAACAACCGTCACGGACGCATCTACCGCATATTCTTCACCCCGATCAACCGGGGCCTTGACGCTTTCGACAACGGCTACGCATGGCTACTCAACAAAGTGGTGACCCACAAATGGATAACGATTGCAGTCTGTCTGTCGATCTTCATCGGCTCGCTCCAGCTGCTCCGCTATGTAGGCACTGAATTCTTCCCCACGGCCGACGACGGGCGTCTTGGCGTCAAGCTTGAGCTTCCCATTGGCACACGCGTAGAGATAGCCCAGGAAGCCACCCGGCGGCTGGCCGAAGAATGGCGCGAGAAATATCCGGAAATCAAGGTGCTCAACTACACCACCGGTCAGGCATCAAGCGACAACACCTTCGCTTCGCTGCAGGACAACGGCCCCCACATTGTGTCGATGAACATACGTCTTCTCGACCCTGGCGAGCGTGACCGCTCGATCACTGAGATCGCCGCAATGATGCGTGAGGATCTCAAGCGCTATCCAGAATTCAAGAAATCGCAGGTCAACGTAGGCGGCAACCGTGGCGGCTCGATGGGCGGCCAGTCGACAATCGACTACGAGATCTACGGCTACGACTTCACCGAGACCGACTCGGTGGCCCAGCAGCTCGTGCGCATCCTCCACAACATCCCCGGCACCGCCGACGTCATGGTTTCACGCTCTGACTATCAGCCGGAATATCAGGTTGACTTCGACCGTGAGAAACTCGCTATCTACGGTCTCAACCTGCAAACTGCAGCCAACGCGCTGCGCAACCGCATCAACGGCAGCCTGTCGTCACAGTTCCGCGAAGACGGCGAGGAATATGACATCAAGGTGATGTATGATCCCGACCACCGCACATCTATCGCCGACATCGAAAACATACTCATTTATAACTCCGCCGGCCAGGGCATACGCATCAGCGACGTGGGCAAGGTTGTGGAGCGCTTCACTCCGCCGACCATCGAGCGCAAGGACCGCGAACGCATCATCACCGTTTCGACTGTGGTGCAGGGAGTGCCGATGAGCCAGGTGGTCAGCCAGTCGCAGGCCGAAATCGACAAGATGGATATCCCGGTCGGCATCAACATACAGCTTTCCGGTTCCTACGAGGACCAGCAGGATTCGTTTGCCGACCTGCTCACGCTCGCTGTGCTCATCATCGTGCTCGTATATATCGTCATGGCAGCGCAGTTTGAAAGCTACACCTACCCCGCCATCATCATGACTTCCCTCCTCTTCGCCTTCTCCGGCGTGTTCATCATCCTCTACCTCTCGGGCCATACGCTCAACGTCATGTCGATGATCGGCGCCATCATGCTTATCGGTATCGTGGTCAAGAACGGCATCGTGCTCATCGACTATATTACCCTCAACCGCGAACGCGGGCTCTCGATACGCCAGGCCGTGGTGCTCGGCGGCAAATCGCGTCTGCGTCCTGTGGTCATGACAACGCTCACTACCATCCTCGGAATGGTGCCGATGGCCGTCGGCACCGGACAGGGCGCCGAGATGTGGCGACCCATGGGCACCGCCGTAATCGGAGGCCTCACGCTGTCAACCATCCTCACACTGCTCTTCGTGCCCACGCTCTACTGCCTCTTCGCTTACGTTGGCGTGCGCCGTCAGCGCCGTAAACTGAAAAAATCGAAACAATGAAATCTATACTCATCACATTCGACCAGGCTCACTATGAAAAAATCGTGACCCTGCTCGAAAAATCCAATTGCCGCGGATTCACCTCGTGGCCCGAAGTGCAGGGACGCGGCAGCGCTTCCGGCGAACCGCACTACGGCTCTCATGCCTGGCCGTCGATGAACTCCGCCATCATCACCATCGTTGAGGATCACCGCGTCGACACGCTGCTCGAAGCCCTCCGCCAGTTCGACATCGAATCCCCGAAGCTCGGCCTCCGCGCATTCGTCTGGCCCATCGAAAAATATATTTGATAAGCAGTCCCTTCCACCAGAGTAACCCAATATTGGCATTTGCCCTTGGACTTTACACTTGCCCGTTTGTTTTGACTCAACAAAAATATTTAACCGCTATAATTTTGTTTTTGCAGCACAAAGCCCTATCTTTGCACTGCAAATCCACGCGCACGTGGCGTAATTGGTAGCCGCGCCAGACTTAGGATCTGGTGTCATCCGACATGGGGGTTCGAGTCCCTTCGTGCGCACAAACCTTCATCAGAGGAATTTCCACCGGGATTTTCCTCTTTTTCTTTTCTATAAATGATAACAGACCGTGGCCGGCCTGGGAAAGCATGACCGTAACATTATCCGGCGCAACCCGTTTAAACAGGATTTGCAATCGCTGTGAAGACACGATACACGTCCCCCGTCGCCTTTTTTTAATAAAGTTTCAATGGCTCAAGCCGAAATTCCGGTGCATTTGTTAAAACAAGGAGAATAAAGTGTTAAA
>CABUBG010000014.1:0-31985 GCA_902489785.1 uncultured Porphyromonadaceae bacterium
TCGTCGACGCGGTCAAGCGCTGCCGCCGACGGTTTCATTCATACCATCTGGAGTACATCAGATAATTGCGGGCTATCTTGCGGTTGAGCTCGGCGGAGGTGGCGGGGTCGACCATCTTGATGAACTTGGCGGGTGCTCCTCCCCAAAGCTCGTTGGGGCCTATCTTTGTGCGGGAAAGCACCACGGATCCGGCAGCCACGAGGGCGCCCTCCCCTACTTCGGCATCGTCCATCACCACGGCGCCCATGCCAATGAGGGCGAGATCGCGGATCTTGCAGCCGTGGAGGGTGACGTTGTGGCCTATCGAGACATCGTTGCCTATCTCGATGGTCGATTTCTGATAGAGGGTGTGGAGGACGGTGCCGTCCTGGATGTTGACGCGGTCGCCGATGCGGATGGAATTGACGTCGCCGCGCAGAACGGTGTTGAACCACACGCTGCATTCGTCGCCCATCACCACATCGCCGATGATGGTGGCGTTGTCGGCCAGGAAGCAGTCCTTGCCTATTACGGGGGTGAATCCGCGGAGGGGTTTGATGAGTGCCATTGTCGGTATCGGGGGCGGACGCAGAATGGCTGCGTCCGGTTTATATTAATTAATGTGTAACTGTTATCGGGTAAGCGGAGCCGTCTTGGCTATGAGCCATTCCTGCTCTTCGGCATTGAGATGCGGGAGCAGACGCTCGCACACCATGGCGTGGTATTTGTTGACCCAGTCGATCTCCTCGTCGGTCATGATGGCGGTTTCGAAGAGCTTGATGTCGAAGGGGAAGAGCGTCAGTGTTTCGAATTTGAGGAAGTGGCCGAAGTCGGTGGTGAAAGCGTCGGTGGTGAGCACGAGGTTTTCGCAGCGGATGCCGTATTCACCTTCGCGGTAGAGGCCGGGCTCGTTGGAGGTGATCATGCCTGGGAGGAGCGGCGCCATCGTATCGTTGAGGCGGATGCTCTGGGGGCCTTCGTGGACGTTGAGGAAATGGCCCACGCCGTGTCCGGTGCCGTGTAGATAGCTAAGTCCCTCTTTCCAGAGACTTATGCGGGCGAGTGCGTCGAGCTGAGCGCCGCGTGTGCCGAAGGGATAGACAGCGGTGGCGATGGCTATGTGACCTTTCATCACGAGGGTGAAATCATGACGCTGTGCGGCTGTCGGCGTGCCGAACGAGACGGTGCGGGTGATGTCGGTGGTGCCGTCGACGTAGTTGACGCCGGAGTCGAAGAGGTAGAGGCTGTCGGTGGAAATGACGGCATTGGACGATTCGTCGGCTTCATAGTGCACGATGGCGCCGTTGGAGCCGTAGGCTGAAGCGCTTTCGAAGCTTTTGCTGAAATATTCGGGATTAAGGGAGCGGAAAGATGTCGACAGGTTGTCGGCGTCGATCTCCGTGACTTTCTGTCCGGCGGCCAGACGGCGCTCCACCTCCATATAGGTCTTGACGAGGGCTACGCCGTCGCGGATCATGGCTTCGCGGAAGCCGGCGATCTGCACGTCGTTTTTCACGGCCTTCATCAGGGCAATTGGCGAGAGACCTGTCACCACGCGGTCGCCGAGCATCGACACGAGAGCCACGGCGGTGCGGGCCGGGTTGACGAGAACCTTCTCCGTGGCGGGGACATCGGCGATGAATTCGCCGACTTCGCCATAGGAGCGGACGTTGATGCCGTTGGCCACCAGATGCGAGGCCACCTCGGGGGTCATCTTTTCCTTGTCCAGGAACAAAGTGGTGCCTTTGGGGGCGAGATAGAGAAAAGCGGTCACCACGGGGTTGCAGTTGACGTCGTTGGAGCGGATGTTCAGCACCCAGGCGATCTCGGCGAGGTCCGACACGAAGAGTGCGTCGGCTCCCTGCAGGCGGGTTTCTTCGAGCACTTTGCTCATTTTAGTGGCGGCGTCCTCACCGGCATATTTCACGTCGTGGACAAACACTTCGTCCTTGGGCAAGGCGGGGCGGTCGGTCCACACCTCATCGATTGGGTTGAAATCGACACGAAGGTCAATGCCGTGGCGGGCGAGAGCGGCGCGCATGTTTCCGGCGGCTTCGGCGCTGAAGAGCATGCCGTCGATGCCGACGGTCGAACCGTCGGGGAGCGCCGAGCAGAGATAATCGATGATGGCGGGCGTCTCGGGTTTACCGTCGTACATCACGCCGATTCCGGTGCCCTCGAGCTGCATGCCCGACTGAATCCAATAACGGGAGTCGGCCCATACGTAGGCTTCGCTTTGGGTGACCACAAGGTCGCCGGCCGATCCGGTAAATCCTGAGAGCCAACGGCGTACCTGCCAGTGAGAGGCAATATATTCACTCTGATGAGGATCGGTCTGCGGAATGATCACAGCGTCGATTCCGGCCTGACGCATAGCGTCACGTAGCTGCCCTATACGGGCCTGTATATCTTCTTTCATAACCACTTATGATTGATGCTTAAATAAGTATAGCGGCGACTTCTGCAAGCCGCCGCCACAAAAATAATCATTTTTATCAACAAAACACCGCGTTGACGCCTATTATTTCACAGCGCGCGGTCAATCATAGTAGGTGATCCGGCGGGTTACGACCGCTGAAGATTCATCAATTTTCGTTGCTGCGGGATCGTCGAGATCATCACTTGATTCATAATGTCCCGAGATCTTTGCTTTGGTCCAGTTGCCGTAGCGGTCAATGTCAATATATGTGTAGGCCTCGGAAGAGTCGCTGCCACCGCCGCCTTCACCGCCGCTGGCGGTTATGTTGTAAGGAAGCCGGTCGTCGCCATGATATTTGTAGGTTTCTATAGTGGTGTAGAACTCTATCGAACTCCATTTTGAGATCAGACGGCCGGCATCGTCAAACTTCCATTTATAGTGAACGAAATCACCGTTTCCCTCAGTATCGATATCCTCACGTTCATCATTCCTAAGCGTAATTCTAAGCGGAGTAAAGTAGTCTGCTCCCCGTATGTCGCATGAGTAGAGGTCGGTGGCATCTCTCTTATATATGACGTAACGATCGTAGTAGTCAAGTTTCTGCAACATGCCGTTCTGATCAAAGGCGACGAGCAGTCGGCCGTCGTGCTCGACAGTCTTCACCGGGCCATACAGGCCGAGACAGGCTCTGTCGCTGAATTTCGGGAAGGCGGAGAGCTCCTGGGAGTCCTTTTCCTGTTCGCCGTCGGCTTGGCTGTCATGCCCGAACAATCCACCTAAACGCTCCACCTTGTCGTCGGAGTCATCATCATAGTCACCGGAATCATAAGAGCGGCTGCTGCCGGAACATCCATACATCAGAAATATCGCACCGGCAATCCACAACAGGGAGTTTAATCTTATTTTCATTTTATCATCATTAGAGATTGTCTAAAATTCATATTTCTTTGCTTTTGAGAAGCTTGCCCGCGTCTTTTTACTCGCTCTTCGGTCACGTAGCTACGGCTACGCTCCCTCATCGCAAGTAAAAATCCATCTGGCAATACATCTCAAAATCTGTATCATATAAATTTAGACAATTTATTAAAAAATCGTCAATTTTGTGAATCAGAAGCAGCCTGCCGATCGCGTTGCCAGCCGATGGACATGTTGCGGAAGTCAATCCTGAAGGGGAGGTTTTTCGGCGTGGTTTTATATCTGATAAGCTGGAATCGGGTGACATTCTGCGGCACATCTTCAATGACCAGACGCATTTTCACAGGCACGTCTTTGGGGAAATCATATTCGATTGATTCGTCATCGGCGGCATATCTCAACCGGGCTCTGTATTTTGTGCCGTCACTTGCCACAGCCTCGCCATTTCGATCGAATATATTATGCGAAATAGCATCGGAATTGCTGTCGAGGCGTCCCTTGTTGGTCAGAATGAAAGTCATCTCCACATTGCTGCCTGCCCTGAGGCACGACACCGGTGAGATAAAGAGGTCGGGGAGATCACAGGTGACGCGATCATCATCGGTGTTTGATCTGGGAGAGATTGCAATGTCACTGAAATGATAACTGCATTTCCCTTCAACAGTGCCAAGATCGGAACAAGAAAAAGCGATGTCGAGGAGCTTGATGTTTCTTGTCGTTTCCGACACATCTTTAATATAAACGCTTCCACAAACCGTTGAACCGGCATGCAGACAATAATGGTTGGGATAATCAAACACGAGATTCATCACTCTCGTCTTATGTTTTTTGCCACTTTTGTCAATTGCCACGCCATCACCCGGAAATGCCAGATAGTAAGTTTTGTCGGAACTGTTGGTGAATTTGAAATCCACCATAACACCGCCGCAATAGCGCACTGACTCTCCGAGTGTAATGTCAACGCCTTCCAAGTGTTTCTCGGGCTTTTGTGCGACAACCGTCATCATCGACATAATCAATGCGACTGCCGTCATTATATATCGTTTCATAATTCTGACTGATTATTTTGATTTTTTACGTTTCTTTTTCGTGCTTTTGCCTGTTTTCGGTGCCTTTTTGGGACTTGATGCAGCAGCCGGAGCCCTTATTTCGACATTTCTGAAATCAATGTCGATGCCATCATCCAGATGCGCTTTTACATAGGGCAATATTTTCTCGGTTTTAGGCACATTATATATGGTCATAGTCACCATTTCGCTTCGCGAAGGAGCCAACGATTCAGCAACACTGATCTTTGCGGCATATTTATCGCCATCCGTTCCAAACACGACACCATCGAGATGAATGCCACTAAACCTGTAGATGTAATTTCCCTGATTGCTTTTCAGACGAAATTTCACAATGACATTATTGCCTGAACGGGTGCAGCTCATCTGTGAGGCATCCATCAAAACATCGGAACAGCTTCCCGGATCGTAATCGTTATTCCTGACAACCTGTATGGGCACGTCGCGGAACATAAAAGCCGAATAATACTGAGCGCCCTTGACTTTGGACTTGCCTTTCATACCCGAGGTGTAAACAGAAACTTCCACAAGTTTCAGTTCGGTGACATCGAGCGGCACATTCCTGACCACCATCATCGAGTTCGCCACCGTTTTGGAAGGGATATTGCAATACGCGTCGCCGTCAATAAACCTGATATCATAATCCACATCGTCGTTACCGATCACGTAGGAGCGTCGATCCTGCATCCCTTCCGATTTCATAATCTGCACACGCGCGTCTTTTTCCTCGGAGTTGACCAACTTAAGATGTAAATAAAGCGTAGTGCCGTAGCGTTGCACCTCCTTAAGGCTTACCCGAACAATCGCATTGGCTTCCGTCGCCGCCAGAAGAATGAATACGGCCGACAGGAACAAAATCGTTTTTCGCATTTGTCGTCTGGATTTTTGGGGTTATACAATATAGCTTGTTTAATATGTGACCGGTCGATCGGGTGTGAGATGTCAGACAGACAGTACGCAGCCATTACTCTATCGGGCAACACGGGATCATAACCTTCGGCCGTGAGATACCATTGCAATAATAACAACAGCAAAATTACACCGCGAGAGTCTTTTCCGTTGTCATCAGAAATGATGATAGAACTCAATTTTATTGTTAATTCATTTTTCTTTATGTTAAAATTTAGCCGATTTAGAGGATTATCAGCTATCGATAAATGTAAAAAATATTAATTTTGAACAAACGAAAGCAATATTTCCAGCACTAAGCTAATTCCAATGCATTATAATATCCCCAAACTTCCGGCGGCTGTCATCGCCCTCTTATGCTCACTCATACCGGCGCTGACAAAAGCAGAATCGAAAGTAGAGAACCTTTATGAATCGGCCTCCGAGCTGATGGCCGGCGGCGACCTCGCCGCAGCGCAGCAACAGTTTGACAAAGCCTTTGCCATAGCGGGAGTGAAAAACGACCCGGTCTATCCGCTGCTGCTCAACGAGCAGGCCACGCTGATGACCTGGCGCGGCGAACGGCGCAAGGCCATCAACGCCAAACGGGCCGTGATACCCATGCTCAAGAGGTTCAACGACACGGAGCTTGACGTGAGCGTCTATTCCGACCTCGGACTGCTTTATCACCGCAGCAACATGACCGACTCGGCGATAGTGTTTTATGAGAAAGCCGACTCGGCATGCCGTGTGCTCAACGATCCGGGGTGGACGGCATCGGTGACACAGAGCATCGGCGTGATGTATTACAATCTCGGACGCTATGCCGACGCCAAGCGATATTTCGAACGCGCCGCCGAACACGGCATGAAAGCCAACGACGACTATTCGATCGTGTGCAGCCATCAGCTGCTGTCGGCGGTCAACAGCGAGATGGGCGACACGGCGGCGGCCGGCCGAAACGCCCGGATAGCGTGGCAGCGGGCCAAAGCCTCGAAAAACGAATCGCTGCAACTGCGGTGCATCCCCTCGCTCTACGGCTATTTTGAAGCCACGGGGCGCCGCGATTCGGTGGACTATTACATGGCCATCGGCGACACCCTCTATCACCACCAGCCCAACAACTCGGTGATCAGCCTCGGCTACGTGCTGGCGCGCGCCCGCATGCACTACGCCCGCAAGGAATATGCCGAAGCCCTCAAATGGTATGAAATACAGATGCGGTCGCCGATGCAGAGCGAGCGCGGCAAGCTCTACAGCTCCATCGCCGACTGTTACCGCGAGACCGGGCGCTACAAAGAAGCCTGCATCTACATGGACAGCGCCCGCATGTGGGCCGACTCGATGGCAAACATCAATGCGGCGGCCCGTCTCGAAGAATTCAACGTGAAATACGGGACCCTCGAACGCGAGATGGAAAACCGCGTGCTGCAGCTCAACCTGCTCCAACGCGAGCGCATGCTGCTCATCATAGCGCTGGCGGCCGTGATACTGGCCGTGATAGCATCGGCCATCTATTTCCGTCAGCGACGCACCCGCCGCGCCATGAAAGAGCTTGAGCGCACCCGCGAGCTCGAATCGGCGCGCAGCTACATCGACGGCCTCGAGGACGAGCGCAAGCGCTTCGCCAAAGAGCTCCACGACGGCGTGGCCAACGACCTGCTGGGCCTCAAGATGAAAATAGAGGCGGGCAACGACGACCGCCGCTCGCTGTCGGATCTCATCGACACCACACGCAAAACGGTGCGGCGCATCTCGCACGACCTCATGCCGCCGGAATTCGACAACATGACACCCGTAGAGGTGATGCGCAGCTATCTGGCGGCCACGGCGGCCGACTCCGGCATTCAGATCGACTTCATCAGCGAGTGCGTCCCGCAGCTGCCCATCCACATAGGGCGCGAGATCTACCGCATCACGCAGGAATACGTGATCAACCTGCTCAATCACGGCAACGCCACGCTGATCACCGTAAGCTTCAAGGGTGGCGACGGCGACATGGCGACGCTCACGATCACCGACAACTCGACCGTGGCGCTCAGCCACGACACACCGTCGACGGGCATCGGCCTGCGCACCATGGCCGACCGCGCCCGCTCGCTCAACGCCGGCACATCGCTCGAAACGGCTCCCGACGGCCGACACATCTTCACCCTCACCTTCCACACATAGCATCTCCCTCACAGAATCAAACGCAACTCACCATATGAAAACACCCATACAGATAATGGTCATGGACGACCATCCCTTAGTGGCCCAGGGCATCATCGACGTGGTGCGCGACATCCCCGGCATCGCGGGGGCACGCATCGGCGATCCCGAGGCCTACCAAAATCCGGGGAAGGGCTACAATCAGCTCTGGATCATCGACCTTGAGCTTGGCAAAGAAAACGGATTCGACGTCATACACCGCATCCGCGACATCAACCGCCAGTGCCGCATACTCGTCTACACCATGCACGAAGAGCCGTGGGTGGCCGCACGCCTTGCGGCGCTCGACGTCGACGGGGCGGTGTCGAAGTCGGAGCCTATCGAAACGCTGCGCGCCGCCGTGGCAGCCATCGCCGGCGGCAAACGCTATTTCAGCCCGGCGTTTACCATCACGCCTCCGGCACAGCCGGGAGCATCGGAGGATTCCGACATCTCCGAGCGTGAAAAACAGGTGCTGCGCTTCATAACTCAGGGCAAGACCTCGGAAGAGATGGCCGAGCAGCTCGGCATCAGCATCAACACCATACTGACATACCGCCGTAGGCTTATGAACAAGTTCGACTGCACAGACTCAGCCGAACTTGTCTATCAGACCAAAGGCCTTATATGACATTATTTGCCGTTGATGACGTCGACATAATCGATTGCCACCACCTCTGCGTCGTGATACAGCCACGAACCCGAGGTGAAAGAGCCGTCAGACGGCATAGCCTCATTATCAAACCATGCCTTGACTATAAACCGTCCATTCAGTCCGGGATTTAATGAGCAGAAAAACAGGGTGAGGTTTCGGTTATTGGATATGTCAAGCATCCTAAACTCGCAGCCAAAGCCCACGAACTGCTCAAGCTCGGGACAGTTCGAGAGGTCGAGGGTGGTGAGATAGTTATGTATACAATAGAGCACCTTGAGGCGTGGCATGCCTGACAGATCCAACGTTTCAAGTTCATTGTCGGAAACAGCAAGCGTTTCGATGCTGCCGCATCCCGTCACGTCGAGTTCATTCACCGAAGAGTATTCGCATTCAAAATCCTCCAGCGCCTGACATCCGTTCAGATTGACCGACGTGAGTGAGCGCATATAACCCAGATTGATATACTTCAGTTTTTTCATACCTGAAACATCAATATCAGTCAGCTTGTTTCTTAACAGATCCAGCGTATCGAGATTTTCGAAATAGCGAATGCCGCACACGGATGTGAGTGCGGCCTCATTCAGGCTGATTTTCGTGATACCCTTCACCATAGAGGGAGTCAGCGAATCGATATCCTCGATCAGACCAGCCTCCTGCAGCTTAGCGGCAAAAGTCATGTCGATCCACTCTTCGCCCACAGGTTCGGACTCCGCAGGTACGTCGGCCGGAGCCGGATCATCACCGCTGCATCCGCATGCAAGCGCCGCAACAACGGCAGCCGCGGCAAACGTCATAAAAAACTTCTTAAACATATAACACTTGTATTAATATAAAATCGCAGTGCTACCACAAAGGCCGCAGCCGCCTTAAAGCATTACCTTAAAGACATATCACCTCAAAGATAAAGCAAATATCGATAAAAAAACAAATAGCATACAAAACTGACACGCATCACAGACGCATCGAATACTCCTTCAACGAGACTACTGACCGCTGTTGCGGCGGGCGTCTAAAATGAATATCTCCAATAACAAAAGTCCTTCAAAAAACCGCAAAATGCAGAATCACATCCTGCAGCTCAAAAAAAATAAGGAGAATATTTTGTGGAATAAAAAAAATGTTCTACCTTTGCATCGCTTTTGAGGCCGCATGAAGCGGCTGAACGGCAAGACCCGCCTCTTTAGCTCAGTTGGCCAGAGCACGTGATTTGTAATCTCGGGGTCGTTGGTTCGAATCCGACAAGAGGCTCAAGCAGCCGGAAAGAGTCCGGTGAAGAAAAGATAGTGGAAGAAACAAAGGGCGTGTTCCAGAGTGGCCAAATGGGGCAGACTGTAAATCTGCTGGTTTTCACCTTCGGTGGTTCGAATCCATCCGCGCCCACCAATAAGACAATGCGGAAGTAGCTCAGTTGATAGAGCATCAGCCTTCCAAGCTGAGGGTCGCGAGTTTGAGCCTCGTCTTCCGCTCAAAGAAACAATGCCTATGTAGCTCAGGGGTAGAGCACTTCCTTGGTAAGGAAGAGGTCGCGGGTTCAAATCCCGCCATCGGCTCCAATAAAATAAACAAATGTGACAGCCCCGATAGTGCCTTGTGCTATCGTGGCGTTACGATTAAAAGCGAAATCATCTTAACAAATAAAAATAGCAAAAAGTTATGGCTAAAGAGAAATTCGAAAGAACGAAACCGCATGTTAACATCGGTACAATCGGTCACGTTGACCACGGCAAAACCACTCTGACCGCAGCAATCACCACAGTGCTTGCAAAAGCCGGTCTTTCTGAAGTGAAGTCGTTCGACCAGATCGACAACGCACCTGAGGAAAAAGAACGTGGTATCACTATCAACACCGCACACGTAGAATACGAAACCGCCAACCGTCACTATGCACACGTTGACTGCCCGGGACACGCTGACTACGTTAAGAACATGGTAACAGGTGCCGCACAGATGGACGGTGCCATCATCGTGGTAGCCGCAACCGACGGCCCGATGCCCCAGACCCGCGAGCACATCCTTCTCGCCCGTCAGGTGAACGTACCCCGCATCGTTGTGTTCCTCAACAAATGCGACATGGTTGACGACGAAGAGATGTTCGAACTCGTTGAAATGGAAATGCGCGACCTTCTTTCGTCATATGACTATGACGGCGACAACACTCCTATCATCCGTGGTTCCGCCCTCGGCGCCCTCAACGGCGAACCCCAGTGGGAAGCTAAGGTTATGGAACTTATGGAAGCCGTCGACAATTGGATTCCGCTGCCTCCGCGCGATATCGACAAACCGTTCCTTATGCCTGTTGAAGACGTATTCTCGATCACAGGTCGTGGCACCGTTGCTACAGGCCGTATCGAAACCGGCGTCGTAAAAGTAGGTGACGAAGTTCAGATCATGGGTCTTGGCGCAGACATGAAATCGGTTGTTACCGGTGTTGAAATGTTCCGCAAGCTCCTCGATGAAGGTGAAGCCGGCGATAACGTTGGTCTGCTCCTCCGCGGTATCGACAAGAAAGATATCCGTCGCGGTATGGTAATCTGCCACCCGGGTGTTGTAAAACCCCACAGCAAATTCAAAGCTTCTGTCTACATCCTGAAGAAAGAAGAAGGTGGCCGCCACACTCCGTTCCACAACCACTATCGTCCTCAGTTCTACATCCGCACACTTGACGTGACCGGTGAGATCACACTCCCCGAAGGTGTAGAAATGGTAATGCCCGGTGACCACGTTGAAATCAACGTTGAGCTCATCAACCCGGTAGCATGCGATCAGGGTCTGCGTTTCGCCATCCGTGAAGGCGGCCGCACCGTTGGTTCGGGTCAGATCACCGAGATCCTCGACTAATCAAGGCATCGCAAAATCCGCTGTCGGCAACACGACACGGCACACGATAAACCGAAAATAAAAGCGGCCGGCTGCCCTTCGGGCGAAAGCCATGCAGAACGGCCGCTTTTATCTATGATACGGGAATAGCTCAGTCGGTAGAGCACTGGTCTCCAAAACCAGGTGTCGGGAGTTCGAGCCTCTCTTCCCGTGCCAAAACAGACAAAATGAAGAAATTAAAACTATTTACGAATATCGAAGAGTCATATACCGAATTGCGGTATAAGACATCCTGGCCGACAAAAGACCAGCTCATCAAAAGCGCACTGATCGTGATGATTGCTTCCGTTATTATCGCACTGATCATATGGGCGATGGACTGGGTGGTTGAACAGGTAATGACTTTAATTTATGCACTGCCTCAGCTCTTCAGCTGATCGGCGGCATCAGTAATCACTTTTCAAAACTACACGATCAATGGCCGAAGAAAAAAGAGCATGGTACGTTCTGCGTGCCATATCAGGTAAAGAAGCCAAGGTGAAGGAAGTGCTGGACGCACAGATCCGCAACACCGATCTTGGCAAATACGTTTTCCAAGTATTGATTCCGACAGAAAAAGTGCTTACGGTGCGTGGCGGCAAGAAGGTTGTAAAAGAAAAAAACCTTTACAGCGGCTACGTGTTTATTGAAGCCATTCTTCATGGTGAGGTTATGCATGAACTGCGCAACACCACCAATGTGATTGACTTTCTCCGTGGCAAGAGCAACGGCGCCATGCCGGAGCCTTTGCGACAGAGCGAAGTTCAGCGCATGCTCGGCATGGCCGACGAAATGGCCGACATCACGGTCGACTCGATCAACGACTACCTCGTTGGTGAGGCGGTGAAAGTGATCGTTGGTCCGTTCAACGGCTTCACCGGGGAAATTGAAGAAGTGGACAGAGATAAGAAGAAACTTAAAGTCATGGTCAAGATTTTTGGCCGCAAGACACCGCTTGAGTTGGAAAATTCGCAAGTAGAGCGAGTTTGATAAAGGAACCGCCGCCTTTGGTTACGCATTGGCGACGATTTCGATGTTTGACCCGCACATTGAACACCAATATCTAAAATTAAGATTAAAATGGCTAAAGAAATTGCTGGACAAATCAAATTGCAGATTAAGGGTGGAGCAGCAAATCCATCACCGCCAGTAGGTCCCGCGCTGGGTTCCAAGGGCATCAACATCATGGAATTTTGCAAGCAGTTCAATGCCCGCACACAGGACAAAGCCGGTAAAGTGCTTCCTGTAGTAATCACTTACTACACGGACAAGAGCTTCGACTTTGTCGTGAAGACTCCTCCGGTAGCCATCCAGCTGCTGGAAGCCGCTAAAATCAAGAGCGGCTCGGCACAGCCCAACCGCAACAAAGTGGCTGAAGTGACCTGGGAGCAAGTGAAGGCAATAGCAGAGGACAAGATGCCCGACCTGAACTGTTTCACCGTAGAATCGGCAATGCGCATGGTAGCTGGTACAGCCAGAAGTATGGGTATCACCGTCAAAGGTACATTCCCTGCAAATAACTAATAAACTTCAATTGAAACACAGATGAGTAAACTTACAAAAAACCAAAAGTTGGCCCTCGGTAAGATTGAAGCTGGGAAGACCTACACACTCGCAGAAGCGGCTGCAAAGGTAAAAGAAATCACTTATACCAAGTTTGACGCTTCGTTTGACATCGATGTGCGTCTTGGCGTTGATCCCCGAAAGGCAAACCAGATGGTACGTGGCGTGGTGACACTGCCCCACGGAACAGGCAAGCAGGTGCGCGTGCTCGTGCTCTGCAACCCCGACGCAGAAGCCGCTGCCAAGGCAGCCGGCGCCGACTATGTTGGTCTTGACGAATATATCGAAAAGATCAAAGGCGGCTGGACCGACGTCGACGTGATCATCACACAGCCCGCAATCATGGGTAAGATCGGTGCGCTGGGCCGAATCCTCGGACCGCGCGGCCTGATGCCTAACCCCAAGAGCGGCACAGTGACCAACGACGTATCGAAAGCTGTAGAAGAAGTGAAGAAAGGCAAGATCGACTTCAAGGTTGACAAAAACGGCATCATCCACTCTTCAATCGGCAAAGTTAGCTTCACACCCGAGCAGATGAAGGAAAACGCGCGCGAGTTTATCAACACACTGATCAAGCTCAAGCCCGCAACCGCTAAGGGTACATATATCAAGAGCATTTATCTTTCATCCACGATGAGTCCGGGCGTTAAAGTCGACGCCAAGACGATCGATGAATAATCGCAAAAAAGAATTACGACAATGAGAAAGGAAGATAAATCAATAGCAATAGAGAAAATCGCTCAGACCCTCAAGGAGTATCCCAACTTCTACCTTGTAGAAACCGCCGGCCTCAACGCTGAGAAGACAAGTCAGCTTCGCCGTGCATGCGCCAAGGCCGAAGTGAAACTGATGGTGGTTAAAAACACCCTTCTCCACAAGGCTCTCGAGCAGCTCGACGGTGATTACTCTGAACTGTATCCCGCACTCGCTGGTCCGACTTCACTGATGTGCACACAGGTGGCAAACGTGCCTGCCAAGCTCATCAAGGATTTCGTGAAGAAAGACGACGTTCTCCCCGCATTCAAGGCAGCCTACGTAGAAGAAACCGTTTACTTCGGCGCCGATCAGCTCGACACTCTTGCAACAATCAAGAGCAAGAACGAACTTATCGCCGACGTTGTGGCTCTGCTGCAGTCGCCTGCAAAGAATGTGATTTCGGCACTTACCTCGGGTGGCACCAAGCTTCATGGCATCCTTGAGACTTTATCAAAAAAAGAAGCATAATCAACTCTACTAAGTAAATAACAAATAAAATCATACAAAAATGGCAGATTTAAAAGCTTTTGCAGAACAATTAGTTAACCTCTCGGTAAAGGAAGTAAACGAACTTGCTCAGATCCTGAAGGACGAATATGGCATCGAACCCGCCGCCGCAGCTGTTGCAGTTGCTGCCGGTCCCGCAGCCGGCGCACCCGCTGCTGAAGAAAAAACTTCATTCGACGTAGTTCTGAAATCAGCCGGCGCAAGCAAGCTCAACGTTGTGAAAGTAGTTAAAGCTCAGACCGGTCTTGGCCTGAAAGAAGCTAAAGAACTCGTTGACGGCGCACCCTCTGTAGTGAAAGAAGGCCTCGCCAAAGCTGAAGCTGAAGGACTGAAGAAAGAACTCGAAGAAGCAGGCGCTGAAGTCGAACTTAAATAATATCGCCTGTCAATCAGGTACATAGGTTAAGTATCGCCGCGAAAGGCGAATACTTAACCTTTTGTGTGTTCAATTTTATTTGAGTTCTTTAACCTTAGTAATATTTTAGATGTCAGTAACAGAAAATAAACCCCGTGTAAACTTTGCGTCGGTAAAGAATCCTCTGCCTTACCCCGACTTTCTGGAGGTGCAGCTCAAATCGTTCCGCGATTTCCTGCAGCTTGACACTCCGCCGGAAAAACGCAACAACGAGGGCTTGTACAAAGTATTTGCCGAGAACTTCCCGATTGCCGACACTCGCAACAATTTCGTGCTCGAGTTTCTCGACTATTATATCGATCCGCCGCGCTATTCAATTGAAGAATGTCTGGAACGCGGCATGACTTACAGCGTACCCCTCAAAGCCAAATTAAAATTATACTGTACCGACCCTGACCACGAGGACTTTGCAACGGTGATACAAGATGTGTATCTCGGCCTCATCCCCTACATGACCGAGAAGGGCACGTTTGTAATCAACGGTGCCGAGCGCGTCGTTGTGTCGCAGCTTCACCGTTCGCCGGGCGTGTTCTTCGGACAAAGCACCCATGCCAACGGCACAAAACTCTATTCGGCCCGTATCATCCCGTTCAGAGGCTCATGGATAGAATTCGCTACCGACATCAACAATGTGATGTACGCTTACATCGACCGCAAGAAGAAATTGCCCGTGACCACCCTGTTGCGTGCTATCGGTCTGGAAAGCGACAAGGACATCATTGAAATATTCGGTCTGGCTGAAGAAGTCAAAGTCACCAAGACAAACCTCAAGAAATGCATCGGCCGTAAGTTCGCCGCCCGCCTGCTCAAGACGTGGGTGGAAGACTTCGTTGACGAAGACACCGGCGAAGTTGTATCGATCGACCGCAACGAGGTGCTCATCGACCGCGAAACAGTGATCGAGGAACACCATATCCAGGAGATACTCGACTCGGGCGCACAGACAATCCTGCTGCACAAAGAGGACGCCAACACGAGCGACTACTCCATTATCTTCAACACTCTGCAGAAGGACACCTCCAACTCAGAGAAAGAAGCCATCCAGTACATCTACCGACAGCTCCGCAACGCCGAGCCGCCGGACGATGCAAGCGCCCGCGAGGTGATCACCAACCTCTTCTTCTCTGAGAAGCGCTACGACCTCGGCGAAGTGGGACGCTACCGCATCAACAAGAAACTCGGGCTCACCACGTCGATGGACGTGAAGGTGCTCACCAAGGAGGATATAATCGCCATCATCAAATATCTCATCGAGCTGATCAACTCGAAGACCGATGTCGACGATATCGACCACCTGAGCAACCGTCGCGTGCGCACCGTCGGCGAACAGCTCTACAACCAGTTTGGCGTAGGTCTGGCCCGCATGTCGCGTACGATCCGCGAACGCATGAACGTGCGTGACAACGAGGTGTTCACCCCTATCGACCTCATCAACGCCAAGACCATCTCGTCGGTCATCAACACATTCTTCGGCACCAACGCGCTGTCGCAGTTTATGGACCAGACCAACCCCTTGGCCGAGATCACTCACAAACGCCGTATGTCGGCCCTCGGCCCCGGCGGTCTGTCGCGCGAACGCGCAGGCTTCGAAGTGCGCGACGTACACTACACCCACTATGGCCGCCTCTGTCCTATCGAGACGCCTGAAGGCCCGAACATCGGCCTTATCTCGTCGCTCTGCGTCTATGCCAAGATCAACGACCTCGGCTTCATCGAGACGCCTTACCGCAAGGTGGAGGACAAGAAGGTCAACCTCAACAACGACGAGATCATCTATCTCACCGCCGAAATCGAAGAAGGCAAGGTGATTGCCCAGGGCAACGCACCGCTTCACGACGACGGCTCTTTCGTCAACGACCGCGTCAAAGCGCGTCTCGACGCCGACTTCCCTATCGTGGCGCCCGAACAGGTGGAACTCATGGACGTTTCGCCCACACAGATCGCTTCGATAGCCGCTTCGCTCATCCCGTTCCTCGAACACGACGACGCCAACCGCGCCCTCATGGGATCGAACATGATGCGTCAGGCAGTGCCGCTGCTGCGCAGTGAGGCTCCTATCGTGGGCACCGGCCTCGAAGGCCAGCTTATCCGCGACTCGCGCACACAGATCACAGCCGAAGGCGAAGGCACCATTGAATTTGTCGACGCCACCGTGATCCGCATCCGCTACGACCGCACTCCCGACCAGGAATTCGTGGCATTCGAAGACGCCGTCAAAGAATACAAGATCCCGAAATTCCGCAAGACCAACCAGAGCACTACCATCGACCTCCGCCCGATATGCCACAAAGGCCAGCGCGTAAGCAAAGGCACCATCCTCACCGAAGGCTATTCGACTGAGAACGGCGAGCTGGCTCTGGGCCGCAACCTCAAGGTGGCATTCATGCCCTGGAAAGGATATAACTATGAGGACGCCATCGTGCTCAACGAACGCATGGTGCGCGAGGATATCCTCACATCAGTCCACGTCGACGAATATTCGCTCGAAGTGCGCGAGACCAAGCGCGGCATGGAAGAGCTCACCTCCGACATCCCCAACGTAAGCGAAGACGCCACCAAGGATCTCGACGACCGCGGCATCATCCGCGTCGGCGCACACGTTGTGCCCGGCGACATCATGATCGGCAAGATCACGCCTAAAGGCGAGAGCGACCCGACACCGGAAGAGAAGCTGCTCCGCGCCATCTTCGGCGACAAGGCCGGCGACGTCAAGGACGCATCGCTCAAAGCTTCGCCGTCGCTCAAGGGCGTTGTCATCGGCACCAACCTCTTCTCGCGTGCCGCCAAAAAGAAGAAAAGCAAAAGCGCCAACGCCGTGCTTCCGAAGCTCGACGAGGAATATGAAGAAAAGCTCGACGCACTCAAGGATGTGCTCGTGGGCAAACTCATGACCCTCACCTCGGGCAAGACTTCGCAGGGTGTCAAGGACTTCCTCGGCACCGACATCGTGGCCAAAGGCGCGAAATTCTCCGCCGCCATTCTCCGCGACATCGACTACGACACCATCAACCTGAGCAAATGGACCACCGATGCTCACAAAAACGAGATGATCCGCGACTGCATCGTCAACTATCTCCGCAAGAAGAAAGAGATCGAAACCGAGCTTCGCCGCAAGAAAAACGACATCTCCATCGGCGACGACCTCCCCTCGGGCATCATGCAGATGGCTAAAGTGTATGTGGCCAAGAAACGTAAGATCAGCGTCGGCGACAAGATGGCCGGCCGTCACGGCAACAAAGGTATCGTCAGCCGCATCGTACGTCAGGAAGACATGCCGTTCCTTGCCGACGGCACCCCCGTCGACATCGTCCTCAACCCTCTGGGCGTGCCTTCGCGTATGAACCTGGGCCAGATCTTCGAAACCGTTCTCGGATGGGCAGGCCGCGAGCTCGGCGAGAAATTCGCCACACCTATCTTCGACGGCGCCACCCTCGACGACCTCAACGCCTGGACCGACAAGGCGGGCCTGCCGCGCTACGGCAAGACATATCTCTACGACGGCGGTACGGGCGAGCGTTTCGACCAGCCGGCAACCGTAGGTGTGATCTACATGCTCAAACTCGGACACATGGTCGAAGACAAGATGCACGCACGCTCCATCGGCCCGTACTCACTCATCACCCAGCAGCCTCTGGGCGGTAAGGCACAGTTCGGCGGCCAGCGCTTCGGCGAGATGGAAGTGTGGGCGCTCGAAGCATTCGGCGCAGCCCACGTGCTCCAGGAGATCCTCACCATCAAGAGCGACGACGTCAACGGCCGCAGCAAAGCCTACGAAGCCATCGTCAAGGGCGATCCGATGCCTCAGGCCGGAATCCCCGAATCGCTCAACGTGCTTCTCCACGAGCTCCGCGGCCTTGGTCTGAGCATCAACCTCGAACAATAATCCGCGATTCGCATCGTAGTTTCTCTCACCATATTGTATCTCCCAGTCAACATCTAAACTTATGGCTTTTAGAAAAGACAACAAAATAAAAAGCGGTTTCTCCAAAATCACCATCGGCCTGGCTTCGCCCGAGGAAATCCTCGAGAAGTCGAGCGGTGAGGTGCTGAAACCCGAAACCATCAACTACCGCACCTACAAGCCCGAACGCGACGGCCTTTTCTGCGAACGCATCTTCGGTCCTGTCAAGGACTATGAATGCCACTGCGGAAAATACAAACGCATCCGCTACAAAGGCATCGTGTGCGACCGCTGCGGTGTTGAAGTGACAGAAAAGAAAGTGCGCCGCGAACGCATGGGCCACATCAAGCTCGTAGTGCCCGTGGCCCACATCTGGTATTTCCGCTCGCTCCCCAACAAGATCGGCTATCTGCTCGGTCTTCCCTCCAAGAAGCTCGACGCCATCATCTACTACGAACGCTACGTGGTGATCCAGCCCGGCGTTGTGGAAGATGTGCAGCCCCTCGACCTCCTCACCGAGGAAGAATACTTCGACATCCTCGACAAGCTTCCCAAAGAAAACCAGATGCTTGAGGACACCGATCCCAACAAGTTCATTGCCAAGATGGGTGCCGAAGCTATCTACGATCTGCTGCTGCGTCTCGACCTCGACGATCTGTCGTATCAGCTGCGTCACCAGGCCGACACCGACGGCTCGCAGCAGCGCAAGACCGAGGCGCTCAAGCGTCTGCAGGTCGTTGAATCGTTCCGTGCATCGCGCGGACGCAATAAACCCGAATGGATGATCCTTCAGGCCGTGCCCGTCATCCCGCCTGAGCTCCGTCCGCTCGTGCCCCTCGACGGCGGCCGTTTCGCCACCAGCGACCTCAACGACCTCTACCGCCGCGTGATCATCCGCAACAACCGTCTGAAACGCCTCATCGAGATCAAAGCTCCTGAAGTGATCCTCCGCAACGAGAAACGCATGCTGCAGGAAGCCGTCGACTCGCTGCTGGACAACTCGCGCAAATCGTCGGCCGTGAAGACCGAAGCCAACCGCCCGCTCAAATCGCTCTCCGACTCGCTCAAGGGCAAGCAGGGCCGCTTCCGTCAGAACCTCCTCGGCAAGCGCGTCGACTATTCGGCCCGTTCGGTAATCGTCGTTGGCCCCGAACTCAAAATGCACGAATGCGGCATCCCCAAAAACATGGCTGCCGAACTCTATAAGCCCTTCATCATCCGCAAACTCATCGAACGCGGCATCGTCAAGACCGTCAAATCGGCCAAAAAAATCGTTGACCGCAAGGAACCCGTCGTATGGGATATCCTCGAATACGTGATGAAAGGCCATCCCGTGCTGCTCAACCGCGCCCCGACACTGCACCGCCTCGGCATCCAGGCCTTCCAGCCCCGCATGATCGAAGGCAAAGCCATCCAGCTCCACCCGCTCGCATGTACGGCATTCAACGCCGACTTCGACGGTGACCAGATGGCCGTGCACCTTCCCCTGGGCAATGAAGCCATCCTCGAGGCTCAGATGCTGATGCTCGGCTCGCACAACATCCTCAACCCTGCCAACGGCGCTCCTATCACCGTGCCGTCGCAGGACATGGTACTCGGTCTCTACTACATCACCAAGCTCCGCAAAGGCGACAAAGGCGAAGGGCTCAAATTCTACGGTCCCGAAGAAGCACAGATCGCCTACAACGAAGGCCGCGTGACACTCCACGCTCCCGTTTCGGTGGTGGTCGACGACATCGACGAGCAGGGCAACCCCATCACGCATCTCGTCGAAAACACCTCCGTGGGCCGCGTGCTCGTCAACCAGTACGTCCCCAAGGAAATCGGCTACGTCAACGAGATCCTGTCGAAGAAATCGCTCCGCACCATCATCTCCAAGGTGATCAAAAAATGCGGTATCCCCCGCTCGGCACAGTTCCTCGACGACATCAAGAACCTCGGCTACTACATGGCATTCCGCGGCGGTCTGTCGTTCAACCTCGGCGACGTGATCATCCCGAAGGAAAAAGAAGAATACGTGCGCGAAGGCTACGAGCAGGTTCAGGAAGTGATGAACAACTATTCGATGGGCTTCATCACCAACAACGAACGCTACAACCAGATCATCGATATCTGGACACACGTCAACGCCCGCCTCGCCGACACCCTCATGAAGCAGATCTCGGCCGACCAGCAGGGCTTCAACCCTGTGTTCATGATGCTCGACTCGGGCGCCCGTGGTTCGAAAGACCAGATCCGTCAGCTCTCCGGCATGCGCGGCCTTATGGCCAAGCCTCAGAAATCAGGCGCCGAAGGCGGCCAGATCATCGAAAACCCGATTCTCGCCAACTTCAAGGAAGGCCTCTCGGTGCTCGAATACTTCATCTCCACCCACGGTGCACGTAAAGGTCTTGCCGATACGGCCCTCAAGACAGCCGACGCCGGTTATCTTACCCGCCGTCTTGTCGACGTGGCCCACGATGTCATCATCCACGAGGAAGACTGCGGCACGCTCCGCGGCCTCGTTTGCACCGAAATCAAGAACAACGACGAGGTGGTTGCCTCGCTCGGCGAACGCATCCTCGGCCGCGTTTCGGTTCACGACATCATCGACCCGATCTCGGGCGAAGTGATCGTAGCCGCCGGCGAAGAGATCAACGACGACGCCGCCGACCGCATCAACGCATCGCCGATCGAATCCGTCGAGATCCGCTCGGTGCTCACCTGCGAAAGCAAAAAAGGTGTGTGCGCAAAATGCTACGGCCGCAACCTGGCCAACAACCGCCTCGTACAGAAAGGCGAGGCTGTCGGCGTCATCGCCGCACAGTCGATCGGCGAACCGGGTACACAGCTCACCCTCCGTACGTTCCACGTCGGTGGTGTCGCATCCAACATCGCAGCCGTTTCTTCGGTCACCTCGCGCTATGAAGGCATCCTCGAAATCGACGAGCTCCGCACCGTCAAGACCGACGAAGTCGACGCCAAGGGACGCAACGTTGAAGTGGTCATCGGCCGTCTTGCCGAAATGCGCATCATGGATCCCAACACCAAGATGATGCTCACCAACGCCAACATTCCCTACGGCTCGAAACTCTACTTCGACAACGGCGCCACAATCAAGAAAGGCGACGTGATCTGCGAATGGGACCCCTTCAATGCCGTAATCTGCAGCGAAGCCGGCGGTAAAGTTCAGTACGTCAACCTCCTTGAAAACATCACCTACCGCGTCGACTCCGACGAACAGACCGGTCTGCGCGAAAAGATCATCATCGAATCGAAGGACCGCTCGAAAGTGCCCGAAGCCAACATCCTCGACGCCAACGGCCAGGTTGTCAAGACCTACGCTCTCCCTGTGGGTGCTCACCTCATGGTCGATGAAGGCGCCGAACTCAAGCCGGGCGAAATCTTCGTCAAGATTCCGCGCGCTTCCGGCAGCGCAGGCGATATCACCGGCGGTCTGCCCCGCGTCACCGAGCTCTTCGAAGCACGCAACCCGTCCAACCCGGCTATCGTTGCCGAGATCGACGGCGAAGTCAACTTCGGCAAAGTGAAACGCGGCAACCGCGAGATCTCCGTCACATCGCGTCTGGGTGAAGTCAAGAAATATCTCGTGCCTCTGTCGAAACAGATCCTTGTTCAGGAAAACGACTACGTGCGCGCCGGCACACCCCTCTCCGACGGCGCCATCACGCCGGCCGACATCCTCAACATCAAGGGTCCGACAGCCGTTCAGGAATACATCGTCAACGAAGTTCAGGACGTCTACCGCATGCAGGGCGTGAAGATCAACGACAAACACTTTGAAGTGATCGTACGCCAGATGATGCGCAAAGTCAACATCCTCGACCCGGGCGACACCTGCTTCCTCGAACAGCAGATCGTCGACAAACACGCATTCATGGAAGAAAACGACCGCATCTGGGGCAAGAAAGTGGTTACCGACGCCGGCGACAGCGAAAATGTCAAACCCGGTCAGATCATCACCGCCCGCAAGCTCCGCGATGAGAACTCGGCACTCAAACGCCGCGACCTCAAGCTCATCCAGGTGCGCGACGCCGTGCCCGCCACATCGGAGCAGATACTCCAGGGCATCACACGCGCCGCTCTCCAGACCGGCAGCTTCATGTCGGCCGCATCATTCCAGGAAACGACCAAAGTGCTCAACGAAGCCGCTATCAACGGCAAGACCGACAATCTCGAAGGCATGAAAGAAAACGTGATCTGCGGTCACCTCATCCCCGCAGGCACCGGTCTTCGCGAATACGACCGTCTTGTCGTAGGCTTGAAAGACGACATCGAAGGCATGTTTGACACGCCCATCGACGAGATCGAAGAAATCACCGACGCAACAGTGGAAGCCGCCGAATAATCGCCGGCATCCCCCCGCATAAACCAAGGCGGCATGCCCATCCAAGGCATGCCGCCTTGGTTCTTTTTCAGGCTCGGAGTTCTCCGAGTTCTCAGAACCCTCAGGGTCCTCAAAATTATCAGAGAGAAAATTGCTGAGGCGGGCGGGTGTTTTGTGGAGCGATTCGCCGGATAATTTGAAAATAATATGTATTTTTGCACGAAATTACGCAGATTAGTATGATGAAGAAACGTAAAAGCCGTTTCCGCGTACGCGGCTCGCAAATAGTGTCGTCGATAAGCATCACAATGGTGCTTCTGGTGCTGGGCATTGTAGCCCTCACCGGCATCATCGCCCACCGTGTCACCGACAATCTTCGCTCGGGCATCGGCATGGTGGTGATAGTCGATGAGCTTGCCGCCGACACAGCCGCCGATTCGCTGTCGGCAACGCTGAAAAATGCGCCTTACGCCCGTCAGGTGACATTCGCCTCGGCCGAAGAGGTGCACAAGCGGTGGAAAGAACAGCTCGGCGGCGACGAGCTGCCCGACGTGAATCCATTTCAGCCTGAATATGAGGTGGCTGTCAACGCCCAATGGTCGTCGGCCGATTCGCTCGATGCCATCGCGGCACGGCTGGCGGCAATGCCTGCCGTCTACGATGTGAAAGTGCATAAAGCGATAGCTGCCAACATCAACCGCACCGTCAGCACCGTCATGCTGGTGCTCCTTGTGGTGGCCATAGCGCTGCTCATCATATCGTTTGTGCTCATCCGCAACACCGTCAGCATGGAGGTCTACGCCCAGCGCGTGATCATCCACACCATGCAGTATGTAGGCGCGCGTCCCGGATTCATCCGGCGCCCCTATGTGATGCGGAGCATGCTCAGCGGAATCGCCGCCGGCGTCATAGCCTCGGCGCTGCTGGCGCTGCTGCTCGTGTGGGTGCGCTCGGTCAACGCCGGCATAGCCGACGCAATAGGCATCGTCGGCGCCCTCTGTGTGTTCGCAACCCTCATCCTCATAGGCGCCGGCGTCTGCGCCCTTGCTGCCACCTTCGCCGCCAACAAATATCTGCGCCGTAGCTACGACGAAATATTCCAGTAAATCAACAAGCAAATCAATATACAAATGGCCAATAAAAAAAACAGCTCAGCCACCCGCACTCAGAACGCCGGTGACACTCAGACAGCTCAGCCAACCGTCCCCAAAAAATATACTTTCCCGCTCGGAAAATCCAACTTCATCATCATGGCAGTGGCCGTGGTGATGATCGTCACGGGATTCATCCTGATTGCCGGCGGCGGCACCGACGACGGATCGTTCAATCCGGAGATCTTCTCCACGCGCCGCATCGTCGTGGGCCCGACAATAGCCTTCCTCGGCTTCATTGTCATGGGTGTGGGCATCATGTGGACCGACCGCAAAAAGAAAGCGCAGTTTGAACTGATGAAACAGCTTTCGGAGGAATCCGACGGCAAGCAGCAATAGTAATCCCCGCCTGACAACACACCCGCATCAACATCACAACAAACATCTGCAACTCATCAATGGATACATTTGACGCACTGATCATGGGCATCGTGCAGGGACTGTCGGAGTACCTGCCGATCAGCTCCAGCGGTCATCTCGAGATATGCCGCGAAGTGCTCCGGATGCCGCTTCGCGGCGCCGATGCCCTCGAATTCACCGTAGTGCTCCATGTGGCCACAGTGCTGAGCACCATCGTGGTGCTCTGGCGCGAATTTGCCGGTCTGTGCACCTCATTTTTCACATTCCGCCGCGATGCCAACACCATCTACGTCTGGAAGATACTTCTCTCCTGCATCCCTGTGGCCGTCGTAGGCCTCTTTTTCAAAGACCAGGTTGAGGAATTTTTCGGCAACGGCCTCACGATCGTAGGCATCTGCCTTAGGGTCACAGCCGCCCTGCTCGCCTTCGCCTATTTCTATCCGCGCCGGCGCGCCAACCTCACATCGCGCGGAGCGGTGAAAGAGCACGACATACGCTGGACCGACGCATTCGTCATCGGCTGCGCCCAGGCAGCGGCAGTGCTCCCCGGCCTCAGCCGCAGCGGCTCGACAATAGCCACCGGTATGATCCTCGGTGACCGCCGCAGCCAGCTGGCTCAGTTCTCGTTCTTCATGGTCATCATCCCCATACTCGGCGAAGCGCTCCTCGACGTGAAAAAGATCATCGAGCAAGGGTCGCTGTCGGCCGGCATCAGCTTCATGCCGATGCTCGTCGGATTCCTTGCAGCGTTTCTGGTGGGATGCCTCGCATGCAAATGGATGATCAGCCTCGTGAAGAAAGGCAAGCTCGTGTGGTTTGCCATCTACTGTGCCATTATGGGCATCGTGTGCATAGTCTGGTAGTCAACAGCCACAATCATTAAACAATAGTCATGGACTGGATAAACGGTGAAGTGTTATACATCGACAAGCCTGTAGGGTGGACATCGTTCGACGTGGTGAAACGCGTCAGAGGTGCCATTCTGCGACGTCTTCACCTGAAGAAATTCAAGGTGGGCCACGCCGGCACGCTCGATCCGCTGGCCTCCGGCGTAATGATCGTCACCACGGGCCGCGCCACCAAGCGCATCGAAGAACTCCAGTCGGGCATCAAGGAATATGTGGCCACAATGGCCCTCGGAGCCACCACGCCGAGCTTCGATCTCGAAACCGAAGTGGACGCCACCTACCCCACCGAACACATCACCCGGGAGCTCGCCGAGAGCGTCCTGGCGCAGTTCAAAGGCACAATCGAGCAGGTGCCTCCCGCCTTCTCCGCATGCAAGATCGACGGATGCCGGGCCTACGACATGGCACGCAAAGGCGAGGAAGTGAACCTCCGGGCCAAGACACTCGTTATTGATGAAATAGAGCTCGTCGACTTTCAGCCCGACCTCCTCACAGTGAGGGTGGTGTGCAGCAAAGGCACCTACATCCGCGCGCTGGCCCGCGACATAGGCCTGGCGCTCGGCTCGGGCGCACATCTGACGGCTCTGCGGCGCACCCGCACGGGCGATGTCACCGTCGACCGATGCATGAGCGTCGAAGATGCCGCCGACCTTGTCTACCGCAGCTCGGTGGAATATCCCGAATGGTATGAAGGCCATCGGCTCGATGAGCGGCACTGCGCCGCACGCACCGCCGCAGCCAGCGACGACACCACGACCAACGAAGAATAACCAAAAGCAACAATATCCAAAACATAGATATGAAACTATCGCAATTTAAATTCAACCTCCCCGACGAGCTTATAGCCCAGCACCCCGTGCCGCAGCGCGATGAATCACGTCTAATGGTGGTGCACCGCGCCTCGGGCGAGATTGAGCATCGGATTTTCAAAGACATCATCGACTTTTTCGACGATGGCGATATTTTTGTGTTCAACGACACCAAGGTGTTTCCCGCACGCCTCTACGGTTATAAAGAGAAGACGGGCGCACGCATCGAGGTGTTCCTTCTCCGCGAACTCAATGCCGAAAACAAGCTGTGGGACGTGCTCGTAGAGCCCGCACGCAAGATACGCATCGGCAACAAACTATATTTCGGCGACGGCGAGACCATGGTGGCCGAAGTGATCGACAACACCACCTCGCGCGGCCGCACGCTGCGTTTCCTCTACGACGGACCGCACGATGAATTCAAGCGCGAACTCTTCAGCCTCGGTGCGCCGCCACTCCCCCAGTATATCCTCCGCGAGCCCGAAGAACTCGACTTCGAACGCTATCAGACCATCTACGCCGAAAAAGAAGGCGCCGTTGTGGCACCGGCCGCCGGCCTCCACTTCAGCCGCGAACTGATGAAACGTCTGGAGATAAAAGGCATCAAGCAGGCGTTCATGACCGTCCACAGCGGTCTGGGCAACTTCCGCGAAATCGACGTTGAGGATCTCACCAAGCACCGCATGGACTCCGAGCAGCTCGAAGTGACGCAGACGCTCGTCGATATGGTCAACGGCGTCAAGGACGAACACCACCGCGTGTGCGCTATCGGCACATCGGTGCTCCGCGGCATAGCAAGCGCCGTGAGCATGGGCGGCCACATGAAGACCTATTCCGGCTGGACCAACAAATTCATCTTCCCGCCCTACGACTTCACCGTCACCGACGCACTTCTCAGCAACTTCCACATGCCCTACTCCACCATGCTCATGATGGTGGCCGCAT
Organism: uncultured Porphyromonadaceae bacterium; assembly: GCA_902489785.1. GTDB lineage: Bacteria > Bacteroidota > Bacteroidia > Bacteroidales > Muribaculaceae > Paramuribaculum. The sequence continues at coordinate 26,612 of CABUBG010000014.1, forward strand.
TCGGAGGCTACGAAACGGTGATGGCAGCCTATCGCGAGGCCGTGAAGGAGAAATACCGCTTCGGCGCCTACGGCGATGCGATGCTGATAGTGTGACCGTCGCCCGCTAATCACTGAATCCCATGGCAGCCACCAGCGAATATCTGACCATCGCGGCACCGTCACAAGCGGTGATGCGTGAAAAGATGAGCAAATTCATCTCGTTCGCATTCCCGGTGTCGACGGCAGCCGAAGCGCGTGAGAGGATATCGGCAGTGGCAGCCGACTATCACGACGCCCGGCATGTGTGCTGGGCATATATGATAGGCGTCGCCGGCAGCGAATTCCAGAGCAACGACAACGGAGAGCCGTCAGGAACGGCCGGAAAGCCTATTCTCGGGCAGATACGCTCACTGGGACTGACCAACGTGGCCGTGGCCGTAGTGAGATATTTCGGCGGAATAAAGCTCGGCACCTCGGGACTTATCGCCGCCTACCGCGAATCGGCACGTCTGGCGCTCGAAGCCGCCGAAAAAGTGACACGCTGCGAGATGTCGAGCATCAGCCTGACATTCCCCTATCAGGCCATGAACGACGTGATGCGACTGGCCAAAGATCCCGACGTGAGGATCGCCGCACAGGAGTTTGACAACACGTGCAGCATCACCCTCGAAATCCGAGCCGACCGCGCCGAGAGCCTCCGCGGCCGTCTTGCCGGCATTGACGGCACATCCGTGGGCGAAGCCATCGGCTGACGGCACGACGCCCTCCCCCATTCAATAAGAACGATTTATCAAACCATATAAATCACATTTCACCACCAATCAAAGACAATGGACGAAGATCTGAAGAAAAAACTCAGCAAGGACCCCGACGGCCTGCTCACTTATGAATATATCGCCAACAACATCGACTCGATCGAAAACGATCTGCCCGAACTGATTGAAAACATGGTGGCCGTGGATCCCTGCGGTCAGTTCTGCGTGAGCGCCGCACGCTATCTCCACGCCATCGACGCCGAAAAATTCGCGCCTTCGGTAAGCCGTCTGATAGCCGCAGCTATCGACAAGGACCGCGACCGCGCCTACATAGGCCGTCTGCTCCCCGACATCTGGGGCGAGGACTACGCCGACCGCGTTGATGAGCTCAAAGCCTCCGACGACAATTTCCGCCGCATTCACAAACGCATTTTCCCCACCGGTATCTGACAGAATCATGAAATCCGCTCTCCGAAAAATAATCACAATCATGGCCGTCGGTATTGCCACCGCAGCCTACGCATCATCATCCGACATGGACACACCCGACTCAACTGCCTGCCCCCGCGTGCTCATCCACACCACGGCCGGCGACATCACCGTGGAGCTGTATAACGACACGCCCATCCACCGCGACAACTTCCTGAAACTCGCTTCGGAAGGCTACTACGACGGCGTCCTGTTTCACCGCGTTGTGCCGGGATTCGTCGTGCAGGGCGGCGACCGCGAATCGGTCAACGCCGCGCCCGGACAGCATCTCGGCTCCGGCACCCCGGGCTACACCCTCGAAGCCGAAATCCGCTATCCGAAGCATTTCCACAAACACGGAGCGCTGGCGGCCGCACGCGAGAGCGACGACACCAACCCCGATAAACGGTCGAGCGGCTCGCAATTCTATTTCGTCACCGGCAAGGTGGTGCCGGAAGGCAAACTGCGCTCAACCGAACGGCGCACCACTCTCGAGCTGGAGCAGAAGATACTCTCCGCCCTCAACGAACAGCACCGCGACACCATAATGGCCATGCGCCGCGCCCACGACTTCAAAGGACTGAGCGCGCTTCAGGACAGCCTGGTGATCGAAGCTGAGAATCAGGCCAAGGCCAACCGCTTCACATTCACCCCCGAGCAGCGCCAGGCCTACACCACCGTCGGCGGCGCTCCGGCGCTCGACGGCGAATACACCGTGTTCGGTGAAGTGACCGACGGCCTCGACGTGGTCGACAGCATAGGCGCCGTGGCCACCGACGCCAACGAACGACCACTCACCGACGTGCGCATCATATCAATGGAAATAATCGCCGGCAACGGTCAGAAATGATTGAATATTCGCTACATACGCTCGAAAACGGACTGCGGGTTGTGCATCATCGCGATGACTCGACCTCGCACATCGCACTGAACATACTCTACAATGTCGGTGCGCGCGACGAGTCGCCCCGTCTCACGGGCATGGCTCACCTGTTTGAGCATCTTATGTTCGGCGGATCGGTCAACGTTCCCGACTACGACTACGCGCTTGAAATGGCCGGAGGCGCCAGTAACGCCTGGACATCAAACGATTTCACCAACTTCTACGACATCGTACCGGCCGAAAACATAGCCACGGCATTCTGGACCGAAAGCGACCGCATGCTGCGTTTGGCCTTCACTCCACAATCGCTGCAGGTGCAGCGCAACGTGGTGATGGAGGAATTCAAGCAGACATGCCTCAACAAGCCCTATGGCGACATCGGCCATCTACTGCGAGGCCTCATCTACACCACCCACCCCTACAGCTATCCGACCATCGGACGTGAGCTGAGCCACATCGAGCGTGTGACCATGGACGATGTGAAACGCTTCTTCTTCAGCCATTACGTGCCCAACAATGCCGTGCTCGCCGTTGCCGGCCGCATATCGGCGGAACGCACCTTCAAGCTGGCCGACAAATGGTTCGGGCCGATACCGCGCCGCGACATCGCGCCGCGCACCTACAGCGCGGAACCGGAACAGACCGCGCCGCGGCGCCTCGAGGTGGTGCGCGACGTGCCGCAGACACGCATCATCATAGCGGCACGCATGGACGCCTACAGCCATCCCGACTACCGCGTGGCCGACCTCATCACCGACATCCTTGCATCCGGTCATTCAGCACGCTTCAACCGCGAGCTGGTGATGGGCACCGATCTCTTCACGGCGGCCGACGCCTCCGTCTCGGGCAACGAGGAAGAGGGCTTCATAATGCTCTCGGGAAGCCTGCGATCCAACGATGAAGCCACCGTGGCCGCCGGCGAGCAGGCGCTGCTTGCACAGATGCGGAGAATAGCCACCGAGCCGGTGAGCGACCACGAACTGAACAGGACCCTCAACCGCTTCGAGAGCAACGCCGTATTTGCGCGCCTGAGCTATGTGGCCAAAGCGCGCGAGCTGGCCAAAGCGGTCATGAACGGCGAGGATATCAACAACATCATCTCGGCCTACCGCAGCATCACCGCCGCCGACATCAGCCGCGTTGCCGCACGGCTGTTCAGCCCGCAGCGGCTCTGCACGCTCATCTACCGGGCAAAATAAGCCGAAGCCGCCACCGGAAATACCGTCAGCGGCGCTATGTGGCGGTCAAGAGCCTGATCTCTTACTATAATATCATTTGCGCATCGACCCGAAATAGACGTCGAGCACATCACGGGCGGCCGTGAACGAACTCTGGCGGTTGGCCAGAACGCGCGCCTCGCGGTCGGCGAGAAGGGCGGCAATGTCGGGGTTGCCATAGAAATGGAGGCGCAGCTGTTCGTCGATCGTCTCACGCATCCAGTAGCGCGCCTGCTCGAGGCGTTTCTGCTCGAAATAGCCGTTCTCGGTCACAAAAGCGAAATAGCGGTCGACCATATCCCACACTTCAGCGATTCCAAGCTCGTAATAGCCCGAATAAGTGAGCACCTCGGGCTGCCAGCCGGAAGCTGTCGGCGGGAAGAGATGCAGAGCGCTTCTGAACTGAGCCTGCGCCAACTGAGCGCGCGGGATGTTGTCGCCGTCGGCCTTGTTGATCACGATGCCGTCGGCCATCTCCATGATGCCGCGCTTGATGCCCTGCAGCTCATCGCCGGTGCCGGCAAGCTGAAGGAGCAGGAAGAAATCGACCATCGAATGAACGGCTGTCTCACTCTGACCCACGCCCACGGTCTCCACGAAGATATTGTTGAACCCGGCCGCCTCGCACAGCACTATGGTTTCGCGCGTCTTGCGGGCTACACCGCCGAGCGAGCCAGCCGACGGGCTGGGACGCACAAACGCCTTGGGATGAACGGCAAGGCGCTCCATGCGCGTCTTGTCGCCGAGGATAGAGCCTTTGGTGCGCTCGCTCGACGGATCGATGGCAAGCACGGCCAGTTTGCCGCCTTGCTTGAGCACATGCAGGCCGAACACGTCGATCGACGTCGACTTGCCGGCACCCGGCACGCCGGTGATGCCGATGCGCCGCGAGTTGCCAGAGTGAGGCAGACACTTCTCTATCACTTCCTGGGCTATCACCTGATGGTCGGCCGACAGGCTCTCGACGAGCGTCACGGCGCGCGAAAGCATGGTGACGTCGCCTTTCACTATGCCTTCGACCATCTCGGCGGCCGACGGCATAGGCTTGCGCCGGTGGCGTTTGAGATAGGGGTTGACACTCGGCGGCTGGGCCACGCCTGAGTTGACCGTCAGGCCAATGTATTGCGATTCGTTTTCAGGATGTTCGATTTTGTCTGCCATGGCTTATCGTGATTGGGCTATTGGTTTAAGGCTTTGATTATCTGACAATCTCGCTCACGGCGCGGATGATCTGCGAGGGCGTGGCGGGAGCATTGGTGATGAGGGTGATGCGCGCGTTGAGCATGTCCGACGACGGATCGGCCTTCGACGGATCGAAGGTGACGGTCACCTTAGCCTCGCCGCCATGCTTGATTTTAGAGGAGCTGACGCTGACGGTGAGCGCCTTGTCGGGCGAATAGACGCGGCGCACAAGCAACGGATTCCGGCCGGTATTGCTGATGGTGAATGTGCGGGTCACCGGGCCGTCGGCGGGATTGACGCGGCCGAAATCGACGCTTTTTTCCGACACGGTCACTACGGGCGCGTCGGCACGTTCCTTATCGGTGAGCTTCGAGAAATCTTCGTTGACTATCATCACGGTGGAGATCTCGATAGCGTCCTCGGGATGGCTCTTGTCGGGGATCAGCAGCAGCGAGTCCTCGATGACTCCCCAGCCCTCGGCACGGTCGGTGTAGGCGGTGAGCGACGCCGTGGTCTGCTCGCCGGGAGCTATTATTTCAGGCCGGAACAGCACATTGATGTAGTCCGGTTTGCGTCCGATGGCCGGAGTGATCGTGTCGGCGGTGGGGTTGTAGATGTTGATGGCGGCAGCGAGCACATGGCCTTTGGTAGTCTCGCCGAAGGGTGAGATGCGGTTGCTCAGGCGCATACGGCCGGCCTCGACGGGATAGCGGGCCTGCAGCGTGGCGGGAGCGCCGATCACCGTGCCGCGGATTGAGAGGATATACGACGAAGGATTAGTGTTGGCCGACACCTTCACCTGCTTGCGGAAGCTGCCGGGACGTCCGCTGGGATTGTAGGACACCGACACGCAAAGCGTTGGCTTAATCCCACGCATGATTTTGGAGC
>CABUBG010000015.1:0-30775 GCA_902489785.1 uncultured Porphyromonadaceae bacterium
GTCACCCGCGATCCATCCCTCGCCGACTATCTCAGGCAACGGCGCGAATCATGCCTCGTCCACGCAATCTACTAAGCGGCAGCTGCCCCCGCTCCCAAAAGGTAAACCGGCAGCAAGAGCCCCTTGACATCCTTCCCATTCCTCCTCAGCGCGCCATCGCATGGCCTCAGCCCTTAGGAACGGCGGCTGGAAGCCGCCTGCATCACCTCTAACGCCACCGCCACGCGTATTATCCCGTCGGCGGCTGGAAGCCGCCGCTCCTATTGCCGCCTTACGGTATCCAATCGAAAAAGAGCTTGCAGACTTTATTCCCTCACAGAAACCGATGCCGATAGTCATAAAATATAAAAATAGATAGCCCGGTGTTTAAATTTTATAAAACAAGCATATTATATTATCGCTTTTTGCCGTTTTGCATGAATATACAGAAAATAATGATTACCTTTGTGGTGAATTATTCGCGTATATTTATAAATCCCAAAACCAAACCAATGGATATCAACAAGATTGTGGTGGATTTTGCCAAAGAAGAGCATGCTCATTTTGCCCCCCGCATCTGCGACCTGATATATGAATCGGCCTTGCAGCGCGGCACAGGCATTGCCCGACGTTCAAACGAATATATAGCGGCAAAAATCACCGGTGGTAAAGCAGTGGTTGCCCTCGACGGTGACAAGATTGTAGGCTTCAGCTATATCGAATGTTGGGGGCACGGCGATTTCGTCGCCACTTCCGGTCTCATTGTCGACCCGGCCTACCGTCATCTCGGCCTCGCGGCACAAATCAAGCAAAAGACATTCGAACTGGCTCGTACACGGTTCCCTTTTGCCAAGATTTTCAGTATCACCACTTCGCTCCCGGTGATGAAATTGAATTCGCGCATGGGATATAAACCTGTCACCTTCTCGGAGCTGACCGACGATGAAGAATTCTGGCAGGGATGTCAGGGTTGCGTCAACTTCGACATACTCCAGCGCAACAACCGCCGAATGTGTCTGTGCACCGGCATGCTTTTCGACCCCGCGCAGCCGGCTGAAAACACCGCTGCCACACCTTATATAATGGCGTTCGGCAACAAACTGAAAAAACTTTTCAGAATCAAACGATAACATTTCCTCACTCACAAATTTCTTCACAACATACGACCCACATGAAACAGAAAAAGAAAAAAGTGGTGCTTGCCTTCAGCGGAGGCCTCGACACCTCATTTTGCGCAAAATATCTTTCAGAGGACCTCGGCTATGAGGTCCACACCGCAATTGCCAACACCGGCGGATTCTCCGACGCCGAACTAGAAGAGATCCGTCGCCGCGCACTCCGCCTCGGTGCCGCATCGCATGCCGCACTCGATGTCACCGCCGACTATTACAACAAAAGCATCCGCTATATGATCGCCGGCAACGTACTGCGCGGAGGCACCTACCCCATCAGCGTATCGTCGGAACGTATCTTCCAGGCTATGGCTATCATCGACTATGCCAAGAGCATCGGCGCCGATGCCGTGGCCCACGGCTCCACAGGCGCCGGCAACGATCAGGTGCGCTTCGATCTCACATTTCAGATCATGGCACCCGGCATAGAGATCATCACACCGACACGCGACATGACGCTCACACGCGAATACGAGATCGACTATCTGAAGCGTCACGGCTACGAAGCCGACTTCAAGAAGATGGAATACTCCATCAACAAAGGTCTCTGGGGCACGAGCATCGGCGGCAAGGAAACGCTCAAATCGGAGCAGACGCTGCCCGACTCCGCCTATCCCAGCCAAGTCACCGAGACCGAGCCGCGTTCGCTGAAAATCACTTTTGAGAAAGGCGAAGTGACCGCCGTCGACGGTGTCCCCTATTCCGACCGCATCGCCGCAATCCGCAAGATCGAGGAGATCGGAAGCGCCTACGGCATCGGCCGCGACATGCACATCGGCGACACCATCATCGGCATCAAAGGCCGCGTGGGATTCGAGGCCGCAGCACCGATCCTCATCATCAACGCCCACAAGATGCTTGAAAAGCATGTGCTCACCAAATGGCAGCTCTACTGGAAAGATCAGATCGGCACATGGTATGGCATGTTCCTCCACGAAGCCCAGTATCTCGACCCGGTGATGCGCGACATGGAAGCCTTCCTTGAATCGACACAGCAGCACGTGAGCGGTACGGTAGAGATCACCCTCCGTCCGCAGAGCTTCACCCTCGTAGGCGTCGATTCGCCCTTCGATCTCATGAAAACCGACTTCGGCGAATATGGCGAAGTCAATAAAGCTTGGTCGGCCGACGACGTCAAAGGCTTCACCACAATCATGGCCAACCCGATGAAGATCTACTACAACGTTACCGAACGCGCCATTAAGAAATGAACAAAATAAAAATAGGCATTATCGGCGGCGCGGGCTACACCGCGGGCGAGCTGCTTCGCCTGCTCATCAACCACCCGCAGGCCGAAATCGTATTTGTCAATTCCGAAAGCAACGCCGGAAACCCGCTGACACAGGTCCACGAAGGGCTCTACGGCGAAACCGACATGCGGTTCACCGACCGGGCGCCGCTCGATGCGATCGACTGCCTTTTCCTGTGCTCAGGTCATGGCGCAAGCAGCGAATTCTGGAAGACGCGCCATCGGCCCGACAATCTAAAGGTGATCGACCTGTCGCAGGACTTCCGCGACGAATCGGAAGGCTACATCTACGGTCTGCCGGAGCTCAGCAGAGATCGCATAAAAGCCACCGGCCTGCTTGCCAATCCCGGATGCTTCGCCACGGCAATCCAGCTCGCACTGCTGCCGCTGGCCAAGGCCGGCCTGCTCACCGAGGACATCCACGTCACCGGTATCACCGGCTCGACCGGCGCCGGCGTCAAGCCTGCAGCTACGACACATTTCAGCTGGCGCGACAACAACATGTCGGTCTACAAAGCCTTCGAGCACCAGCATCTGCTCGAGATCAACCGCTCGCTCCGTAAGCTTCAGGGCGACAGTCTCGGCGAGATCGATTTCCTGCCGATGCGCGGCGACTTTCCCCGCGGCATCTTCGTCACCGCCTACACCCGCTGCGGCCTGAGCGCCGACGAGGCCACAAAACTCTACTCGGAATTCTATGCCGGCGCACCGTTCGTTCACCTCACCGACAAGCCGCTCGATCTCAAACAGGTGGTCAACACCAACAAATGCCTTCTGTGGATCGAGAAACACGGCGACAAACTGCTCGTGCTCAGCGCCATCGACAACCTCCTGAAAGGTGCGTCGGGACAGGCCGTCGAAAACATGAATCTGATGTTCGGCCTCGATGAGACCACCGGGCTGCGGCTCAAGCCATCGGCCTTCTGACAGAACAAAAGCAAAACCAACGACAATGAAACTTTTTGACGTTTATTCATTATATGAAATCGAGCCGGTACGAGGCAGCGGCAGCTATGTCTACACCTCCGACGGCACCGAGTATCTCGACCTCTACGGCGGCCATGCCGTAATCTCGATAGGCCATGCCCATCCCCGCTACACCGAAGCCATCGCCGGACAGGTGAGCCGTCTCGGTTTTTATTCCAATTCCGTTGAAAACTCGCTTCAGCACATCCTTGCCGAGAAGCTCGGACGGCTGTCGGGCTACGACGACTATTCACTCTTCCTGTGCAACAGCGGGGCCGAGGCCAATGAGAATGCCATGAAGCTGGCTTCGTTCCACACCGGACGCTCCAAGATTCTGGCTTTCGACAAAGCATTCCACGGACGCACATCCGGCGCCGTCGCAGCCACCGACAACCCCTCGATTGTGTCGCCGTTCAACCGCACCGACCACATCGAATTCGCACCGCTCAACGCCGCCGACATCGTCGAGCAGAAACTCCGCTCGGGCGAGTTCGCCGCCGTGATCATCGAAGGCATACAGGGCGTAGCCGGCATTCGCATGCCCGATGACGGTTTCATGCGCCGGCTCCGTGAGCTGACCCGCGAAACAGACACAATGCTCATCGTCGACGAGATTCAGTCGGGCTACGGTCGCTCCGGCCGCTTCTTTGCCCATCAGTATTCCGGTATCCGCCCCGACATCATCACATGCGCAAAAGGAATAGCCAACGGATTCCCGATGGGCGCCGTGCTCATCTCCCCCGAATTCGAAGCGCGGAAAGGGATGCTCGGCACCACATTCGGCGGCAACCATCTGGCATGCGCCGCCGCCATTGCCGTCCTCGATGTCATGGAAAGCGAGAATCTTATCGACAACGCTCACACCGTCGGAGAATATCTCCTCGATGAACTCAGGCAGATACCGCAGTTTGCCGGCGTGCGCGGCCGGGGCCTCATGATAGGCTTCGACATCGACGGAGCGGCCGCCGACCTCCGCCGCCGCCTTTTGTTTGAAAAACACATCTTCACCGGAGGTGCCGGCACACACACCGTGCGCCTGCTTCCCGCCCTTGGATTAAGCAAAGAGCAGGCCTCCGCATTCATTAAAGCTTTGAAAGAAATATTATGAACAAATTTACTACCGTACAGGATATTGGCTCACTGCACGACGCAGTTAAAGAAGCGCTCGAAGTAAAGGCCGACCGGTTTGCATGGCAGCATCTCGGACGCAACCGCACCCTGCTGATGATTTTTTTCAACTCGTCGCTGCGCACCCGTCTGAGCACTCAGAAAGCGGCGATGAATCTCGGCATGAACGTGATCGTGCTCGACGTCAATCAGGGCGCCTGGAAACTCGAAACCGAGCGCGGCGTAATCATGGACGGTGACAAAGCCGAACATCTGCTCGAAGCAATCCCCGTAATGGGCTGCTATTGCGATATCATAGGCGTGAGATCATTTGCCGGACTCACCGACCGCGACGCCGACTATCAGGAACGAGTCATCGATCAGTTTATCCGCTATTCCGGCCGCCCGGTGTTCAGCATGGAAGCCGCCACACGTCACCCGCTCCAGAGCTTCGCCGACCTGATCACGATTGAAGAATTCAAGACCAAAGAGCGCCCCAAAGTAGTGCTCACCTGGGCACCGCACCCTAAAGCACTGCCGCAGGCCGTGGCCAACTCTTTCTGCGAATGGATGAATCAGACCGACTGCGATTTTGTGGTGACGCACCCCCAAGGCTATGAGCTGGCACCGTCGTTCGTCGGCAACGCCCGCGTTGAATATGATCAGCGCAAAGCCTTTGAAAACGCCGATTTCATCTATGCCAAAAACTGGTCGGCATACGCCGGCGACAACTATGGCAAGGTGCTCTCCACCGACCGTTCGTGGACCGTCGATAGCGAAAAAATGGCCCTCACCGACAACGCGTTTTTCATGCACTGCCTGCCTGTTCGACGCGGCATGATCGTCACCGACGAGGTGATCGAATCGCCCCGCAGCATCGTGATTCCCGAAGCGGCCAACCGCGAGATCTCGGCGCAGACCGTGCTTAAACGTATGCTTGAATCTTTATAACCGACACGCTATGCCTTACAGAATAAGAGTCGTTAAAATCGGCGGAAATGTAGTTGACAATCCGGAAGCGCTTGCAACGTTTGTCAGCGACTTCAAACGTCTTGCCGGACCGAAGATTCTCGTACACGGCGGAGGCAAAGAGGCCACCCGCCTCAGCGCCGCCCTCGGCATCGAAACGCACATGATCGAAGGACGCCGTGTTACCGACGCCGACACGCTCGACGTCGTCACGATGGTCTATGCCGGACTGATCAACAAACGCATCGTAGCCCGTATGCAGGCCATCGGCCTCGATGCCATCGGCCTCAGCGGCGCCGACGCCGGACTGGTGACGGCCTCACGCCGCAGTCCCGTTCCCGTCGACTATGGTTTCGTTGGCGATATCGACCCGATGGATGTCAATGAGACGGTGCTCACGATGCTCCTCAAACAGAATCTCACGCCGGTGATCTGCGCCATCATGCACGACGGCAACGGCACGCTGCTCAACTGCAATGCCGACACAGTCGCCTCAGCCATCGCCGTGGCCGCATCGCGCATCTCGCCGGTCGACCTTATCTACTGCTTCGAAAAGCCGGGCGTGCTCGCCGATGCCGACGACGATTCCACGCTCATACGCACCATTGACAGCGACAGCTTCGACGACCTGCGCCAGCGCGGCATAGTCAGCAAAGGCATGATACCCAAGATCGACAACGCGCTGAAAGCCATCCGCGCCGGAGTTTCGGGCGTATATATAAAGAGTGCCGCCAACCTTCTGAACGCGACGGGCACATCAATCATGCTATGACCGAATCGTCCCTGCAACTGTTGCAACGCCTCATCGCCACGCCCTCTGTTTCACGCGAAGAAACAGCGGCGGCCGATATTGTCGAATGCCATCTCCGTCAAGCCGGCATCGACGTCCGCCGCATCCATAACAACGTGTGGGCCACCAACCGGCACTTCTCGCCCGGACGCCCCACGCTCCTCCTCAATTCGCATATCGACACCGTGCGGACTGCCGCATCCTGGACACGCGACCCCCACTCGCCCGACATTGCCGACGGACGCCTCTACGGCTTAGGCAGCAACGATGCCGGCGCCTCTGTGGTATCACTGATCGCTATTTTCTGCGAATACTACGACAGCCATCTGCCCTTCAACCTTCTGCTGGCCATCACGGCCGAAGAGGAAGTGATGGGCGAAAAAGGCATGCGCGCATTCCTGCCGCACCTGAAAGAGCAGGGCATCGGCATCGACATGGCATTGGTCGGCGAGCCTACCGGCATGCGACCGGCCATAGGCGAACGCGGCCTCCTCGTACTCGATGCCGTGACACGCGGCGTAAGCGGCCATGCGGCGCGCGACGAGGGCGTCAACGCGCTCTACAAAGCCATCGCCGACATCGACCGGCTGCGCAACTTCAAATTCCCCCGCCAGAGCGCCGGACTCGGTCCGGTGAAAATCTCTGTCACTCAGATAGAATGCGGCACACAGCACAACGTGATCCCCGACATCTGCCGATGGGTTGTCGACGTGCGCACCACCGATGCCTACAACAACGAACAGACAGCCCGAATGCTCGATGAGGCCGTGGAATCGCAGCTCACGCCGCGCTCCACACGCGTCTGGGCCTCGCTCATCGACGCCGCGCATTCCCTCCGCATGGCCGCCGAAAAGGCCGCCGGCGAATCATTCGTGTCGCCGACAACATCAGATATGGCGCTGATGCACGATATCCCTTCGCTGAAGATAGGCCCGGGGCTGTCGGCTCGCAGCCACACGGCCGACGAATACATCCGCATCGACGAGCTTGAAGAAGCTCCGTCGGTCTACCGCAACATATTAAACAATCTCTCAAAGATATTACACGCATGAAACTATGGAACAAGGGCTTCGAGCCCGACGAAATGATAGAAGAATTCACCGTGGGCCACGACCGCGAACTCGATATGAAGCTGGCACGCTACGACGTGCAGGGATCGCTCGCCCACATCAAGATGCTTCAGAGCATCGGTCTGCTCACTGCCGACGAACTCACCCTCCTCACCGACGCGCTCAATGATATTGCAGCCATGATCGAGCGCGGCGAATTTGTCATCGAGCCGGGCGTTGAGGACGTTCACTCTCAGGTAGAATTCCTTCTCACCCGCCGCCTTGGCGATGTAGGCAAAAAAATCCATTCCGGACGCTCGCGCAACGATCAGGTGCTCGTGGACCTCAAGCTGTTCATGCGTGAAGAGCTCCGCACCATCGCGCAGTCGGTGTCCCGTCTGTTCGACAAGCTGCAGCAGCTCAGCGAACGATATAAAGATGTGCTCATGCCGGGCTACACCCATCTTCAGGTGGCGATGCCCTCGTCGTTCGGCCTCTGGTTCGGAGCCTACGCCGAGGCACTGACCGACGACATGCAGATGCTTGTGGCCGCCTACAACATCGCCAACCAGAACCCGCTCGGCTCAGCTGCCGGTTACGGCTCGTCGTTCCCCCTCGACCGTGAGATGACCACGCGCGAGCTCCGTTTTGCCGATCTCCACTACAACGTCGTGGCCGCCCAGATGAGCCGTGGCAAGACCGAACGCGCCGCCGCCATGGCGATAGCATCGATAGCATCGACGCTCGGCCGCTTCGCAGCCGATGTGTGCATGTTCAACTGCCAGAATTTCGGCTTCATATCATTCCCCAAAGAGTTCACCACCGGCTCGAGCATCATGCCCCACAAAAAGAATCCCGACGTCTTCGAGATTATGCGCGGCAAATGCAACCGCCTGCAGTCTGTGCCCAATGAAATAGCCCTGCTCACCACCAATCTCCCGCTGGGCTACAACCGCGACCTCCAGCTGCTCAAGGACATCACCTTCCCCGCCACCGACGATCTGCGCCGCTGCCTCGAGATATGCACGATGATGCTCGAGCATATCATCGTCAACGAAAACATCATCGACAATCCGCTCTACGATTACATGTTCACCGTCGAGGATGTCAACCGCCTCACACTTCAGGGCATGCCGTTCCGCGATGCCTACAAAGCCGTAGGCATGGCCGTTGAGCGCGGCGAATACCGCCCTACCCGCAGCGTCAGCCACACCCACGTCGGCAGCATCGGCAACCTGTGCACCGACCGCATCCGCGCCAAGATGCAACAGTTGCTCGACCGTATCCTCGGCTAACGACACAAACCGATCGAAATAGCGACAGGGCGGTGTGATCCAACGATCACACCGCCCTGTCCGGGAATACGGTTTTATAGTGTCGGTTATTTCTTCTGATTCAGCACCGACTGCTCGGGAGCAAGAATCGTGATCCACATGAAGTATGTGATAGCGAAGTTGATGAGACCGATAAGGATAGCGGCAAGTTTTGCATTTTCCATCTGTAAGATGATGAAAAGGAAGATGCCTATAACAAACACGCGGAAAACGCCAACCCATATAGGCCATGATTTTGCAAAATTGGAAGTCGTGATGCGGTCATCACCGATCAGAACAGCCGGAGAAATAATGAACAGAATCGCACCGATCGACAAAATGACGCTGTTTGAAATCAAGCGGCTCGGATTATATAAGACTCCGATACCCGAATCTACAGTGATAATGCCGAGAAGCACAAGAACTTCTGCAAGAATAAAGAGTATCGACGTGCGTTTGAGGCAAGTTGATTTTGTGGTGGAAAACAACTGGAAAAAGCCGAAGATTGTAAGGCTCGACGACAGAAGCATCATGATGATATAGTATGCTTTTGAAGTGATCTCTGCAAGCGGGCCAAGTATTACCAGCAGCAGATTAAAAACGAGAGAACCAAGGAGGATGAACTGAAGCGCTTGGCCACATTTGCCTGTGAAGGGGGGCTACGAAATCAATCTGTTGACCGCGAGCCGGAGTTGGTTGGTTTTGCATAATAAAATGGGATTAATTGGTATTAAACTTTGCAAATATAAGCTAACAAAGCATCAAAACCAAACTTTTCATCATGAAAGTTTGGTTTTGATGTAAATAATATAATATGAGCACTGTTTGGGTTAATCCTTGACAAGCGCCATGATGTCGTCGACGATCTGACCGGGTGTAAGGTGGTTGGCTTTCAGTATTTCGCCATAGTCATACCGGTCGGCAAACTCTTTCTTCATGCCGTAGCATTTCACGCGCATCGGCATCTGGCCGTAGAAGCGGGCCACTTTTTCGCCATAGCCGCCGTCGAGCACGCCGTCTTCGAGCGTCACCACAAGATTGTGATCCTCGGTCAGCTCGAGAAGCAGCTGATCGTCGAGGCCGCTGAGGAACCGGGGATTGATGAGCGTGGCGTCGATACCCTTTCCTTTCAGCTGCGCAACGACCTGTTCGCCAAGACCGAAGAAAGCGCCTGCGCCTATCACTGCCACGCCTTCGCCGCGATGAGCCACATAGTAGGCATTGATATCGGAATAATCCGAAGGATATTTGCGGCCCGTGCTCATCACGTTGCATCCCGGCACGCGGATGGCAACGGGATGTTTGTCCTGCTTCATCGCCCAGTCGAGCATCGCCATATATTCTTCCAGACAGGTGGGAGCCAGATACACTATGCCGGGGATGTTGCTTACGAGAGCTATATCAAACCAGCCGAGGTGCGTCACGTCGTTCATGCCGCAGATAGTACCGTAGAAAATGCCTATCACGGCAGGCGAACCGTTGATCGACAGGTCCTGCGACAGCTGGTCGTAGGCACGCTGCAAGAACGAGCTCACGACGCCGAAGAACGGCTTGCCGCCGCCCTTTGCGATACCCGAAGCGAGAGCCACAGCCTCCTGCTCGGCGATGCCTACATCCACAAACTGATCGCCGGCCTCTTTGCGTCGCTCGGGCGTGAAGCCTATCACACCGGGCGTTCCGGCCGTTATTGCCACCACCGTGGGATCATGCTTCATGAGGTTGAGCATATATTCCGCTGTCAGTGTGCCATAGTCAGGCGCTTCGCTCACCGACAGGGGATTGCCCGTAGGAATATCAAACGGGCCGCCGAAATGCCAGCGTTCGCGGAACGTTTCGGCCGGAGCATATCCCTTGCCCTTCTGAGTGGCCACATGCAAGAGCACAGGATGATCGATATCTTTCACATCTTCAAATGCTTTGACGAGCGATGCTATGTCGTTGCCATAGGCCACATAGCGATAGTCGAAACCGAGCGCCTTGAAATAGTTGCATGGGGCGTTGCCGTCGGATTCGCGCAGCTGACGGAGGTTTTCATAGAGGCCGCCATGGTTTTCGGCGATCGACATATCATTGTCGTTGACCACAATGATAAAACCGCTCTTGAGCGTGGCAGCGAAATCGAGACCCTCAAATGCTTCGCCGCCGCTGAGCGCGCCGTCGCCCACAACGGCTATGATATTTTCTTTCCCTCCGGTGAGCTCGCGGGCTTTGACCAGACCGCCGGCAAGGCTGACGGCAGTCGATGTATGGCCGATCGTAAAGATGTCGGTCGGGCTTTCCTTGGGGTTGGTGTAACCGGTCACCTTATCATAATCTTCCGGAATGACGAAGGCGTCCATACGTCCGGTGAGCATCTTGTGCACATAGCTTTGATGCGACACGTCGTAGATGATTTTGTCGGTCGGTAGATCAAACACATAATGAAGGGCTATCGACATTTCCACCATGCCGAGGTTGGGGCCGATATGACCTCCGTGACGGCTGAGCTTCATCAGCAAAGCGCTGCGTATTTCCGAGGCGAGATCCTCGAGCTGGCTGACTGAAAGCGATTTAATGTCGGACGCTGATTTTATATCCAAAAGATTCATAATAGGTTTGTTGATAATATCTTGTTAAACAATGTGCAAATTTAATCACAAATTACGTCTCGGATTTTACCCGAATTACATTATTTTCAACCCTCATAACGAATCATTTGTTGCAAATGCGGCAACAAAGAAGCATTTTTAACACAAAAAAATTGCATACCGGCAACCTTCGGACTATCTTTAGAGAATAATCCTCTCAACACGCCTCAAAACCGCCTACGACATGATCAACTACGACGACACTCTCTTCAACATTCGCATTTCCAGTGGCATGCCCCACCCGGGAGCTTTGCTCGTGGCAGAGCCTTTCCTCAAGGAAGAACACTTTGCCCACGCGGTGATCTGCCTCGTCGAATATGCTCCCGCATCGACAGCCATGGGTATCGTGCTCAACCACCCGACGGCCTATACGCTTCAGGGTCTTGTCGAAGGTGTGAGCCGAAAAGAAAAAATCAGGGTGTGGTGCGGCGGCCCGATGTCGTGCGACCGGCTCTATTACGTGCACAGGCTCGGAGAGCTTCTGCCCGGAAGCCGCGAAATAGCTTCGGGATTATACATCGGCGGCGATTTTGAAGCAATGCTCGATTATGTCAACTCCGGCTGCGACATTGACGGATATATCCGTTTTTTCATAGGCTACAGCGGATGGAGCCGCGATCAGCTCGACCAGGAGATCCGCGACCATGTATGGGCCGTGACGGAGATACCGGATACCGCCAAGGCTCTTGCCGGAAATGAAAAAGGCTACTGGCATCGCCATGTGCGCGCGCTTGGCCCCTCCTTCCGCGGTTGGCTCTACCACCCCCGCAACCCCCAGCTCAACTGACCGCCCCGCGCGCCCTCGCCTATTATCTTAGCTACCATAGCTAAATTAGCTACAAAGCTAATCCCGCGCTGCCTTGCCTAATTAAGCATTTATTACTACCTTTGCAGCCGAAAAAGCTTTTTTATTATTTATTGATTCCAACCGATGAGGTTCGACGAGTTAGACTTAAACTACGATGTGCTCGACGCCCTTGACGCTATGCGTTTCAGCGAGTGCACCCCCATACAAGAAAAAACCATTCCGCTCACCCTTGAAGGCCGCGACCTCATAGCCGTGGCCCAGACCGGTACCGGAAAGACCGCGGCATATCTTCTGCCCGTGCTCAACCGTCTGGCCGACGGCGAATTCCCCGAGGACGCCGTCAACTGCATCGTCATGGCTCCCACCCGCGAGCTTGCCATGCAGATCGACCGTCAGCTCGAAGGATTCGGCTATTTCATGAACATCAGTTCGCTGGCCGTTTACGGCGGCACCGACGGCGCCACATTCGCGCAGCAGCAGAAAAGCCTTCTGCTCGGCGCCGACATAGTCATCGCCACACCCGGACGCCTCATAGCCCACCTGCAGATGGGCAAGATCGACCTCTCGCGCGTCAGCTTTTTCATCCTCGACGAGGCCGACCGCATGCTCGACATGGGATTTTACGACGACATCATGCAGGTGGTCAAACATCTGCCTGCCGAACGTCAGACCCTCATGTTCTCGGCCACTATGCCACCGAAAATCCAGCAGCTGGCCAAGAGCATCCTCCGCGATCCGGCCGAAGTGAAAATAGCGGTGTCGCGTCCGGCCGACAAGATCCATCAGCGCGTGGCTTTCTGCTACGAGCCGCAGAAGGCCGAGATACTCAAGAAAATGCTTCGCAACTCAAAGGCTAAACGCGTAATAGTCTTCGCCTCATCAAAGCTGAAAGTGAAGGATCTCGCCCGCGACATGCGCCGCTCCGGCTTCAAAATCGGAGAGATGCACTCCGACCTCGAGCAGTCGCGCCGCGACGAAGTGATGCACGATTTCAAATCGGGCCACACCGACATCCTCGTGGCCACCGATATCGTGGCCCGCGGCATCGACATCGACGACATCACAATGGTGGTCAATTTTGACGTTCCCCACGATGCCGAGGATTATGTACACCGCATAGGACGCACAGCCCGCGCCGACAACGACGGCGAATCGCTGACACTAGTAAGCGAACGCGACCGACGCCGCTGGGCTGATATCGAACGATTCCTCGGCAAACGCATCGAGCGTCTCGCTATCGACGGCGCCGACCGGGACTCGCAGCCCTCCGAGCAGAAAGACAGATCACGCGACCGCCAGCGCAACCGCAAAAACAAAAGCGGCAACCGCGCCCGTCAGCATGACCGCCGCCAGGATCGCCCCGCCAAAGAAAAGCCGGAAACCACGGCACAACCTGCGGCAGCCCAACCGTCGGATGCCGAACCGACACACGATGGCATCCGGCATTCAGACGATCGGCCAAAACGCCGGAACCACCGCGGCGGACGCCGTCGGAACAAACAGAAAAGCCGTCCCCAAGCCCCCGGCGCAGAGTCGCCCTCAGCTGATTAACAGCCGGCTTCCAACGTTAGTCGTCGTAGCGCTGGAATTCGCCGGCTTTGTTGAATTTCAGATCAAGGCCGCTGGAGAGTTCCACGTCGTAGCCCGAACGGTCTCGTTCGATACCTATTATGCGCTGACCTTTATGATATTTCTTAACGTAGTTGGCCACTCCCTCGGGAACAATAGCCGTGGGGACTGATTTTTTCATGGCTGTCTCAATATCTTCCCAGTTGCCGTCGCGGTCAAATTTTATCTCGGTGCCGTCGGTGAGAACGACTTCATAATCTTTGACACGACCAAGCTCCTTATCGGTTTTCACAAGGCTCACATCTGCTTTGAAATATTTGCTGATGGTCATACGCGCAGCCTGAGGAAGCGACGAAGCGTCGCGGCTGTAGAGATCGCGGGCCGAAAGAGCTGAAAAACCGAGGATTGCAACAAGTGCGAGTAAAGCTATACGTTTCATATTTTCAATGTTTTAGAGTTATCTTAATAAGATAACGCCTGCCACACGAAAAAGTTATCTTATAAAAGCCTTAAATTGCACTGCATTAATGCAAATTTTGTAATTCTCCGCGATATAAAACGGTAAAAGCGTGGATAAAATTAAAAGCAAGCTGATAAACGGATTAGCAAGATGCTGTTTTTCCGCGATTTGCCTGCAAATGGGGCGATTTTCTCAAAAAGTACACCTTTTGTACCCCGTTTCAAGAACATTCGGGACAAGTGAATTGTTAAGGACTGTAAACGGCGATTTTCAAAATCTTATGACCCCGCTTATCTTTGCGGAAAATTCATGATTTATGGCAAAAATAGAAAATCGCAAGAAACAGAATCCCAAGCTCCAACAGTCCGAACTGAGCGACGGACGCGCCAGCCTCTATCTGGAATACTACATAGGAAGAACCGAGACTCCCGTACTTGACGAGAACGGTGAGCAGGTGTTCTACACCGAAGGGGCAATGGCGGGCAAACCCAAATTCAAAATCAAACATACCCGTAAGAAGGAAAATCTGAATCTCTACATCTGGCTGCATCCAAGAACCCCGCAGGAGCGTTTGCAGAACAGGAACACACTCGCGCTTGCCGAGAAGATACGCTTCGAGCGTGAGCAGACATTCCTCGAAGACCGCGAAGGTTACCGTCTTCGCAAGGAGATGGACGATGATTTCATCGAGTTCTGCCGTGAGTTCTGCAAATCCCCGACCCTTACCAAACACATTCAGGATGTGCAGCTTCGCGGACTCAAAAAATTCATCAACTTCCTTTCCTCCACACCGAGATACGAGAAATTCAAGGACAGCCTGAAGATGAAACAGCTCACACCCGAAATGGTGGGTGCGTTTGTTGAATACCTGAAAGCCAACGGACGGGGCGACGGGCCGAAAGCCTATTTCCGGCTGTTCAAGCGTATGGTTACCGCCGCTGTTGACAAAGACCTCATCAAGAAGAACCCCTGCCGCGGCTTCGTCATCAAGAACGACAACATGACACTGCAAAAGGAGATTCTTCTCCCCGAAGAAATAGACCGTCTTGTGGCGACACGTTTCGACGGCGAGAAAACCGAAATACACCGGGCCTTCATTTTCGGTCTTTATACCGGGGCGCGCTGGTGCGACACAAGCAAGCTGACTTACCGCAACGTGGACTATACCACGAAGACGCTGCGTTTCCAGCAGCAGAAAACAAAGGGACACAGTAATTGCAGCTGGGTTATAGTTCCGCTGAACGACACACTTATCCGTCTTATCGGACAGCCGGAAAGCGACGATTACGACGAGCGCATATTTAAGGTGCCGCTTTATGATACCTGCAACCGCTATCTGGGCAAATGGGTTAAACTGGCGGGCATCAAGAAAAAAATATCATGGCACTGCGCACGCCACAGTTTTGCAGTGAATGTCCTGAACCGTGGAGCCAACATCAAGACGGTATCAAGTCTTCTCGGCCACACATCGCTCAAAATGACAGAACGGTATCTCCATGTCGTTGACAGCCTGAAACAGGATGCAATAGACTCGCTCGGAGAAATCAAATTCAGTGCCGTAGGCAGCTGAGTAAATTATACTTCAATAGTCTGAAAGAACCGATGAATCGTAATGATTTGTCGGTTCTTTTGCCATATATGCCCTGCGAATGACAATATAATGCCAATCTCCTGCCATAAGCATATTTATAAAATCAAAACAGTTGGTGACATTGTTGTTTTTATTGTGCTGCGGGAACCCCGTGATTCGCGGGTATGCCAAACCCTGTAAACTATATAAGCATATCAGTCCTGATTGGACACATTCACCACATAGGAACGTGGGATTTTTATAAATACAAACCGCAGCGTCCGCTTTTACGATAAATGGATAATACAAGTTTAGTGATTCTCCCTGTCGAAAAGGTCAGGGAGATGATAGAGATTGCCGTGTCCGGTTGCCTCGACAAGGTACTTGCCGCATTGCAACCCAGACATGAGTCGGAATCGGTTGACATAGAGGGAGCTTTGGAGTTTCTCAATTCCAACGGCTACCGTATAGCCAAAGGGCAACTTTACAAAGAAACATCTGCGGGAAACATACCCTATCACAAATTCGGGCACCGGCTGCATTTCAAAATATCGGAACTGCGGGAATGGGCGGAAACACGACTTGTGAACGGCAATTCCGTGGGGTACTACTGCAACGGCAAGTTTAACAAACGACGATGACAGCCGGATATTGCGCGTTGGCAGAATGTTGGCAGGACAACGGCAGACACCTGTCAGGGAATCAGACACATATACAGCGTTTTATCACTGAAAATCGTCATAAGAGATAATTAAATTCAGTACAGACAATGATAAATAATCAAAGACCCCCTCCCGGATGCAAAGCCATCCTAAAAAGGCACAGATACTGTGCCACTCCGAAAAAACAATAAACATAATTGGAGCGAAATCGTCAGATAGGCTCCCTAACACCTAATCACTACTTCAAATGACTGAAACAGTAACCGTTTCAAGCAGCGAATTAAGTGCTATGAGAGCCGAACTGAGGGATCTCCGGGGCACTGTCGCAACGCTGGCGACAATCATTCATAAAATGGTTCACTCGCCGGCAGCCATCAGACAGAACAAAGATGAAGAACACCGTTCACTCACCGATGCGGAACGCGAATACAGAATCGACCGTCAGGAGCTTCAGGCACTCCTCGGCGTAAGTGAGAGAACCGCATACCGCAGGATAAAGGAATACGGCTTCCGCGTGTTGCGCGAGAACGGCGACACAAAGTTCATCCTCGGAGAAGTAATTGACATTATAAGTCATCACGGCCTCGGCTGGCACCGCTCCGGACTCGACAGGATACTGTCAAGACGTACCATAAAATCAAGGACACGACTGGTATGAACGGGAAATTTGAGAAAACCGTCCTCGGTCTCCTTCAGACAGTTCTGGAAAGAATGGATTTTCTTGAACAGAAGATAACAACCAAAGGGAATTGTCAGCAGGAGGAGCCGAGAAGATGGACACCGAAAGATGTGGAGCGCAGGTTCGGCCTCGGTCTTCGCCAGCAGTACAATCTTAGAGCCAAAGGAATCCTGCCGTACTTTCAGAAAACTCCCAACGGCCCGATCTCATATCTCCCGGCCGATGTCCTTGACTACTATTTCGGAGACGGCGGAATCCCGCCGCAAAAACAACCATAAGTGAAATTACAATATGGCACAAGACCAGACTAACGAAAAAGACCAGGTGCTTATCGCCCGCAACAACGAGACGGGAGAAACAGGCGCTGTAAAAGGTCTTAAACAGGACGGCACACCGGATATGGCGCCGTCGAAGTCCGCCAAACTGAGCGATCTCGTGGTATTCAATATCCACAAGAACCCGCTGGAGGCTTTTCTCTCCAACTTCGTGAGGCAGTGCAAGAACCCTTCGATGTTCAGTTTCTTCAAAGTAGATGCCGACAACGTGAACAGTGTCGGACAGGTCGTCGAAGACGCGCTTAAAGACCCGGAGGCGAACAAAGCCATGCTTTCCGAGGCTAAAGTGGAAGTCAAGGCGACGAACCGCAACAGCCATGCGATAGACGAATCCAGAATCGACTGGCAAGGTCTGAAAGACCGCTGGGGCATAGACCGTGAGACGCTTGAAAAAAGCGGAGACCTCAAGGAGATGCTCTACAACCGCAAGTCCCGGCTGGTAACCATTACCCCGACATTCGCGGGCGAGAAGTATTCGCTGGAAGCGCGTCTGTCATTCCGCGAGGATGTCAACGGGAATATCAAGGTCGTACCCCATTTTATCCGCAAGGAGCCGAATCTCGATCAGGAGTTCAACGGAGTCAAGTTCACGGACGAGGACAAGCAGAACCTCCGTACAACCGGCAACCTCGGAAGGCTCGCCGATGTCGTTGACAAGGAGACCGGAGAGGTCATCCCATCGTTCATCAGCATCGACCGCCAGACAAACGAGATACTCAGCGTACCCGCCAAGTCCGTATTCGTCAAGGACACCATCGGGCAGACAAAGCTCGACATGGGAGAGATCAACACCCTCAAAAGCGGCAAAGCCATTCCGGACAAGGAGATCGTTGACCGAAAGGGCAATAAATATACCGTCACGCTTCAGGTAAGCGCGGACAGACGCGATGTGGAGTTTGTCCCTTCATACGCCTCTCAGAAACAGGCGCAGAGTGAAAGCAACGGTCAGAAAAAATCCACATGGCTCACACAGGACGGTAAAATCAAGCCCATCACAAAATGGGCCGGAGTGCCGATGACCGAGAAGCAGCAGGCGGACTATGTCGCCGGCAAGACCGTGGTCCTCGACAATATGGTTGACAAAGATGGGAAACCCTGCACCGTCTATCTGACATTCAACATGAACAAGCAGCGTCCCACCACCTCCTTCAAGGATCCGCGTCAAGCTGAGTCGATAACTCCTGCCAACGAAAGCCGCACCCAGATGGCTGTCAACAATGACGGAAAGACCGACGAGGCGACAAAGAAAATCAAGGAGCCACTCGACAGAGGACAGACCGGTCCGAAGAACGAGAACCAACAGAAAAAATCAAAGGGGCGCAAGATGTGACCTCCCGCACAGCCCCGTCCACTTTATCCAACATCCAAAACTAAAAACAACCGTAAAATAATGAATAATATACTTATAATCACAGAAAGCCGCACCGTGGCAAAGACAATCGCACAGGCACTTGGCGCCAACGTACTCCACAAAGGATACTTCGGCAAAGGACAGATTGCCGTCACATGGACAGGCGGCGGCATCATCTCCTCGCGTCCCAAATGCAAATTCCAGTTCACCGTGTCCTCGGACATGACGGCTGACGAGACATTTGCCGCCAACTTCGACTTCTCTGTACGAAAGGACAGCAAGGGTAAAGGCAATCGCCGCGCCAGCGAGAAGGACGAGGCCCAGATAGGCGTGATACAGCGCCTGTGGCGCAACGCCGCGACAATCGTCAACGCCATGAAGCCCTCCGCTCCCGGAGAAGTGATATTCACTTCATTGAGCAACTATATCGGCATCGACCGTCCCGTCGTGCGGATGTGGCTGACATCCATAACCCGCAAGGAGATTGTGGCATCACTGGAGAACGGCGGCAACGCTCCCGAATATTATGCAGAGTTCCATGACAACGCGATTGCGGAACATACAATCGGGGCGCATCCGATAGAACCCGACTATGCCGGGCTGGAACCATCGCAGGGACTGTGGTGCATGGCGGACCTCAAAGCCGCCGCCCTGACACTATGGGGCTGGGCGCCGGCAAAAACAGCCGGGGTAGCGTATGCCCTCTATAACAAGGGACTCATCAGTTATCCTTCCGGCAACACATCCACGCTCCCCCTCTCGCTGACGGCAACCGTCGGGGACACATTCGCCAACCTGCGCCATCATCCCGTTCTGGGCAAGAAGGCGACTTCGGTGTCAGTGACAGGAGCCGAAAGCGTATGGTCCGACGACACTGACGCGCTCCATGCCGTAACGGTAACCGGACTCTATCCCGTTGACCTCTCACGGGAGGAAGAAATGCTCTATATTGTCGTCGCAGACCACATCCTCGATGTTTTCAGCCCCGGAAAGAGCGAATGAGAACT
Organism: uncultured Porphyromonadaceae bacterium; assembly: GCA_902489785.1. Taxonomy (GTDB): domain Bacteria; phylum Bacteroidota; class Bacteroidia; order Bacteroidales; family Muribaculaceae; genus Paramuribaculum. The sequence continues at coordinate 19,663 of CABUBG010000015.1, forward strand.
GAAAATCCCGGATTTATTTCGCACTCTGCGGATAAATGACTAATTTAGCCACTGAATCACAGTCTTAAAACGGTTATTTTCGTTCTGGCTGTGGATAAAGTGGCAGTAGGCGGGAGGGAAACCCGCCTACTTTTTTACCGGCGCATAAGCCGGCCATTCCCTCCATAATCAAAAAGCAGGAGGGCAAAGCCATCGGAAAATCCACACTGAAATGGAAACACCGAAAAAATACGGTGAGCCGGATTTCTATATCGGCTATCTCCGTGAGCATCTTAAAGAACATCATTTCGATAAAGAGAACACACAGAAATTCATAGAGAACCGCGTCGATGACGCACTTGACACATACACCGGAGAGTTCGCATCAGGCAGACCGCCTTATATCTGCCATGAACTTGCGATGCGGACACTGCTTGAAAAGCTGTATGTCTCACGCTTCGACATAATATATCATATTATAGAAGAAGACTGCTGGCTGCGTCTTGACCCGTCTGTATGGGAAGTGACGGCTGTGCATTTCGCATCAGACAGGGAGATAAACGCTATACTTGACAAGTATGGCGCGGACGGCGGTTTTCTTGAAAAGGAGGGTTACCCGGCGATGCGTCTGGAGCTTCTCGGCATCCTGAACGAGAAACTGGACGGCTATGAGTTATAACCGGCTTCAGACAATGCGTGACAACATCGAGGCGATACGGCTTGCCCTGCGCCTCGGTGTTGCAGGACGCTCGGCCCAGACTCCCGAAGAACGGGAGGTGCTGAGAAAGTACGCCGGATTCGGCGGTCTGAAATGTATCCTCAACGATGCAAACGAGCTGTCAGACGCTGCCAAGTGGAGCAAATCGGACATCGAGCTGTTCATGCCCACGGTTGAACTACGCCGCCTTATCCACGACTATACAAAGGATGACAAGGAGTTTGCACGGTATATGGACTCGCTGAAAGCATCGGTGTTGACGGCGTTTTATACGCCGACACCCGTTGTGGACGCTCTTTCGGATGCTCTGAAATACTCCGGCGTTGAGGTAAAAAGTTTTCTGGAACCGTCCGCCGGACAGGGTGCCTTCATAGATTCTTTCCTGCGCAATGACCGTTACCCCGGTGCGGAAGTGCTGGCGTATGAGAAGGATTTGCTCACGGGCAAAATCCTGTCAGCCCTGCATCCGTCGATACTGACCCGTATAGAGGGATTCGAGAAGATTGAGCGCGACTTCGACGGCTATTTCGATGTGGCGGCCTCAAATATTCCTTTCGGGGATTTTGCGGTTGCAGACCCTGCGTATGCGGTGAGCAAGGAGATTGCCTACCGTCAGGCGACAAAGACGATTCATAATTATTTCTTCCTGAAGGCTCTCGACCAAGTGCGCGAGGGTGGTCTTGTGGCGTTCATAGCCTCACAGGGACTAGTGAACGCCGCCAGCCCTTTCGTGCGCATGGAGCTTGTGAAACGCGCAGACCTTGTGGCGGCTCTGCGACTGCCAAACAATACTTTCTCCGACAATGCCGGAACCGATGCGGGGTCTGACCTGATTATACTCCAGAAGCATACGGGAAAGAAAGCGTTATCGGCAGATGAGGAATTCTTCATTCAGTCGGTAGTTGACCGGGGTACGAAGGTGCCGGGCAACAAGTTTTTTCAGGCATTTCCGCAGAATGTGATATGCACGGATGCCAAAGTTGGCACAGACCAGTATGGCAAACCGGCAATCATCTATAAGCATGACGGGGGTGTTGACGGCATAGCCAATGATTTGCGGACTGCGCTCGATGACTCGTTGCATCTTCGTCTGAATCTCGAACTGTATAATTCCAACGGTATCAAACCGCCTACGCCCGACCCTGTAAAACCGACTCCGACACCGAAGCCGGAGGTAAAGCCGACACCCGAAGTCAAGCCGGAACCACCGAAACAGAAGCCGCTTGCTGATAAGATTGAGCAAAGAAATGAGCCGTTGCTCAAACAGTATCAGGAAATGAAGAAGAAACATCCTGATGCGATTTTATTGTTTCGTGTCGGGGATTTCTATGAGATTTTCGGCGAAGACGCGGTGCAAGCCTCGGATATACTCGGTATTACGCTGACCCGCAGACAAAGCGGAATAGACAGCCGTATTGAGTTGGCGGGATTTCCACATCATGCCCTCGATGTCTATCTACCCAAACTTGTTCGGGCAGGTAAGCGCGTGGCTATATGTGAGCAGCTGGAAGACCCTAAGCTGAAAAGGACTCCTGAGAAGAAAGCCGAAGCACCGAAACCCGCGCCCACGACATCGAAAATGGCAGATACGCCTCTGATCGCGCAGTTCAAGGGAATAAAGAGAGAACATCCTGATGCGCTGGTCCTTTTCAGAATCGGTGACTTTTACGAGACTTTCGGCAAGGATGCGGTCGAAGCTTCCGAGATATTGGGAATTACCCTTACCAGAAGGCTGAACGGGAACGCCGGCTCCATTGAGTTGGCTGGATTTCCGCAACACGCGCTTGATGCCTATCTCCAGAAACTTATTGCCGCCGGCAAACAAGTGGCTCTCTGCGAGGAATCCAAAGAGAATCGACAGAAAATGAAGGTTGTCGAGGTAGTCACTCCGCAAGATAAGGCACAAAAGAAGGTTGAGCCGAAGCCGGAAGCACCACGTGCACCCGTTGACCCACCCGAAACAGAACCGGCCAAAGAGATAGAAACCGACGGTGGGCCGGATTATGCCGATAATCCTGACCCTCGTCTTTTTGCGTACAATCTTTTCGGAGAACTGGAGCCGATACAGAAAAAGAACAGCCGACGCCAGTATAAAGAGAAGCCGGAAGAAAAGACCGGACCTGCGCCACGCGCTGAAGCCAAGCCTGTAAAGGCCCCGGCATTCCGCAAACTGAGCGAGAAGGAGCTGGAATTTTACGGTGCCTTGAACTGGGACGACAATCCGCCTATCAACGGTTTTTATGAGGCTATGATGTCGATTGCCCACCGCCAGATGGAGGAAATGCGTCTTGAAAAGGAGGCTCAGAAAGCGGCACAGGCAGCAGGCATCGCCGCCGGTGAGACTTACATCGAAAAGACAGAAGGAGATTTCATCCCCAGCGGTCTCAACCGTACCGAAAAGGTAACGGCTATACCTATTGAGCGCGATATGTCGCCCCGTCCTTTCTCGGAGGATATTCAGTTCTTCCACAAGAACGGCTCTATGGTGGTGTAGGACGGTATGGTCGGAGTCCTTTCGGATGTCCGCAAGACCGGCGCGACATTCAACCCTCTTGAAATGAAACCCGAACAGGAGAAACGCGCCATGCTTTACATAACCATATCGGAAACATACCAACAGCTTTATAATTATGAGGCGGAGACCCATGAGCCAAGCGAACATCTGCGCGAACACCTCAACCAGTATTATGATGAGTTTGTCGAAAGATACGGTAATCTGAACGACAAACGTAATGTCCGGTTCATCATGGGCGATGCCAACGGGCGCGACACGCTGGGGCTGGAGAGAAGCGAGAACGGGATGATTGTCAAGGCGGACATATTTGACCATCCTGTTTCCTTCTCCGTTGACGAGGTAACAAGTGTCGATACACCAATGGAGGCACTGACCGCATCGCTCAACAAATACGGTGGGGTCAATCTCGAATATATGTCGTCATTGGTGGATATGGATGAGGACACCCTCACTCAAAACCTCGAAGGACACATATATTATAATCCCCTTGTGGAGAACTACGAGATAAAAGACCGATTCATCGCCGGCAATGTCGTGGCGAAAGCCGAGGCTGTCAAGGCGTGGATTGACCGGGAGGAAGAACGGATAAAAGGCTTTCCCGGCTATGACGGCATAGAGCCATTCATTGCCATGTCGCGGGATTCTCTCAAAGCATTGGAGGAAGCCCGCCCCCGCCGCATCGAGTTCGACGAGCTTGATTTCAACTTCGGTGAGAGATGGATCCCGACCGGAATATACTCGGCTTATATGAGTCATCTCTATGAGACCGAGATAAAGATTGCCTATTCGTCCTCAATGGACGAGTATTCATGTGACGCGCCACGCAAGAACATGAAGATATGGGAGGAATTTTGTGTAAGGGGCTATTACCGTACTTACGACGGTATAAGCCTTCTCAGACATGCTCTGCATAATACCGTCCCTGATATAAAGAAGTCAATCGGCAAAGATGACGACGGCCACGACATAAAGGTGCCGGACAACGAGGCGATACAGCTTGCCAACAGCAAGATTGACGAGATACGCAATGGATTCAGCGAATGGCTGGAAGCCCAGTCGCCGGAGTTCAAGGAAAAACTCGTTGACCTCTATAATGACAAGTTCAACTGCTTCGTGCGTCCGCAATATGACGGCAGCCATCAGACATTCCCGGATTTGAACATGAAAATGCTCGGAGACCGTTATGGAATCAGCTCCATTTATCCCTCGCAGAAAGATTGTATCTGGATGCTGAAACAGAACGGAGGTGGTATTTGTGATTTCGAGGTGGGGTGTGGTAAAACGCTGATAATGTGCATTGCAGCGCATGAAATGAAGCGTCTCGGACTGGCCCACAAACCGATGATTATCGGTCTGAAAGCCAACGTTGCCGAGATAGCTATGACCTATCAGTCGGCTTACCCCAATGCCCGCATCCTCTTCGCCGATGAAAAGAGTTTCAAGGCTGACAAACGTGTGGATTTCTTCAACAATATCAAGAACAACGACTATGACTGCGTGATAATGTCGCACGACCAGTTCGGCAAGATACCGCAGTCGCCGGAGATGCAGCAGCAGATTCTTCAGGCGGAACTTGATACGGTCGAGGAAAACCTCAATGTCATCAAGGAGCAGGGACATGACATAAGCCGTGGTATGCTCAAAGGTCTGATAAAGCGTAAAGAGAACCTGACCGCGAAGATAGCAACAATCCAGTATCAGATGGAGCAGAACAAGGATGCCGTCGTCGATTTCAAACAGATGGGCATCGATCATATCTTCGTTGATGAATCGCACCAGTTCAAGAACCTTATGTTCAACACCAGACATGATAGAGTTGCAGGTTTGGGTAATTCGGAAGGCTCACAGCGTGCATTGAATCTTCTTTACGCAATCCGCACTATTCAGGAGCGTACAGGCAAAGACCTCGGAGCCACTTTTCTAAGTGGCACAACCATATCCAACAGTCTGACGGAGCTGTATCTGCTGTTCAAGTATCTTCGCCCGAATGAACTTGAAAGGCAGGAGATTCGGTGTTTCGATGCGTGGGCGGCAATCTTTGCCAAAAAGACAACCGACTTTGAGTTCAATGTCACGAATAATATTGTTCAGAAGGAGCGTTTCAGGTACTTTATCAAAGTGCCGGAGTTAGCAGCTTTCTACAACGAGATAACCGACTACCGCACGGCGGAGGATGTCGGCGTTGACCGTCCGCACAAGCATGAGATCCTCCACAATATTCCACCGACACCGGCGCAGGAGGCTTTCATCGAGAAATTGATAAAGTTCGCCGAAAGCGGCGACGCCACTATCCTCGGACGCGCCCCGTTGAGCGAGACCGAGGAAAAGGCGAAGATGCTTATCGCTACCGACTATGCCCGCAAAATGGCACTGGATATGCGTATGATTGACCCTGAATATGGAGATGATCCGAATAACAAGGCCTCACACTGCGCCCGTATGATAGCGGAATACTATCACAAGTATGACGCGCAACGTGGCACACAGTTTGTATTCAGCGATTTATCCACATATAAACTCGGCGAGTGGAACGTATATTCCGAAATCAAGCGCAAACTGATTGAGGATTACGGTATTCCCGCGCATGAAATACGCTTTATTCAGGAGTGTAAGACAGAGAGGTCAAGGAAAGCTGTAATTGAGGCGATGAACAATGGTGATGTCCGTGTATTGTTTGGCTCTACCAGTATGCTTGGAACAGGTGTAAATGCCCAACGCAGAGCGGTTTGCATCCATCATCTTGACACGCCGTGGCGGCCGTCAGACCTTACTCAGAGGGATGGCAGAGCCATACGCGCCGGGAACGAGATTGCTAAGTTATATGCTGATAATAAGGTGGATGTAGTCATCTATGCTGTTGAGAAATCTTTGGACTCCTATAAGTTCAATCTTCTTCATTGCAAGGCGACATTCATCGACCAGCTCAAATCCGGCGCACTCGGAGCGAGAACCATCGACGAGGGCGCAATGGACGAGAAGAACGGCATGAATTTCTCGGAATACATGGCTATTCTCAGCGGAAATACAGACCTGTTGGAGAAAGCAAAACTCGAAAAGCGCATTGTGGCGTTGGAGAGTGAGCGCAAATCCTTCAACAAGGGCATCAGCGATTCCCGGTTCAGGCTCCAGACCATCAGCCACGACATTGCCAACAACGAGGCTGCGATTGAGAGAATGAAAGCAGACTATGCCCGGTACGAGGCGGTTGTTCAGCGAGATAAGGACGGCAATCCAGTCAACAGCCTTGTACTTGATGACTGCAAGTATAAGGACGAGCAGAACATGGGCATCCATCTGCAAGGATTGGCTCGCAAGACCGATACCCACGGCAAATATGTCCGTGTCGGCGAGGTCTATGGTTTCCCGATAAGCATTATCTCGGAGCGCACTCTCGTTGACGGTAAAGAGGTAGTCCAGAACCGCTTTGTTGTCGAAGGCAACTACAAATACAAGTTCAACAACGGCTTCATCGCCATGAGCGACACACACGCCGCCTGCATGAACTTTGTCAACGCTCTGGAGAAGATACCGGGCATCATAGCACAATATGAGGAACGGACAGCCAGACTCAAAGCCGATGTTCCTCAGCTCGAAGCCATCATCTCGAAGCCGTGGGGCAAGGAGGATGAACTGAAACAGCTCAAATCCGAACTTGCCGCGCTTGACCGAAAGATTACGGCTGAACTTGCGCCAAACCATGAGGAAAAAGACGGTGTTGAGAACAGCCAGACCGCCGCGCAGACAGTCGATGCGCCCTCTCAATCGGAGGACGCTAAAAAGAGTATGGTCGCGGAACCGGCCACAGACTATGCTGTCCCGCGCAGATTCAGTGCCGTGCCGGAAACAGGAATACCGAGGCACGCCGGAAGAAGAATGTAAGAGAGACAGGGAGCATACGGTCAATCCGGTATGCTCCCTGCCTTATAAAATGAAGGACGCTCCTCAAGTATGCTGTCTTGCGACTCGCCTGAGGAGCTTATTATCTTTAAGGGTTTGAAAAAAGAGCGGCGAGTTGCCGCTCTTTCCAATCGACTACTGTCGGTTTCTAAAATCGTTGCTTTCGCACTCGAAGTATTTCGTTAAAGAGGAAACTACCCTTTGTGGATACAAAGTTAAGAATAAAATCTTTATCCCACAAATAACTAACGCATTTTTCGGAGAAAAAGTTTTAATGGGATTGTTAATGAGGTATTATCTTGAATCCCAATCTCGCCCCCTTGTAGGTGTAGATATGTTTGGCGATTACCTGAAATGCCGGATTCGGTCTTTCGGGATTAAGCACATACCGGCTTATGGGATATGCAATAAGGTCGGCAACCTGCAATCCGATGATGTTGTCGGCTTTGTACTGGAACTTGAAATTCTTGATTCGGTCCGTCAGTCGCTCAGGTGTTATCCATTTGGTGCCTGTCACACGCAGTCCGTTGTAATATTTCAACAGCATCTGGTTCTGATTGGGATTGCGGCGCTCGACAATTATTGACAGCTTGCAGTTGCCGTTATCGCAGTCGTCCATGTGAAAAATGGCACGTTCAATCAGATATTTGAGTGAAAGACCATACACATCCTCCCCGGTATTGAATCTTTCTACAAACGGCTCTTTCAGTATGCAGCAGCAAACTATCACATAGATGTCTTCGGTGCCGAGTATCTCATTTATGCGTTCATAAAACCGTTCTTTGACGGTCGTGTCAAGCAGATTGACGAAAGCGCGGCTGTGATTCCTGATTTCTCTGGAATGGAAAATTACGCTCTCGTCCTGCCAAAGCTCCCTTTTCAGACCGTTGATTTCATTCTCCAGCCATTTCAGTTTATCCGATGACACGAGTATGCCGCACAATGTGAACATCGGGAAAGTCCTGTCGTACTTTTCCAGATTCGGGTCGCCGCACTCGTCTATGAACAGCGTATAGTGTTTCCTTCTTTGCTCAATCTCCATAATAATCTACAAAGTTAATAAAAAAGCGGCAATATCGTATGGTTTCGGAATTTACAAATATATATTCGGCGAAAATGTACCGTGTTACACTTTCGCCGAACAGACTGTGTGCGCTGATGAATCAGCGGCGTTTGAGAAAATGTTTCAACAGCGGGTCGGCTGCGATGCGTTTAATCTCGTCGAAGACGATTTTCTTGACCTGCCTCTTGATGCCGTCGTAATTGTCCTGTATGGTGCGCTGCATCACGCACTCTCCGGTTGCTTTGTCGATGAAAGGGTTTATGACCGGAATATCCGCATATCGCGCGGTCTCCGCCTTGACCTTGTCGTTGTCAACAACGATTTCCGCATGAAAGATCTTCTGTTCAATGCGCTCGTCAAAATTGTCGCTGACTGCCCCGACGAACATACCCTGTGTCAGCGTCGATATTTTGCTCGGAGGAATAAGGCTGTCCATCTGGGTGTTGAATGAGTGGCTCACATCCTGCCGGTTTACCGATATGGACTGTCGCTTCTGCAATACCTTTCCGAACCGTTCAGAGAGTGTCTTGGCTGTTTCGCCGACAACCTGGCCGGAGAAGATGTTGCCGACAGTATTCATCACAACCGCCGCCTCCTTGTCGCCATAATCGCGTTTAAGCTGCGAGAAGTCCTGAAAGCCGAGACACACGGCAACCTTGTTGCTTCGCGCAGTGGCGATGAGATTGTCCAGACCCTTGAAATATATCGTCGGTAATTCATCTATTATCACAGCGGATTTGAGCCTGTTCTTCTTGTTGATGAGCTTGACGATGCGGGAATTATACAGGCCGAGTGCGGCGCCATAGATGTTCTGGCGGTCGGGATTGTTTCCGACACACAATATCTTAGGCCGCTCCGGATTGTTTATGTCAAGCGATAACTCACTGGCGGACATGACCCAATAGAGCTGCGGGGAAATCATCCTCGTGAGAGGAATTTTCGCAGACGCTATCTGACCCTGAAGCTGCTCCTGCGCCCCACCAAGCCAGGCGTCCATGAACGGGGAAAGATAGTTTTCAAGTTCGGGATACGATGTGAGTATCGGAAAAATATCCTCGTATGGCCGACATAGGAACTCAATCGCATGAGGGAAGGTGCAATACTCGCCGTCCTTGTATATGCGGAGGAACCATATTATAGCGGCCAGGAGTATTATCGGGGATTCCACAAAGAAATCGCCCTGCTTGCTCACCCACGTTTTATTAAGGTTGAGCATTATGGTGTAGGCCGACTCGTATGCGTCGGAAATGTCTGTCATAAACTCCGGGGCTATCGGATTGCACCGGTGTGAGCGCATCGGGTCATCGAAGTTGATCACACGGAACTCAGGCACAACTCCTTTGTAATCTTTTTTGTGCGCGTTCAGATGATTCATCGCTATGACAGACAGATCCGGAAACTTGAAGTCATAGATATAAGCACTGTAACCCTTTTCTATACACTGTTTTATATAGTTGTTCACTACGGCATATGACTTGCCGGAACCGGGAGTGCCGAGGACTATTGTGGCGCGGAACGGGTTTACCACGTTTATCCATCCCTTGTTCCACCGCTTATTGTAGTAGAAACGAGTGGGGAGATTCACGGAATAGTCGTTGGTCTTCAGTTCCGTTTCCTGCATGAACGATTCGTTCTCGTTGTTGAAACGGTCGTCCATCAGGTTGCCTTTCAGCATACGGCCCATCCATACGCCTCCGAACAGCAACGCCACATATCCCGTGACGGTACATATTATATAGGAGTAAAGCCATTCTTTGGCCGGCATCCACCAGCAACCGAAATAGAGGAACATACCTGCGGTGATGGCGATTATTATATGTTTCCACCTGATGCTCTCTTTCTTGACCCCTTTCGTGCCGAAACACGAAAGGGCGAGAAGGAGAAGCGCGAACCATTTTGCGTTGTTGGGATTGTGGAACAGTCCGCAGGCATTGTCCAGATTGTTCAGTATCTTGTACGCGGTGGTATAGAACCATCCGCTTTCCACGGTCTTTATGCCCGTGAACCAAAGCATATTCGCGGCCACAAGTACAAAACTTATGCCGCGCATGAAGTCCATTATTTTGGCTAACGCCCGGAGGTCGTCTTCCTGTTGGCTCATAATATATTGAAATTGAAGTTGAAAATTACAGTCTGGGGCCACGGCGTTTTTTCTTCTTACGCCGCTGCATGGCGCGATAGAAGGCTTCCTCCTCCGCATCGAATCCGGGGCCGGTATGGAACAGATCAAGACCGGGAATTGAAGGCATCCCGTCATAAGCCGATGTGTCGCCCTGCCGGAACTGCTGTTGTGCCTGACCTTGACCGGGCCGCTGCCCCTGAGATGTGCCGCCGGTTGTCTGTTGCCCTGCCGTATTGGATTGAGCGTTGCCAAAATCGGGTTGCCGGCTGTCGGGTTGAGACGGTTGAGTATCAGGCTGCGGTTGTTCCTGTCGGGTATCCGGCTGAACAGGTACAACCGAAGGTTTTTCTCCGGCTGTGAACCACTGTTCAAGAGCGTTGGCGGAGAACTGTCTGCCCAGACGCGAACCGTTAAGGACAGTCCTTGTATTGTGGTCTATGAATGTCGCGCCGTATATGCGCCCGGTATCGGTATGGCGCAGAATAAGGTCGATGTTCCTCTCTTTGAGTCTGGCGATGAAATCATCCTTACCCGAAGATTCCGCCATTGCCTCAGATACGGATTGCTTGGTCGGACGGATGTCGATGTTGTCTTTCGCTCTCTCCATACAGCTGTCAATCGCCGTGCGGCTGGCGAACTTGCCGAGGCGCGATGCCTTGAAAGGCGATGCTATTGTATTGCCGTTGTCGTCGGTGGCGAAATAGACCAGACCGTGATACTCCCGTCCGTTGACCCTGCCGTCGGTCTGTTCACACCTTATATTAACGTGAGTTCGACGAAAATAATTAAAAGAGCGTCAACTGATTATCGTAAACTCTT